>NZ_AKJL01000205.1 GCF_000282355.1 Pseudomonas sp. GM49
TCGGCCAGCCGCCATACCGGGCAGGCATCGCCGGTGGCGTCGCGCAAATCCGCCCAACCCGACCAATGGTCAGTGTCCGGCAGGCGGGTCAGCGACTCGAGCCAATGACTCAAGGCATTGCGCTGCCGGGCATCAGAGAGTTGCGCAAGCGGCGCCAGTTCAAGGGACCGCAACCCCAGCCAGTCGAATTCACTGCCGGAGCTGGCGTTACGCAAATCCATGTCTGCCAGCTCTTCGAGCAACCCCTGCGCTTCAGCCAAATGCGCCGCGCTGCGAGCCATGGTCGCCACCGCTTGAGGCCAGCGCTGAGCTAGCACGGGCAAGACTTGATGGCGCAGGTAATTGCGCGAGTACTGCCGATCTTCGTTTGAAGGATCTTCGATCCAGCTCAAGCCATGCTCGTTGGCATAGGCCTCCAGTTCAGCCCGCGTGACGTCGAGCAATGGCCGCAGCAGATGGCCCTTGCCCAACGGGCGCTGACGCGGCATACCCGACAGCCCGCGTACGCCGGCGCCACGCAACAAACGAAACAGCAGGGTTTCCGCCTGATCGTCGCGGTGCTGGGCTGTCAGCAGCACGTCACCGGACCTGGTCACTTCGGTGAACGCGTGATAACGCGCGTCCCGCGCCGCACGCTCCAGACTGGCACCGGGCTGCACCTGCACCCGAACGATCTGCAACGGGACGCCCAGCGCAGCGCACACAGAACGACAATGTTCCGGCCACGCATCGGCCACAGCCTGAAGGCCGTGATGAACATGGATGGCGCTCAGCGCCGGCAGGGATTCGGTTGTTGCGAGATGTGCGAGGAGGTGCAGCAGGACGGTGGAGTCCAGGCCGCCGGAGAAGGCGATGTGCCAAATCGGAGCGTTACGCCACGGTTTCAGATTCAGCAAAAGCCTGGAAGGCAAGTCAATCGCGGGCCGATCCATATCTTTCCCTTTGCACAAATCAAATGTGGGAGCGGGCTTGCTCGCGAAAGCGGCCTAACATTCAACACATTCGTCGACTGTTATACCCTCATCGCGAGCAAGCTCGCTCCCACATGGGCACTGCGTGTTCGGCTTAGAGACCGTAGCTCATCAGACGCTCATAACGACGGGCCAGCAGCGCGTCGTTATCGAACTTCTTCAGCATCGCCAGTTGCGAGCTCAGCTCGGCGCGGATCGATGCAGCGGCAGCGGCCGGGTCACGGTGCGCGCCGCCCAGTGGCTCGCCAATCACCTTGTCCACGATGCCCAGCCCCTTGAGGCGCTCGGCGGTGATGCCCATCGCCTCTGCGGCATCCGGTGCTTTCTCGGCAGTTTTCCACAGAATCGAAGCGCAACCTTCCGGCGAGATCACCGCGTAGGTCGAGTATTGCAGCATGTTCAACTGGTCGCAGACACCGATCGCCAGTGCACCACCGGAACCACCCTCACCGATCACGGTGGCGATGATTGGGGTTTTCAGGCGGGCCATGACTCGCAGGTTCCAGGCAATCGCTTCGCTCTGGTTACGCTCCTCGGCGTCGATGCCTGGGTAAGCGCCCGGGGTGTCGATGAAGGTCAGGATCGGCATTTTGAAACGTTCGGCCATTTCCATCAGGCGGCAAGCCTTGCGGTAGCCTTCAGGACGCGGCATGCCGAAGTTGCGGCGAACCTTCTCGCGCACTTCACGGCCCTTCTGGTGACCGATGATCATCACCGGCTGGTCGTCCAGACGGGCAATACCGCCAACGATCGCAGCGTCGTCGGAGAAGTGACGATCACCGTGCAACTCGTCGAACTCGGTGAAGATGTGTTCGATGTAGTCCAGGGTATACGGACGTTTCGGGTGACGCGCCAGACGTGCGATCTGCCAGCTGGTCAGCTTGCCGAAAATGTCTTCGGTCAGCGTTTTGCTCTTGTCCTGCAGGCGGGAGATCTCATCGCCGATATTCAGCGAATTGTCATTACCGACCAAGCGCAACTCTTCGATCTTGGCTTGCAGGTCGGCGATCGGCTGTTCGAAATCTAGAAAATTCGGGTTCATAGGCGTCCGTCTTGGGTCGAGTCCCAAGGGATCTTGGGCCGGCCGGTTGTCTATTCGCGCCCTACCTTAAGGGACAGGCGCGTTGAGGTCGAGATTAAAAATTCAGGTTGCGGGCAGGCGTTCTGATATCACCTGCCGGTCAACGGTATTGGAGGAAGACGTTGTCTCGCCCGAACTGGTCACGCAGGGCTTGAATCAACGCATCCGCCGGATCGATCCGCCAGCCTTCGCCGAACTGCAACATGGCCTTCGCATCGGGGCTGGTGTAGTCCATGGTGATCGGGCACGCACCGCGGTGACGCTTCAACAGCTCACCCAGCCAGCGTAGCTGATCGCCCTTGAGGTCCTTGGCGTGCAACTTCAGGCGCAGGCTTTCGGCCAGGTTGGTGCGCGCATCTTCCATGCTCATCACCCGCTTGACCCGCAACTTCAGGCCACCGGAGAAGTCGTCATTGCTGACCTCACCCTCGACCACCACCATCGCATCGGTCTGCAACAGTGACTGCGCAGAATGGAACGCCTCGGAAAACAGCGAGGCCTCGATCCGTCCAGAGCGGTCGTCGAGGGTGATGAACCCCATCTTGTCGCCTTTTTTGTTCTTCATCACCCGCAAGGCGATGATCATGCCGGCGACGGTCTGGGTATCGCGCGCCGGTTTCAGATCGATGATGCGCTGGCGGGCGAACCGGCGGATTTCACCCTCATATTCGTCAATCGGGTGACCGGTCAGGTACAGGCCGAGGGTATCTTTTTCCCCTTTCAGGCGCTCCTTGAGGGTCAGTTCCTTGGCCTTGCGGTGATTGGCGTAGACGTCGGCGTCTTCTTCGACAAACAGACCGCCAAACAGGTCGGAGTGACCACTGTCCTGGGTGCGCGCTGTTTGTTCGGCGGCCTTGATCGCTTCTTCCATGGCCGTCAGCAGCACCGCGCGATTACGGTCGATGTTGGCCTGGTAGGCTTTCTGCTCATCGTGGAAATACGGCCCGAGACGATCCAGGGCACCGCTGCGGATCAAACCGTCGAGGGTGCGCTTGTTGATGCGCTTGAGATCGACCCGGGCACAGAAATCGAACAGATCCTTGAACGGCCCGGCCAGACGCGCTTCGGTGATCGCCTCGACCGGTCCCTCACCCACGCCCTTGATTGCACCCAGGCCGTAAATGATCCGGCCTTCGTCGTTCACCGTGAACTTGAACTCGGAAGTGTTTACGTCCGGCGCGTCGAGACGCAGCTTCATGGTCCGCACTTCTTCGATCAAGGTCACGACCTTGTCGGTGTTGTGCATATCCGCCGAGAGTACCGCGGCCATGAACGGCGCCGGGTAGTGCGTCTTCAGCCACGCAGTCTGATACGACACCAGGCCATAGGCGGCGGAGTGGGACTTGTTGAAGCCGTAACCGGCGAATTTTTCTACCAGGTCGAAGATGTTACCGGCCAGGTCGGCATCGATATTATTGGTGGCGCAACCCTCAATGAAACCGCCGCGCTGCTTGGCCATTTCCTCGGGTTTTTTCTTACCCATTGCTCGACGCAGCATGTCCGCACCACCGAGGGTGTAACCGGCCATGACCTGGGCAATCTGCATCACCTGTTCCTGATACAGGATGATGCCGTAAGTCGGTGCCAGTACGGGCTTGAGGCCTTCGTACTGGTAGTCCGAGTGCGGATACGCCAGCTCGGCGCGACCGTGTTTACGGTTGATGAAGTCGTCCACCATGCCCGATTGCAGCGGGCCCGGACGGAACAGTGCCACCAGTGCGATCAAGTCTTCCAGGCAGTCGGGCTTGAGCTTTTTGATCAGCTCTTTCATGCCGCGGGATTCAAGCTGGAACACTGCCGTGGTTTCGGCTTTTTGCAGCAGGGTATAGGTCGGCTTGTCATCCAGCGGGATGAACGCGATATCCAGCGGCGGCTCGTTGACCTTGGCACGGTCGCGATTGATGGTTTTCAGCGCCCAGTCGATGATCGTCAGGGTCCGCAGGCCGAGGAAGTCGAACTTCACCAGGCCGGCCGCCTCGACGTCGTCCTTGTCGAACTGGGTTACCAGACCGTCACCGGCCTCGTCGCAATAGATCGGCGAAAAGTCGGTCAGCTTGGTCGGTGCGATAACCACACCACCGGCGTGCTTGCCGACGTTACGCACAACGCCTTCGAGCTTGCGCGCCATCTCCCAGATTTCCGCGGCTTCTTCATCGACCTTGATGAAGTCGCGCAGGATTTCCTCCTGCTCGTAGGCCTTTTCCAGAGTCATGCCGACTTCGAACGGAATCATCTTCGACAGGCGATCCGCCAGGCCGTAAGACTTTCCCTGCACCCGCGCCACGTCACGGACCACAGCCTTGGCGGCCATGGAACCGAAGGTGATGATCTGGCTTACCGCATTGCGGCCGTACTTCTCGGCCACGTAGTCGATCACCCGATCACGACCGTCCATGCAGAAGTCGACGTCGAAGTCGGGCATCGACACCCGTTCCGGGTTGAGGAAACGTTCGAACAGCAGGTCGTATTCCAGCGGGTCGAGGTCGGTGATCTTCTGCACATAGGCCACCAGCGACCCGGCACCCGACCCACGGCCAGGGCCTACCGGCACGCCGTTGTTCTTGGCCCACTGGATAAAGTCCATCACGATCAGGAAGTAACCGGGGAACCCCATCTGGATGATGATATCCAGCTCGAAATTCAGCCGGTCGACATAGACCTGACGCTTGGCCTCGTAGTCTTCGGTGGTGTCCTTGGGCAACAGAACTGAAAGCCGTTCTTCCAGACCTTCGAACGACACCTTGCGAAAGTACTCGTCGATGGTCATGCCATCGGGGATGGGGAAGTTAGGCAGGAAGTGCGTGCCGAGCTTCACTTCGATGTTGCAGCGCTTGGCGATCTCGACGGTGTTTTCCAGGGCTTCTGGAATGTCGCTGAACAGCTCGGCCATTTCCGCGGCGCTTTTGAGGTACTGCTGATCGCTGTAATTCTTCGAACGCCGCGGATCGTCGAGGGCACGGCCCTCACCGATGCAAACGCGGGTTTCGTGGGCGGCGAAGTCTTCCTGCTTGATGAAGCGCACATCGTTGGTCGCCACCAGCGGCGCACCGAGTTTCTCGGCCAGGGCCACGGCGCCGTGCAGTTGCTCTTCATCGTTGGGGCGGTTGGTACGCTGGATCTCCAGATAGAAACGATCCGGAAACACTTCCATCCATTCGCGGGCCAGGGTTTCCGCTTCCGCCGGGTTGCCGCTGAGCATGGCCTGGCCGATCTCGCCCTCTTTGGCCGCCGACAACATGATCAGGCCGGCGTTGGCTTCAGCGACCCATTCGCGCTCGATGATGATCGCGCCATTGCGCTGACCATCGATAAAGCCGCGGGAAATCAGCTCGGTGAGGTTGCGATAGCCTTCGGCGTTCATCACCAGCAGGCTGATCCGGCTCAGCGGGTTGTCCGGATCCTTGTTCGACAGCCACAGGTCGGCGCCGCAGATCGGCTTGATCCCGGCACCCATGGCGTTTTTATAGAATTTGACCAGGGAACACATGTTGTTCTGGTCGGTGACCGCTACGGCAGGCATGTTCATGCCGACCAGGGTCTTGACCAGCGGTTTGATCCGCACCAGACCGTCGACCAGGGAGTATTCAGTGTGCAGGCGTAGGTGAACGAATGAAGCCGGCATAGTGATCCTGTCTGAGAACGTAAAGACAACAAGGCCCGGATTGTACCGGGCCTTGAGTAAAACATCAGCCTCGCGACTAACTCTCGAGGAGACCTTCCCGAGCCTCGTAAGCCAGACGCACCGGGGCAAACGAACGCCGATGAATTGGGGTCGGCCCAAGCCGTGCCAGCGCTTCCAGATGAACGGGTGTCGGGTAGCCTTTATGCCCGCCAATGCCGTAACCCGGGTAGATCAATTCGAACGCAGCCATTTCGCGATCGCGGCTGACCTTGGCCAGAATCGATGCGGCGGCGATGGCTGGAACCTTGCTATCGCCCTTGACCACAGCTTCGGAGCGCATCGGCAGTTTCGGGCAACGGTTACCGTCAATCATCGCCAGTTTCGGCTGGATGTGCAGCCCGGCGACCGCACGCTGCATGGCCAACATGGTGGCGTGCAGGATATTCAGTTCGTCGATTTCTTCGACTTCGGCGCGAGCGATGCACCAGCTCAGGGCTTTTTCGCAGATTTCGTCGTAGAGCTTTTCGCGACGGGCCTCGGTGAGTTTCTTCGAGTCGTTCAGACCCAGAATCGGACGATTCGGATCGAGGATCACGGCCGCCGTCACCACCGCACCACAGAGCGGGCCGCGACCGACTTCATCGACGCCGGCAACCAACTCCTCGACTTCAGCGACCAAGGTGAAATCCAGCCCCATCTGCATGTTCGTTTTACTCATTTGTCTTGGCCGATCAGGTTCAGCACGGCATCCGCCGCCTGGTTGGAGGCATCCAGACGCAGGGTCCGGTGAATCTCGTCAAAGCCACGGGTCTGCTCTTCCCCGCCTTCGATCAACGGTGACAACGTCTGGGCCAGCGCTTCGACCGTAGCATCGTCCTGCAACAACTCGGGCACCAACAGACGCTGAGCCAACAAGTTCGGCAACGAAATGTAGGGGCTTTTCACCATGCGTTTGAGAATCCAGAACGTCAGCGGCGCCAGACGGTAAGCGACCACCATCGGCCGCTTGTACAGCAACGCTTCAAGCGTCGCGGTGCCGGAGGCAATCAACACCGCATCGCACGCTGCCAGGGCCAGATGCGACTGTCCGTCGAGCAGGGTCAGCGGCAGATCGCGACCGACCAACAGCTCTTCAAGCTGTGCGCGGCGTTGCGCACTGGCGCAAGGCATGACAAACCGCACACCCGGGCGCAACGCCCGCAGGCGCTGCGCGGTATCGAGAAATAACGCACCGAGCCGGCCAACTTCACCGCCACGACTGCCGGGCATCAGCGCCACCAGCGGCCCGTCGGGCAAACCGAGTTCGGCCCGCGCAGCAGCGCGATCGGCTTCGAGTGGAATGGCATCGGCCAAGGTATGACCGACGAACCGCACCGGCACGCCTTTCTCTTCATAGAATCTGGCTTCGAACGGGAACAGCGTGAGCATCAGGTCGCAGCCTTCGCGAATCTTCAGCACGCGTTTCTGCCGCCAGGCCCAGACCGACGGGCTGACGTAATGCACGGTCTTGATACCGGCCTGACGCAGTTTGAGTTCGATATTGAGGTTAAAGTCCGGCGCATCGATGCCGATGAACACGTCGGGCTTCGCGGCGATCAGGTCGGCGACCAGTTTTTTGCGCCGCGCCAGCAACTCGCGCAGGCGGCCCAGGACTTCCACCAGTCCCATCACCGACAGACGCTCCATCGGGAAGTACGGGGTCAGACCCTCGGCCTGCATCAGCGGACCGCCAACACCAATGAACTCGACGGCCGGATGACGAGCCTTGAGCGCGCGCATGAGGCCCGCGCCCAGAATGTCACCGGAAGCCTCACCCGCTACCAGCGCAATACGCAGATTGGCCATGATCAGCGGGTGATGCCGCGAGTCGAAGACTGGATGGAGTCACGGAATACCGCCACTTCCGGATACTGGGCCGACGGCTCGGCCAGTTCGGCGAGCGCCTGCTCCACGGTCAGGCCCTGGCGATAAACCACCTTGTAGGCACGGCGCAGCGCGTGGATCGCATCTTCGCTGAAGCCCCGACGGCGCATGCCCTCGAAGTTCATGCTACGGGCCTCGGCAGGGTTGCCGAACACCGTAACGTACGCGGGAACATCCTTGCCGATCGCCGTACCCATGCCTGAAAAGCTGTGGGCACCAATGTGGCAATACTGGTGGACCAGGGTAAAACCGGAGAGGATTGCCCAGTCTTCCACATGCACATGGCCCGCCAGTGCGGTGTTGTTCACCAGGATGCAGTGGTTGCCGATAACGCTGTCGTGGCCGATGTGGGCATAGGCCATGATCAGATTGTGATCGCCCAGGGTCGTTTCCGAACGATCCTGGATGGTGCCACGGTGAATCGTCACGCCTTCACGGATGACGTTGTGATCACCGATCACCAGGCGGGTTTCCTCGCCCTTGTACTTCAGGTCAGGTGTGTCTTCACCCACCGAGGAAAACTGGTAGATGCGATTGTGCTTACCGATTCGGGTCGGGCCCTTGAGGATTACGTGTGGCCCGATGACTGTCCCCTCGTCGATTTCCACACCTGCGCCGACGATCGACCACGGGCCGACCTCGACGCCGTCAGCCAGAACGGCTGTCGGATCGATGATTGCACGAGGGTCAATCAAACTCATAGCTTGCGTTCCGCACAGATGATCTCAGCCGAGCAAACAGGCTTGCCATCGACCGAAGCCTGGCATTCGAACTTCCAGATCTGACGCTTGCAGCTGATGAACTTGGCTTCAAGGATCAACTGATCGCCCGGCAGAACCGGCTGGCGGAAACGCAGCTTGTCGGAACCGACGAAGTAATAGAGGGTGCCGTCGGCCGGTTTCACGTCGAGCATTTTGAAACCAAGGATCCCGGCAGCCTGAGCCATTGCCTCGATGATCAATACGCCCGGCATGATCGGATGCGCAGGGAAGTGACCATTGAAGAACGGTTCGTTGATGCTGACATTCTTGTAGGCGCGAATGCGCTTGCCTTCAACATCCAGCTCCACTACCCGGTCCACCAGCAGGAACGGGTAACGGTGAGGCAGGTATTCGCGAATCTCGTTGATGTCCATCATTTCGGGGGGAAGCCTATGTAAAGATTGGGAGCGCGCGACTGACGCACACTCCACTAGCAAATCAAGGAGGCAGTCTAGCGGCTGTGCACACTTGATATGGAAATGGTATCAGCCATCTGATGAAGCATTACCGTCAGGGGTCACTTCCCCTACACGCTTTTCCAGCTGTCGCAGGCGCCGCGCGATGTCATCGAGCTGACGGATGCGAGCCGCGCTTTTGCGCCATTCGGCTGCTGGCTGCATTGCCGTACCGGAAGAATAGGAACCCTTTTCGGTAATCGAGTGGGTCACCATGGTCATCCCGGTGATGAAAACGTTGTCGCAAATTTCGATATGCCCCACCAGCCCTACACCGCCAGCGAGCATGCAATGCTTGCCGATTTTGGTGCTGCCGGAGATCCCGACACAGGCGGCCATAGCGGTGTGATCACCGACCTGAACGTTGTGGGCGATCTGGATCTGGTTGTCGAGCTTCACACCATTACCGAGAACGGTATCGGCCAATGCGCCGCGGTCGATAGCGGTATTCACGCCAATCTCCACATCGTCACCGACCAACACACCACCGATCTGGGCAATTTTCTGCCAGACACCTTTCTCGTTGGCAAAACCGAAACCTTCGCCGCCGAGCACGGCACCTGACTGAATGACCACACGCTTGCCGATACGCACGTCGTGGTACAGCGTGACCCGCGGGGCCAGCCAGCCGCCTTCGCCAATTTCGCAACGGGCACCGATGAAGCAATGCGCACCGATGGTCACGCCAGCAGCAATACGTGCCGCGCTTTCGATCACCGCAAAGGCACCAATACTCGCAGCCGGGTCAACCACCGCGTCCTCGGCCACAACGGCTGTCGGATGAATACCGGCAGCCGCTTTCGGCTTTGGATCGAACAGGTGGGAAACGCGCGCGTAGGCCAGATACGGATCAGGCACCACCAGCGCATTACCGCCAAAACCTTCGGCATCAGCGGCCTTCAGCAACAGTGCTGCGGCCTGGCTGTCTGCCAGGTACTTACGGTATTGGGGGTTTGCGAGAAAGCTCAACTGAGCTGGGCCAGCCTCCTGCAAGGTGGCTAGCCCAGTAATTGCTTTCTCGGGGTCGCCACGTAGCGTGGCGCCGAGGAACTCGGCCAACTGGCCGAGCTTAATGGTCACGGTCATGGGTTACTTCAGCTGATTCATGCGCTCGATAACCTGGCGAGTGATGTCGTACTGAGGCTTGACATCAATCACTGCGCCACGCTCGAAGACCAGGTCATAAGCACCTTTCTTGATGACTTCTTCCACAGCGCTGTCCAGTTTCGGCTTGAGCTGCTTCAGCATTTCACGGTCGGCAACGGCTTTGGCTTCGTTCAGCTCCTTGGACTGGAACTGGAAGTCACGGGCCTTTTGCTTGAATTCAAGCTCCAGACGCTCGCGCTCGCCCTGCTGCATTTTGTCGCCACCGGCCATCAGGCGGTCCTGAATGCCCTTGGCGCTGCTTTCCAGAGTCTTGAGCTTGGTCAGCTGAGGACCGAATTTCTTCTCGGCATCCACCGCGTATTTCTTGGCCGCGTCGGACTCCAGCAGAGCCATCTGATAGTTCAGAACAGCAATTTTCATGTCGGCAAATGCCGGACCAGCGACCAGTACGCTGGCCAGGAGAACCAATTGAGTCAACTTACGCACGATGCACTCCTACAAAATTCATTGTCGTTATCTTGGGTCAGACGCTTAGAACGTCTGGCCGAGGGAAAATTGGAACACTTGAGTCTCAGCGTTATCCGGTTCTTTTACTGGCATGGCCAACGCAAAGCTCAGAGGACCCAGCGCGGTGACCCATGTCACACCCACACCGACGGAACTGGCCAGGTTGCTGAGGCTGATATCGTTACACTGCGTATTGGACTTCGACGCAGGGTTGGTATTGGTCGTCTGCTCGCACTTGGAGTCGAATACGTTACCCACATCCCAGAATACCGAGGTACGCAGGGACCGTTGATCCTTGACGAACGGCAGCGGGAACAGAATCTCTGCACCACCTTGAAT
This sequence comes from Pseudomonas sp. GM49, assembly GCF_000282355.1. GTDB lineage: Bacteria > Pseudomonadota > Gammaproteobacteria > Pseudomonadales > Pseudomonadaceae > Aquipseudomonas. The sequence continues at coordinate 10,767 of NZ_AKJL01000205.1, forward strand.
CAGGACGTTACCACCAAACGGCAGTGGATCCTGATCCGGGTCAGCAAGAGTACCCGGGTTGCCAGTACTGCCTACGCCACGGCTCGGAGTACTGCGAGGCCCCAGAGTGCTGTCCTTGAAGCCACGAACCGAGTTGAAACCACCAGCATAGTAGTTTTCATAGAATGGCAAGCCGTCGGTCGAACCGTAACCGTCGCCATAACCCAATTCGGTGTGCAGGCGCATGGTGTAGTTTTCGCTCAGTGGCTGGAACAACTGGCCACGGTAATCGAGTTTGAAGAACGACAGGTCGCTACCTGGTACGGTGACTTCCGCCGTCAAGCTTTGAGAATGGCCACGGGTCGCCAATACGCCTTTGTTCAGGGTGGATTCGGACCAGCCGGCCGAAGCCTTGAAGTTCAGGTACTGATCGCCTTCACGGTTAACGAAGTCGAAAATCTCGTCGACGGTGTATTGACCGGTCTTGATCTTGTCCTGTTGCGCAGTCAGGCCGAAGGTCAGACGCGAAGTCTCGCTGATCGGGTAACCGACGCTCACGCCAGCACCCATGCTGTCCACGGCATAGCTCGCTACATCGACGTCGAGGTCGTTGTAGTCGGTGGTGCGGTAGAAGGCGTTGTAACCCAGGCTCACGCCATCAGCCGTCCAGTAGGGGTCGACAAAACCAAAATTGTAACGCGTCTGGTATTGGCTTTTGGTCAAGCCGATGCTGACCTTGTTACCGGTACCCAGGAAGTTGTTCTGGGTAATCGAACCACCGAGGATCAGGCCGGCACTCTGGGCGAAACCGACGCTGGCGGTAATCGAACCGGAGGCTTGCTCTTCAACGCTGTAGTTGACATCTACCTGGTCATCGACACCCGGCACGGCCGGGGTCTCAACGTTGACTTCCTTGAAGAAGCCCAGACGCTCCAGACGGGTCTTGGATTGGTCGATCAGGTAGGTCGAAGCCCAGCCGCCTTCCATCTGACGCATTTCACGACGCAGCACTTCGTCTTCAGACTTGGTGTTGCCACGGAAGTTGATGCGGTTCACGTAAGCACGCTTGCCCGGATCGACCGCGAACAGGATGTCTACGGTGTGATCTTCATCGTGCGGTTGAGGCACGCCGTTGACGTTGGCGAAGGTATAACCTTCGTTACCCAGACGACGGGTGATCAGTTCGGAGGTGGTGGTCATCAGTTTGCGCGAGAACACCTGGCCTTTTTGCACGAGCAGCAGGGATTTGACCTGATCCTCAGGGACTTTCAGGTCGCCGCTGAGCTTGACGTCACGAACGGTGTATTTCTCGCCTTCGTTGACGTTGACCGTGATGTAGACGTGCTTCTTGTCCGGGGTAATGGAAACCTGGGTCGAAGCGATATCCATGTTGATGTAGCCACGGTCCAGGTAGTAGGAACGCAGGCGCTCCAGGTCACCGGACAGCTTTTCACGGGCGTACTTGTCGTCGTTCTTGAAGAACGACAACCAGTTGGTGGTCTTGAGTTCGAACAGGTCGATCAGGTCTTCATCGGGGAAAACCGTGTTGCCCACCACGTTGATGTGCTGGATGGCCGCAACGGTACCTTCGTTGATGTTGACCTTCAGGCCGACGCGGTTACGCGGCTGCGGCACCACTTCGGTGTCGACGGTAGCCGAGTAGCGACCCTGGGCGACGTACTGGCGCTGCAGTTCGTTACGCACACCTTCAAGGGTGGCACGCTGGAAGATCTCGCCTTCGGCCAGACCGGACTGTTTGAGGCCTTTCATCAGGTCTTCGGTAGAGATCGCCTTGTTGCCTTCGATCTCGATACTGGCGACCGACGGGCGCTCGACTACAGTGATGACCAGGACGTTGCCATCGCGGCCCAGCTGGATATCTTGAAAGAAACCGGTTTTGAACAACGCACGAGTGGATTCTACCAGGCGACGATCATCCGCCTGTTCACCGACGTTCAACGGCAAAGCACCAAAGACGCTACCCGCGGAGACCCGCTGGAGGCCATTGACGCGAATATCAGAGATAGTGAAGGACTCGGCGTGAACTTCGGCGATCATCAATACGGTGAGAACCGCAGTTAGCAGCAGACGTTTCATGAAGTCCTTTCTTATTCCAACTGGCAATAAACAAACTGCCGCAAAATGCGGCAGATTCGCAATTCAGCGAAGCGTTACAGTCGACCCAGATCATTGACCAGAGCAAGCAACATCACCCCGATCACCAAACTGATACCGATCTGTATCCCCCAACCTTGCACCCGATCTGACAAGGGACGACCACGCGCCCACTCGATCAGATAAAACAACAAATGCCCCCCATCCAGTACCGGAATGGGCAACAAATTCAGAACACCCAGGCTAATACTCAGATAAGCAAGGAAATTCAGGAAATCAGCGACACCCGACTGGGCCGAAGCGCCCGCCACTTTAGCAATGGTTATCGGTCCACTCAAGTTTTTTACCGAGAGCTCACCGAACAACATTTTCTTCAGTGAATCGAGGGTCAGCACGCTCATGGTCCAGGTGCGCCGAGCCCCCTCGCCAACCGCTGCCAATGGACCGTAACTGACTTCGCGGATCATCTCCGGCGGCCAATCGACAGCCTTCACCCCTGCCCCCAGGTAACCGCTGGGTGACTTGCTCTCGCCACGAGCGGCCAGCGTCACCGGGACGTCGATTTGAGCACCGTCACGCTCAACCCGCAGCATGATTTTGGTATCAGGATGCATACGGACGGTATCGACCACCTGCTGCCAGTCATCCAGCGTACGACCATCGAGCGCCAGCAACCGGTCACCGGTCTTCAGGCCGGCAGCCTGAGCCGGCCCCTTTGGATCGAGTTCGGCCAGGACCGGCGGCAATGCCGGGCGCCACGGGCGAATGCCCAACGAATGGATAGGGTCGGGCTCATTAGCCCCTTTGAGCCATTTGTCCAGCACAAGCTCACGAGGAGAATCGGCCGTGGAGCCTTGCTCACGCACCATTACCTGCAACGAGCCGCTTTCGCCCAGGCGACGAACCAATTGCAGATTCACCGCCGCCCAGCCGGAAGTCGCCTCACCATCAATGGCCACGATTTCCTGGCCAGGGCTCAATCCCGCCCGGGCCGCAATGCTGCCGGACTCAACAGCCCCGATGACCGGACGTACCTGCTCGCTGCCGAGCATTGCCAATCCCCAGAAGAACACCAATGCCAGCAAGAAGTTGGCTATTGGCCCTGCGGCTACGATGGCAATGCGTTGACGAACGGATTTGCGATTGAAGGCCTGATCGAGCTGAGCGAGTGGTACTTCACCCTCGCGCTCGTCGAGCATTTTGACGTAGCCACCCAACGGGATCGCGGCGACGACGAACTCGGTGCCTTGCTTGTCGTGCCAGCGCAGCAAAGGCATGCCGAAGCCTACGGAGAAGCGCAGCACTTTGACCCCACAGCGACGCGCGACCCAAAAATGGCCGAACTCGTGGAAGGTGACCAGCACACCCAGAGCGACCAGGGTGCCGACAATCATATAGAGCGCGCTCATCTACTTTCTCCGCAATCCTATCCGCTGCTGCCCGGGTCAACTATCCGCAGCATTTACCGCCCGTGACGGCTCAACCATTGTCCGGCCAGCAATCGCGCCTTCGCGTCTGCCGTGAACACTGCCTCGAGATCATCCACCGCCACAACGGGCTCCAGATTCAGTACTTCCTCGATGATACTCGCGATTTCCGGGTAACGAATCCGTTCGTCGAGAAATGCCGCCACCGCCACTTCGTTCGCCGCATTGAGCATCGCCGGCGCGCTGTTACCCGCTTCGGCCGCCTGACGGGCCAGACGCAGGCAAGGGAAACGCTCTTCATCGGGCGCCTGGAAATCCAGCCGTGCAATGGTAAACAGATCCAGCGGTGCCACACCCGAGTCAATCCGCTCCGGCCAGGCCAGGGCATTGGCGATGGGCGTGCGCATGTCCGGATTACCCAACTGCGCCAGGACAGAACCATCGACGTAGTCGACCAGCGAATGGATCACGCTTTGCGGGTGAATCACTACCTCGACCTGGGATGGCCTGGCATCGAACAACCAGCAGGCCTCGATCAACTCAAGCCCCTTGTTCATCATGCTGGCCGAATCAACGGAGATTTTTCGCCCCATGGACCAGTTCGGGTGAGCACATGCCTGATCGGGAGAAACATGCTCCAGTTCCGCTATTGGCGTCTGCCGGAACGGACCGCCGGAAGCCGTCAGCAAAATCCGACGTACACCGACCGCCTCAAGGCCACGGGCATAATCCAGCGGCATGCACTGAAAAATCGCGTTGTGCTCGCTATCGATCGGCAGCAACACCGAACCGCTCTTGCGCACCGCCTGCATGAACAGCGCGCCGGACATGACCAGCGCTTCCTTGTTGGCCAGGAGGATCTTTTTGCCAGCCTCGACCGCCGCCAGTGTCGGACGCAACCCCGCCGCACCGACGATGGCCGCCATGACCGTATCGACTTCCGGATCGGAGGCAACCTGACACAAACCGTCCTCACCCACCAGGACACGGGTCGAAAGACCGGCCGCGCGCAAATCATCCTGCAGGGTGCGGGCAGCAGCGACTTCAGGCACCACAGCAAATCGCGGGACATGGCGCACGCATAACGCCAGCAATTCACTCAAGCGAGTGAAGCCACTCAAGGCAAAGACCTGATAACGATCAGGATGGCGAGCGATGACGTCGAGCGTACTCAGGCCAATCGAGCCGGTCGCACCCAGAACGGTAATCTGTTGCGGGCGGCTCATGGTGCCGCCATCCACAACAGCACGGCAAATACCGGAATCGCTGCCGTCAGGCTGTCGATACGATCCAGCACGCCGCCGTGCCCCGGAAGCAGATTGCTGCTGTCCTTGATCCCGGATTGACGCTTGAACATGCTTTCAGTGAGATCACCCACCACCGAAACGAACACGATCAGTGCGGCACCGATCAGCCCTTTGAGCAACTCGGCCACCGTCCAGTCACGCACCAGAGCAACGATTGCGGTAATCACCAGACTCAGCGCCAGACCACCGTACACGCCTTCCCAGCTTTTGCCCGGACTGACCTGCGGTGCGAGCTTGCGCTTGCCGAAAGCACGACCAGAGAAGTAGGCGCCAACATCGGCGCCCCAGACCAAAACCATCACCGCCATGATCAGCCAGTTACCCAGCGGGTATTGTTTGATCTGCACCAGACCTTGCCAGGCCGGCAGGAGAATCAACAGGCCGATCACCAACTTGGCCGCTGCATTGGACCAATGCTCGCCCGAACGCGGATAGGTCAGCACCAGATACGTCGCCACCGCCCACCACAGCACCGAAGCGCCCAACACCCAGGGCGCGAGGCCGGGCAGGATGTACATGAGGAACAGCATAAAAGCGACCACAGCGGCATAGCCGACGCGGAACGCTTGACCGGCGAAACCCGCCAGACGCGACCACTCCCAGGCACCAAGGGTTACCACCAACCCGATGAACAGTGCAAAACCGGAACCTTCAAGCAGGAAAAACCCGCACAGGGCAATCGGTAGCAGGATCAGTGCAGTGATGATTCGTTGTTTAAGCATTAAACCCGGGCTCCAGCCTCTACCTGCTCGCTCGTTTTACCGAAGCGGCGCTGGCGGGAAGCGAAATCGGCCAGCGCATTGCGCATGGCATCGTGTTTGAAGTCCGGCCAGAACAGGTCGGAGAAATACAACTCGGCATAGGCCAGCTGCCAGAGCAGGAAGTTGCTGATGCGGTGCTCGCCACCGGTACGGATACACAGGTCCGGCAGGGGCAGGTCGCCCGTGACCAGGCAGGTCTGCAGCAGATCAGGCGTGATGTCTTCCGGACGCAAGTGTCCGGCCTGAACCTCTCGCGCCAGTCGTTGCGCAGCTTGCGCGATATCCCACTGACCGCCGTAATTGGCGGCGATCTGCAGGATCAAACGATTGGCACCAGCCGTCATGGCCTCGGCTTCACGCATGGCAGCCTGCAGCTCGGGATGAAAACGCGAGCGGTCACCGATGATGCGCAGGCTGATGTTGTTGTCGTTGAGGCGCTTGGCCTCACGACGCAGCGCCCTGAAGAACAGCTCCATCAAGGCGCTGACCTCATCGGCCGGACGCTGCCAGTTCTCGCTGGAAAAGGCGAACAAGGTCAGCACTTCGACCTTGGCCTCGGCACAAACCTCAATGACCGCACGTACTGCATCCACGCCCGCTTTATGCCCGGCGACACCCGGCATAAAGCGCTTTTTCGCCCAACGATTGTTACCATCCATGATGATCGCGACATGGCGCGGCACCGCGGGCGGTGCAGTCTGCTTTGTCTTATCCATGAAAACGCGACTCTTATACGGCCATCAGGTCTTTTTCTTTCTGCGCCAGATCCGCGTCGATTTTAGCCACGAACTTCTTGGTCAAATCGTCGATCTCGCCAGTCGCACGACGCTCTTCGTCTTCGCTGATCTCTTTTTCCTTGACCAGATCCTTGAGCTGGCTGTTGGCATCACGACGGATGTTGCGCACGGCAACACGGGCATCTTCAGCCACGTCACGCGCCTGCTTGGTGAAGCCCTTACGGGTTTCTTCGGTCAGGGCAGGCATAGAGATCAACAGCAGCTCGCCGAGGTTGGTCGGGTTCAGGTTCAGACCCGCGCTACCGATCGCCTTGTCGACGGCACCCAGCATGTTGCGTTCGAAAGCAACGACTTGCAGGGTACGGGCATCTTTGACGGTGATGTTGGCCACTTGCTTGATCGGGGTGTCGGAGCCGTAGTACGGCACCATCACGCCTTCCAGGATGCTAGGGTGCGCCTGGCCGGTACGAATGCGGCCGAAGTTGTGCGCCAGCGATTCCACGGACTTCTGCATGCGCTCTTGAGCGTCTTTCTTGATTTCGTTGATCATTGTTCGCCTTCCTCGATCAGGGTTCCTTCAGCGCCGCCATGCACGATGTTCAGCAGGGCGCCGGGCTTGTTCATGTTAAATACGCGTAGCGGCATCTTGTGGTCGCGGCACAGGCAAATGGCCGTCAGATCCATCACACCCAGCTTGCGATCCAGCACTTCATCGTAGGTCAGATGATCGAACTTCTCGGCATGCGGGTCTTTGAACGGGTCAGCGGTGTAGACACCGTCGACCTTGGTCGCCTTGAGCACGACATCGGCATCGATTTCGATTGCACGCAGGCAGGCAGCCGAATCCGTCGTAAAGAACGGGTTGCCGGTACCGGCCGCGAAAATCACCACGTCCTTGGAGTTCAAGTGACGCATGGCCTTGCGGCGATCGTAGTGATCGGTCACGCCAACCATGGAAATAGCGGACATCACGATGGCCGAAATGTTGGCGCGCTCAAGGGCGTCGCGCATGGCCAGGGCGTTCATCACAGTGGCCAGCATGCCCATGTGGTCGCCGGTGACCCGGTCCATGCCAGCCTTGCTCAGCGCTTCACCGCGGAACAGGTTGCCACCACCGATAACCAGACCGACCTGAACACCGATGCCGACCAGCTGGCCAACTTCCAATGCCATGCGATCCAGAACTTTCGGGTCGATCCCGAACTCTTCCGAGCCCATCAGGGCCTCGCCGCTAAGCTTGAGTAGAATGCGTTTATAGCGAGCCTGATAACCACTGCCCTGCTGAGCCATTGCGAATCTCTCCTGCGGCGTATTTTAAAAATTCTTTGCGAGCTGTTTACAGCTGGCGCTCACTCTAGCTTGGCGCTGCTTCAGCGCCATCGGAACATGGCTTTGTAAGCCAGTTCCAAAAGGAAACCAATTAAAAATTGGTGCCCCATCTGAAAAGAGGCTGCGCGCGTGAGCGGGCAGCCTCTTCTGGGCGACAGTTAAAAAACCGTCTTATTGCTTGGCGGCAGCCAGCTGGGCAGCAACTTCTTCTGCGAAGTTGTCCACTGGCTTCTCGATGCCTTCGCCTACCTTGAAGTAAGTGAAGGAAACGATTTCAGCGCCGGCTTTCTTGGCCAGAGCACCTACGGTGACTTCCGGATTCATGACGAAAGCTTGCTCGACCAGGCTGGCTTCAGCCAGGAACTTGGTGATACGGCCAGCGATCATCTTCTCGACGATTTCAGCTGGCTTGCCTTTCATCTTGTCTTCGTTCAGGGTCAGGAAAACGCCCTTCTCGCGCTCGATGGCTTCTGGCGAAACCTGCGATGGCAGCAGGAACTCAGGGTTGCTTGCAGCCACGTGCATGGCGATCTCTTTGGCCAGCTGAACATCGCCACCCTTGAGAACAACAGCAACACCGATCTTGTTACCGTGCAGGTAGGTGCCGACAACGTCACCCTCTACGCGCACCAGGCGACGGATGTTGACGTTCTCGCCAACTTTCGCCACCAGGGCTTCACGAGCTGCTTCCTGAGCGGCGATCAGCGGAGCTGCGTCGGTCAGTTTTTCGTCAAAGGCTTTTTCTACGCTGGCAGCAACGAAGTTTTTGAAGTCATCTTGCAGGGCCAGGAAGTCGGTCTGCGAGTTGACTTCCAGCAGCACGGCTGCCTTGTCGTCAGCCTTGATGGCGATTGCGCCTTCAGCGGCAACGTTGCCGGCTTTCTTGGCAGCCTTGATGGCGCCCGAAGCACGCATGTCATCAATGGCTTTCTCGATGTCGCCGCCAGCCTTGGTCAAGGCCTTTTTGCAGTCCATCATGCCTTCGCCAGTACGCTCGCGCAGTTCTTTGACCAACGCTGCAGTAATCTCTGCCATTTCAAAAATCCTCTTGGATAGGTTTTCAACCATTCCACCCGATCGAACGGGCGATCAATTCTTCCCGAACCACCCTTGTTAGCTGCCGCACGTTACAGATAGAGCAGTGGGCGCCGACAAATGGTTTTCGAGGTGGCAAAAAGGGGGCCAAGCCCCCTTTTTGCTTACTGAGTCAACGCCAAGGCGTCAATTACTCAGCTGCTGCTACCGGAGTTTCTTCAACGAATACTTCGGTGCCGCCGGCAACATTGTTGCGACCGCGGATGACAGCGTCAGCCATCGAACCCATGTACAGCTGGATAGCGCGGATTGCGTCATCGTTGCCTGGGATGATGTAGTCAACGCCTTCCGGGCTGCTGTTGGTATCGACTACGCCGATAACCGGGATGCCCAGCTTGTTGGCTTCGGTGATCGCGATGCGCTCGTGATCAACGTCGATGACGAACAGAGCGTCTGGCAGACCGCCCATGTCCTTGATACCACCCAGGGAACGATCCAGCTTTTCCAGGTCACGACTGCGCATCAGCGCTTCTTTCTTGGTCAGCTTGGCGAAAGTACCGTCTTCGGCTTGAACTTCAAGGTCACGCAGACGCTTGATGGAAGCACGGATGGTTTTGAAGTTGGTCAGCATGCCGCCCAACCAGCGGTGATCGACGTACGGCGAACCGCAACGTGCTGCTTCTTCAGCAACGATCTTGCCAGCGGAACGCTTGGTGCCGACGAACAGAATCTTGTTTTTGCCCTGGGCCAGACGCTCTACGAAAGTCAGAGCTTCGTTGAACATTGGCAGGGTTTTTTCAAGGTTGATGATATGGATCTTGTTACGCGCGCCGAAAATGTATTTACCCATTTTCGGGTTCCAGTAACGGGTCTGGTGACCGAAGTGCACACCGGCCTTCAGCATATCGCGCATGTTGACTTGGGACATGATAGTTCCTTAATAAGTCGGGTTTGGCCTCCACGTATCCCAATGACCAACCAGCAGCATCAGCTGAAGGCACCCAGGTCATCGTGTCGACACGTGTGTGGATTTAGGCTTTTCGGGACATCCCCGGAAAGCGGCGCATTTTATACCACAAGGCAGGGCAAAACGGAACCCGGATTCTGAAATCCTGGCGAGCGCTTTGCTCCATCCCTTGGAATCCGCCAAGAATGCACCATTCTATAGAGAGAAGCGATGCACACAGGCGCAGATTTGCCCTGATCGTCTGGTAGAATCGCATTTTTCAGGGCTGCGAAGTTCGATCGCGCAATGCCCTTTCCGTTTAGAAAGCGCCGCCTGGCGCAGAGAGAGCCTGTATGACCGTCACCCTCAAAACCCCCGAGGATATCGCCAAAATGCGTATCGCCGGCAAACTGGCCGCCGATGTGCTGGAAATGATTGCCGAATACGTCAAGCCGGGCGTTACCACCGATCAACTGAACCAGATCTGCCACGACTACATCGTCAACGAGCAGAAGGCCATTCCTGCCCCGCTCAACTACAAGGGCTATCCAAAGTCGATCTGCACGTCGATCAACCATGTGGTCTGCCACGGCATCCCGAACGACAAGCCGCTGAAAGACGGCGACACCCTGAACATCGACGTCACCGTCATCAAGGACGGTTACCACGGCGACACCAGCCGCATGTTCCACGTCGGCAACGTGCCGGTCTGGGCCGAGCGCCTGTCCCAGGTGACCCAGGAATGCATGTACAAGGCGATTGAAATCGTCAAGCCCGGCTGCCGCCTGGGCGACATCGGCGAAATCATCCAGAAGCACGCTGAGAAGAACGGTTTCTCGGTGGTTCGCGAATTCTGCGGCCACGGTATCGGCAAGGTGTTCCACGAAGAGCCGCAGATCCTGCACTACGGCCGCGCTGGCACCGGCATGGAACTCAAGGCCGGCATGACCTTCACCATCGAGCCGATGATCAACCAGGGCAAGGCCGACACCAAGGTACTGGGCGACGGCTGGACCGCGATCACCAAGGACCGCAAGCTCTCGGCACAGTGGGAACACACCCTGCTGGTGACCGAAACCGGTTACGAGATCTTCACCCTGCGCAGCGATGACACCATCCCTCGCGTTTCGGCCTGATCCCGTTACCGTACATCGCCTATAGAAAGGAAAGCCAATCGATGCCGCAGGTGGATCCCGAACTCTTCGACCGCGGCCAGTTCCAGGCTGAACTGGCCCTGAAGGCAAGCCCGATCGCGGCCTTCAAGAAGGCGATCCGCCAGGCCCGCGAGGTGCTCGACGCGCGTTTTCGCAGCGGCCGCGACATTCGCCGGCTGATCGAGGATCGCGCCTGGTTCGTCGACAACATCCTGAAAAAGGCCTGGGAGCAGTTCGACTGGAGCGAAGACGCCGATATTGCGCTGGTTGCGGTCGGCGGCTACGGCCGAGGTGAATTGCATCCTTACTCCGATATCGATTTGCTGATCCTGCTGGACAGCGCCGACCACGAAGTTTTCCGCGATTCCATCGAGCGTTTTCTGACGCTGTTGTGGGACATCGGCCTGGAGGTCGGTCAGAGCGTTCGCTCGGTCGACGAGTGCGCCGTCGAGGCCCGCGCCGACCTGACGGTTGTCACCAACCTGATGGAAAGCCGCACCATCGCCGGCCCCGAGCATTTACGCCAACGCATGCTGGACGTCACCAGCACCGGGCACATGTGGCCGAGCAAGGACTTCTTCCTGGCCAAGCGTGCCGAACAAAAGGCCCGCCATCACAAGTACAACGACACCGAATACAACCTGGAACCCAACGTCAAAGGCTCACCCGGCGGCCTGCGGGATATCCAGACGATTCTGTGGGTGGCCCGCCGCGAGTACGGCACCCTGAACCTGCGGGCACTGGCTGGCGAGGGATTCCTGGTCGAGAGTGAAAACGCCCTGCTCGCCTCCTCCCAGGAGTTCCTGTGGAAGGTACGCTATGCCCTGCACATGCTGGCTGGCCGCTCCGAAGACCGCCTGCTGTTCGATCACCAGCGCACCATTGCCGGGCTGCTGGGCTTCAAAGGCGACGACGCCAAGCAAGCCATCGAAAATTTCATGCAACAGTATTATCGGGTGGTGATGAGCATCGCCCAGCTCAGCGACCTGATTATCCAGCACTTCGAAGAAGTCATCCTCGCACCGGAAGACGAAGCCCCACCGCAGCCGATCAACTCGCGCTTCCAGTTGCATGACGGTTATATCGAGGCACGCAACAACAACGTCTTCCGCCGCACGCCGTTCGCCATGCTCGAGATCTTCGTGCTGATGGCCCAGCAGCCGGAAATCAAAGGCGTGCGCGCCGACACCATTCGTCTGCTGCGGGAAAACCGTCATCTGATCGACGACGACTTCCGCAACGATATTCGCAACACCAGCCTGTTTATCGAACTGTTCAAGTGCAAGATCGGCATCCACCGCAACCTGCGGCGAATGAACCGTTACGGCATCTTGGGGCGTTATCTGCCCGAATTCGGTTTTATCGTCGGGCAGATGCAGCATGACCTGTTCCACATCTATACGGTCGACGCGCACACACTGAACCTGATCAAACACCTGCGTAAATTGCAGTACACCCAGGTGTCGGAAAAATTCCCGTTGGCCAGCAAGCTCATGGGCAAGCTGCCCAAACCCGAGCTGATTTACATGGCCGGCCTCTACCACGACATCGGCAAAGGCCGGCATGGCGACCACTCGGACATCGGTGCCGTGGATGCCGAGGCCTTTTGCCAGCGCCATCAGCTGCCAGTTTGGGACAGCCGCCTGATCGTGTGGCTGGTGCAAAACCACCTGGTGATGTCGACCACCGCCCAGCGCAAGGACCTGTCCGACCCGCAGGTCATCCACGATTTCGCACAGATCGTCGGCGACGAAACCCGCCTCGACTACCTCTATGTGCTGACCGTCGCCGACATCAACGCCACCAACCCGACACTGTGGAACTCCTGGCGCGCCAGCCTGCTGCGCCAGCTCTACACCGAAACCAAGCGCGCCCTGCGTCGAGGCCTGGAGAACCCGGTGGACCGTGAAGAGCAGATACGCCAGACCCAGAGCGCCGCCCTGGACATCCTGGTGCGCGGCGGCACCGATCCGGACGATGTCGAGCAACTGTGGGCGCAGTTGGGTGATGACTATTTCCTGCGTCACACCGCCGGCGACGTCGCCTGGCACAGCGACGCGATCCTCCAGCAACCGGCCGACGGCGGGCCACTGGTGCTGATCAAGGAAACCACCCAGCGCGAGTTTGAAGGCGGCACGCAGATCTTCATCTATGCCCCGGACCAGCACGACTTCTTTGCCGTGACTGTGGCGGCGATGGACCAGCTCAATCTGAACATTCACGACGCCCGGATCATCACCTCCAGCAGCCAGTTCACCCTCGACACCTATATCGTGCTCGACGCCGACGGCGACTCGATTGGCGACAACCCGGCACGGGTCAAACAGATCCGCGACGGCCTGACTGAAGCCCTGCGCAACCCGGACAACTACCCGACCATCATCCAGCGCCGGGTGCCGCGCCAGCTCAAGCATTTCGCCTTTGCGCCACAGGTGACGATCCATAACGACGCCCAGCGCCCGGTGACGGTACTGGAACTCACGGCGCCCGACCGCCCGGGCCTGCTGGCGCGAATTGGCACGATTTTCCTGGAGTTCGATCTGTCGCTGCAAAACGCCAAGATCGCCACCCTCGGCGAGCGCGTGGAAGACGTGTTCTTCATCACCGACGCGAACAATCAGCCGCTGTCCGACCCACTGCTGTGCAGCCGCCTGCAGGATGCGATCGTCGAACAACTGAGCGTCAACCAGGAACCCGATATCAAACTGTCGCGCATCAGCATCTGACTTAACAACGGCCCGCCTTTTGTAGGAGCGAGCTTGCTCGCGATGAACTCAAATACGCCGCGTTATTCTGGCAAGAACGCGTTATCGTTGACGACCATCGCGAGCAAGCTCGCTCCTACAGGGACCAGCGCCGCTCCAACACCGAACGAGATTTATCGATGAACAATGCTCTGTCCCAGCTCCAGCCTTACCCGTTCGAAAAACTCCGCGCCTTGCTCGGCAGCGTCACGCCCAACCCGGACAAGCGCCCTATTGCGCTGTCCATTGGCGAGCCTAAACACCGGTCGCCGAGCTTCGTCGCCGAAGCGCTGGCAAGCAATCTCGATCAGATGGCCGTATACCCGACCACCCTCGGCATCCCGGAGCTGCGTGAAGCCATCGCCGCCTGGTGCGAGCGTCGCTTTGATGTCCCCAAAGGCTGGATCGACCCGGCGCGCAACGTGCTGCCGGTCAACGGCACCCGTGAGGCGCTGTTCGCCTTCACCCAGACCGTGGTCAACCGTGGCGATGACGCGCTGGTGGTCAGCCCGAACCCGTTCTACCAGATCTACGAAGGCGCGGCGTTCCTCGCCGGGGCCAAGCCGCATTACCTGCCGTGCCTGGATGAGAACGGCTTCAACCCGGATTTCGACGCCGTTTCGCCGGACATCTGGAAGCGCTGCCAGATCCTGTTCCTGTGCTCGCCGGGCAACCCGACCGGCGCCCTGATTCCGGTCGACACCCTGAAGAAGCTGATCGCCCTGGCCGACGAATACGACTTCGTGATCGCCGCGGACGAGTGCTACAGCGAACTGTACTTCGACGAACAAACCCCGCCACCTGGCCTGCTCAGCGCTTGCGCGGAACTGGGTCGCCAGGACTTCAAGCGTTGCGTGGTATTCCACAGCCTGTCCAAGCGTTCCAACCTGCCGGGCCTGCGCTCGGGTTTTGTCGCTGGCGACGCCGACATCCTCAAGGGCTTCCTGCTCTACCGCACCTATCACGGCTGCGCGATGCCGGTTCAAACCCAACTGGCCAGTGTTGCTGCGTGGAATGACGAAGTGCATGTGCGCGCCAACCGTGCGTTGTATCGCGAGAAATTTGATGCGGTACTGGAAATCCTCAGCCCGGTCATGGACGTACAGCGACCGGATGGCAGTTTCTACCTGTGGCCGAATGTGGCCGGTGACGACGCTGCGTTCTGCCGCGACCTGTTCGAGCAGGAGCACGTGACCGTGGTACCAGGTTCTTACCTGTCGCGAGATGTCGATGGCGTCAATCCGGGGGCCGGGCGCGTGCGTATGGCTTTGGTCGCGCCGTTGGCGGAGTGTGTCGAGGCTGCCGAACGGATTCGTGCGTTTATTCAGCGCCGGTAGGCGCGAGGTTTACTTAACCTGGCCCAGCTTGGCCTCACTCAAATCAAGCTCACCCAGCACTTCACGCAACACGTCATCACCAATCTGGTGATGACGTCTCAGGTGGTACAACTAATGTCGCAAGCCTGAACCACAACCCCCTGTAGGAGCGAGCTTGCCCCGGGCGGCGTTCCGACAATGGTCGTTAACGATGACGCTGCATGCCTGACACCCCGCGGCGCTCTCAGGTTCATCGCGAGCAAGCTAGCTCCTACAAGGTTCTATGCCCTGACACAAATACAAAGCCGACCACAGCAGACGCGAAACCGTCCGGTCATGGCATAATCCGTCACCTTTTATTTTCAGCACCTGCAAAGGGGGCGATTCCTTGACCGTTTCAAGCAAAACGTTGCACCTTTTCGGCATCAAAGCCTGCGATACCATGAAAAAGGCGCGCACCTGGCTCGATGAACACGCTGTCGGTTATGACTTTCATGATTACAAAGCGGTCGGTATCGACCGTGAACACCTGACCCAATGGTGCAACGAGCACGGCTGGGAAGTGGTGTTGAACCGTGCAGGCACGACCTTTCGCAAGCTCGACGACGAACGCAAAGCCGATCTCGACCAGACGAAAGCCATCGAACTGATGCTTGCACAACCCTCGATGATCAAGCGCCCGGTGCTCGATCTCGGTGACCGAACCCTGATTGGCTACAAGCCAGACATCTACGCGGCCGCACTCAAGTAAGCAGCCCGTTCAATTTTGTTAGAGGTATACACATGTCCACTACCCTGTTCAGCCTGGCCTTCGGCGTCGGCACTCAAAACCGTCAAGGCGCATGGCTGGAAGTGTTCTACGCCGCCCCAGTACTCAAGCCATCGGCTGAAGTCGTCGCTGCTATCGCACCGATTCTGGGCTACACCGAAGGTAATCAGGCCATCGCATTCAGCACCGCCCAGGCCTCGCAACTGGCCGAAGCCCTCAAAGGCGTTGACGCTGCCCAGGCTGCCCTGCTGACCCGTCTGGCCGAAAGCCACAAGCCGCTGGTCGCCACCCTTCTGGCTGAAGATACCCAGCTGTCGTCCACCCCCGAGGCTTATCTCAAGCTGCACCTGCTGAGCCATCGCCTGGTCAAACCACACGGCCTGAACCTGGCCGGCATCTTCCCGCTGCTGCCGAACGTGGCCTGGACCAGCCAGGGCGCGGTCGACCTGAGCGAACTGGCCGAACTGCAGCTCGAAGCCCGTCTGCGCGGCGAGCTGCTGGAAGTGTTCTCGGTGGACAAGTTCCCGAAAATGACCGACTACGTGGTACCGGCCGGCGTGCGTATCGCTGACGCTGCGCGTCTGCGCCTGGGCGCTTACGTGGGCGAAGGCACCACCGTTATGCACGAAGGCTTCATCAACTTCAACGCCGGCACCGAAGGCCCGGGCATGATCGAAGGCCGCGTATCCGCTGGCGTATTCGTCGGCAAGGGTTCGGACCTGGGCGGCGGCTGCTCGACCATGGGCACCCTGTCGGGCGGCGGCAACATCGTGATCAAGGTCGGCGAAGGCTGCCTGATTGGCGCCAACGCCGGTATCGGTATTCCGTTGGGCGACCGCAACACCGTCGAGTCGGGCCTGTACGTGACCGCTGGCACCAAAGTGGCGTTGCTGGACGAAAACAATCAACTGGTCAAAGTGGTCAAGGCCCGTGAACTGGCCGGCCAGCCGGACCTGCTGTTCCGTCGCAATTCGGAAACCGGTGCCGTGGAATGCAAAACCCACAAATCGGCCATCGAGTTGAACGAAGCGCTGCACGCTCACAACTAAGTGCCGCAGGCACCTGTGGGAGCGAACTTGCTCGCGATGCTTTTTGGCGAGCTTACGGACGCCATCGCGAGCAAGCTCGCTCCCACAAGGTCCGGTGTACATCCGCCCAAGTTCACAGGGCTGAACACATGATGATTCTCTCTCCCTGGCGCGCCGACTTTCCAGCCATCGCCGCCCTGCAACGGCAAGACCAGACCTATCTGGACAACGCCGCCACCACGCAAAAACCTCAAGCCCTGCTCGATGCCCTGGCGCACTACTACGCCAACGGCGCGGCCAACGTGCATCGGGCGCAGCATTTGCCCGGCGCCCACGCCACCCAGGCGTTCGAGGACAGCCGCCGCAAAGCCGCGCAATGGCTCAACGCCAGCGACTGTGGGCAGATCATCTTTACCCACGGCGCGACGTCCGCGCTGAATCTCCTGGCCTACGGCCTGGAACATCTTTTCAACCCGGGCGACGAGATTGTCATCAGCGCCCTGGAGCATCACGCCAACCTGTTGCCGTGGCAGCAACTGGCGCACCGTCGCGACCTGAAACTGGTGATCCTGCCGCTGGATGCCGACGGTGTGATCGACCTTGAAGCCGCTGCCGGTTTGATCGGCTCGCGCACACGCCTGCTGGCGGTCAGTCAACTGTCCAACGTGATTGGTGCGTGGCAGCCGCTGCCCGAATTGCTGGCACTGGCCAAGGCGTACAATGCCTTGACCGTGATCGACGGCGCCCAGGGCGTGGTCCACGGCCGCCACGACGTGCAAGCGCTGGGCTGCGATTTTTATGTGTTCTCCAGCCACAAACTCTACGGGCCCGATGGCCTGGGCGTGCTGTTCGGACGCCATGAAGCGCTGCAACAACTGCGCCCGTGGCAATTCGGCGGTGAGATGGTGCTGGACGCCAACTACCACGACGCCCGCTTTCGCCCGGCACCACTGGGCTTTGAGGCCGGGACGCCGCCGATTGCCAGTGTGATCGGCCTCGGAGCGACCCTTGATTACCTCGCCGGGCTCGATCAGGACGCCGTGTCCGCCCATGAAGCGGCGTTGCATGCCTGCCTGCTCAAGGGCCTTGAGGCACGTCACGGCATCCACCTGCTGGGCAAGCCGCAAGTGGCATTGGCCAGTTTTACCGTCAAGGGTGTGCATAACGCCGATCTCGCGCATTTGCTGACCGAACAAGGGATCGCGGTGCGCGCCGGCCATCACTGCGCCATGCCACTGCTTAAACGCTTCGAACTGGCCGGGGCGATTCGGGTGTCGTTGGCGCTGTACAACGATTCCGAGGACCTGGAGCGGTTCTTTGAAGCCCTGGATCAGGCGCTGGAGCTATTGCGATGAACCTGCCTGCCGATGCCGTCACGGCGCTCGAAACCTTTCAGAAAGCTGCCGGTTGGGAACAGCGCGCACGCCTGCTGATGCAATGGGGCGAGCGCCTGCCAGCGTTGAGTGACGTGCAGATGTGTGATGCCAACCGGGTGCACGGTTGTGAAAGCCAAGTGTGGCTGGTGGGTGAGTTGCGCGATGGCCATTGGCAGTTCAGTGCCAACAGCGATGCGCGATTGATTCGCGGGTTAGTGGCATTGCTGCTGGCGCGGGTCAACGGGTTGTCCGCGGCCGAGTTGCAGCAGGTGGATTTGCCGGACTGGTTCAATCAGTTGGGGCTGGGGCGGCAGTTGTCCGAATCCCGCAGTAATGGCTTGAATGCGGTACTTCAGCGGATGCGGGAGTTGGCGCAGTAACGGGGCCGCTTCGCAGCCCATCGCGAGCAAGCTCGCTCCCACAGGGGTATGCATTCCAAATGTGGGAGCGAGCCTGCTCGCGATGGGGCCATCAGCAGCAACACTTAAACCTGAGGCTTGACCCGATCCGCCGGCCGCCGCACACCCGCCACAATCTTGTCCACAGCCTTGGTCGCCGCGACCATGCCGAAGGTCGCCGTCACCATCATCACCGCGCCAAACCCGCCGGCGCAGTCGAGCTTCACGCCATCACCGACAAAACTCTTCTGCAGGCAAATACTGCCGTCCGGTTTCGGATAGCGCAGTTGCTCGGTGGAAAACACGCACGGCACGCTGTAATGGCGGGTCACGGTGCGTGAGAAGCC
>NZ_AKJL01000206.1 GCF_000282355.1 Pseudomonas sp. GM49
AACCCCAATTGCGAAAGCAGTTGGGGTTTTGTTTTTGTCCGCGGGAAATCCGTAACGTCGGGTTTCTATGCAAGTGCTCGGGGCGTGGCTATCATGCGGGCCTCATTGTGAGGCGAGACTTGCATGCTGACGTTGTTAGAGCTTCTTAAAGATGGCCGATTCCATTCGGGTCAGGCGCTGGGCGTTGCCTTGGGCATCAGTCGTAGTGCGGTATGGAAGCAGCTCCAGCATTTGGAGGCTGAGCTGGGTCTTGCCATTCATAAAGTCAGAGGGCGCGGCTATCAATTGGCGGCGCCGCTGACATTGCTTGATCCTGCCGAGATCGGGCGACTGGCGCCTTCTTGTGACTGGCCTGTCCTGGTCTTCGATTCCATCGACTCCACCAATGCCGAGGCGCTGCGTGCCATCGAGCGGCTTCAGGCTGCGCCTTTCCTGGTGCTCGCCGAGCGGCAGACCGCCGGGCGCGGGCGGCGTGGGCGCAAGTGGGCGAGTCCCTTCGCTGAAAACATATATTACAGCCTGGTGCTGCGTATCGATGGTGGAATGCGTCAGCTGGAAGGTTTGAGTCTTGTTGTCGGGCTTGCCGTCCTGCAGGCTTTGCGCGAGCTTGGGGTTCCGGGAGTGGGGTTGAAATGGCCGAATGATGTCCTGGTCGGCCAGAAGAAAATTGCCGGGATATTGCTCGAGCTGGTCGGTGATCCGGCTGATGTGTGTCACGTGGTACTGGGTGTCGGTATAAACGTGAACATGCAGATGACCGATGAGGTGGACCAGCAGTGGACGTCCATGCGTCTGGAGTCGGGTAGGATGTTTGATCGCAATCACCTGGTGGCAGCGCTTGGGGTGATGCTGCAGAGATACATGGCGCGTCACCAGGCCGGTGGCTTTTCAGCGGTCCAGGCGGAGTGGGAGCAAAATCATCTGTGGCAAGGGCGTGCAGTCTCGTTGATTGCAGGCGTTAACCAGATAGATGGCGAAGTGCTGGGTATTGATAGTCAGGGCGCCTTGCGCTTGAAGGTGGATGGTGTGGAAAAAGTCTTCAGTGGCGGCGAGCTGAGTCTGAGGTTGCGTAATGATTCTTGAGCTCGACTGTGGCAACAGTTTTATCAAGTGGCGCGTGCTCGATGCGAATACCCGGCTGGTGGTGGCGGAGGGGGTTGTCGATTCCGACCTCGCGTTGCTCGCGGACTTGAAGGCGCTCAAGGGGGTTGCTCTCAAGTATTGCCGAATGGTCAGTGTAAGGACTGCCGAAGAAACCGGGATGTTGGTCGCCTTATTGAAGGAGTCCTTCGATGTGTCGGTTGTCAGTGCGTCGCCCGCGCGGGAAATGTCCGGGGTCCGTAACGGTTATGAGGAGTTCGAGAAGCTGGGGCTCGATCGTTGGCTTGCGTTGCTTGGCGGATTCCATTTGGCGGGCGGCGCGTGCCTTGTGCTTGATTTCGGTACTGCCGTGACCGCGGACTTCGTTGCTGCGGATGGAGGGCATCTCGGTGGGTTCATATGCCCGGGGATGCCGTTGATGCGCAATCAGTTGCGCACGCATACCCGCAAGATTCGCTACGGCGATCTTGCGGCCGAGCGCGCTCTTGAAAGCCTTGTCCCAGGTCGCACAACCGTTGAAGCTGTTGAGCGCGGTTGCCTGTTGATGCTTCAGGGGTTTGTGCTGACTCAGCTTGAGTTGGCTCGTAGCCATTGGGGTGGGGGTTTCGCGGTTTTCCTCACGGGTGGTGATGCTGCCCTAGTCTCCGGGATAGTGCCAGAGGCCAGGGTGGTTCCGGATCTGGTGTTTGTCGGCTTGGCTATGGCGTGCCCTTTGTCCTGAGGTCTTTATGCGTTGGTTGTTTCTGCTGCTGCTTGTTCTCAATGTGTTTTATTACATCTGGCATCAACAGGAGGCTCCGCTGCGCGCGAAGGATGTGACGCCCTTGAGTTTGTATCGGGGGTCTCAGCAGGATATCCGTCTGTTGAGCGAGGCAGGGGAGGCGGCCAAGGATAAGGGTAAGGCAGCCCAGGCGGATTCCGGTTGTCTTTATCTGGGCGGCTTTACCCGCCAGGACGTGGCTCAGGGGCTTGAGCGCAGGTTGACCGGCATGGAGGTCAAGTTTCAGGCGTTGCCCAGGGGTGGCTCCGAATCCGCCGGTTATTGGCTGCGTGTGGCCCCGGAAAGCAGGCGCTGGCTGGACGATCTTCAGCTGATAAACCTTTCTAAAGAATTCAATGAGTTAAAACATAAAATAATGCCGTGCGAGGGGGTTGCACCCGCCGAATAGTTTGCATAGAATGGCGCCCGCTCCACAGCGAACACCGGAAACGGTTAACGAGGTGAAGTGAGGTCAACGCAGCTAAGCTCAGGTTTTTAATGAGAAAAATGCTTGACAGAAGGCTGGCATGATGTAGAATGCCGGCTCGCTTAGGAGGGGTTCCCGAGCGGCCAAAGGGATCAGACTGTAAATCTGACGTCTACGACTTCGAAGGTTCGAATCCTTCCCCCTCCACCATTTTTAGCGAGAGCTGTAAGCCTCGCGGGTATAGTTTAGTGGTAGAACCTCAGCCTTCCAAGCTGATGATGCGGGTTCGATTCCCGCTACCCGCTCCAAGTTTACAGGTTTTGCACGGTGTTACGCTCTTGTAGCTCAGTTGGTAGAGCACACCCTTGGTAAGGGTGAGGTCAGCGGTTCAAATCCGCTCAAGAGCTCCATATAACAAGGCAGATATGAAAATATCTGCCTTTGTTTTAGGTGGTAGTGGTTGCGCCTGAATGTGTTTCTGAAGGTTGCCGGTGTCGTTGATATCGGTGTTGCGGCCAGGGTTGCCTAGTAAGTGTTGTAAAGTCTTTTTCGGGTCGGCATAATGGTCGGCCTGATTTTGTTTTAGGTCAGTAGCTCAATTGGCAGAGCGACGGTCTCCAAAACCGTAGGTTGGGGGTTCGATTCCCTCCTGACCTGCCAGATTCACTCGGTGTGTCTGGCTTTCTTTTCACAGGATCTTCATAGATGACTCCTAAAGCTGAAGCTCAAGGCTCTCGTTTCGACCTCCTCAAGTGGCTTGTAGTAGTCGCTCTGGTGGTTGTTGGTGTTGTTGGCAATCAGTACTTTTCTGCTTCGCCGATCCTGTACCGCGTACTCGCATTGCTTGCTATTGCTGCCGTAGCTGCCTTTGTAGGCCTGCAGACGGTCAAGGGCAAGTCTTTCTTTGTACTGGTTAAGGAAGCCCGCACCGAAATTCGTAAAGTCGTTTGGCCAACTCGCCAAGAAACCACGCAGACCACGTTGATCGTTGTGGCTGTTGTCCTGGTTATGGCGTTGCTGTTGTGGGGGCTTGATTCCCTGCTCGGCTGGCTTGTTTCCTTGATCGTCGGCTAAGGGTGTCCCGTGGCTAAGCGTTGGTATGTTGTGCATGCTTACTCCGGTTACGAGAAGCATGTAATGCGCTCGCTGATCGAGCGCGTAAAGCTGGCCGGTATGGAAGATGGCTTCGGCGAGATTCTGGTTCCCACTGAAGAAGTGGTTGAAATGCGCAATGGCCAGAAGCGCAAAAGCGAACGCAAATTCTTCCCTGGCTATGTGCTGGTGCAGATGGATATGAACGAGGGTACTTGGCACTTGGTCAAGGATACTCCTCGGGTGATGGGTTTCATTGGTGGTACTGCCGATAAGCCTGCGCCAATTACCGATAAAGAAGCAGAAGCCATTCTGCGCCGCGTTGCCGATGGCAGCGACAAGCCGAAGCCGAAGACGTTGTTCGAGCCGGGCGAGTCGGTGCGTGTCAATGATGGTCCGTTTGCGGACTTTACCGGTGTTGTTGAAGAAGTTAACTACGAAAAGAGCCGGATCCAGGTCGCAGTGCTCATTTTCGGTCGCTCTACTCCGGTGGAGCTCGAGTTCAGCCAGGTCGAAAAGGTCTAGTTGAACAAAAATCCCAACCCCGCAGCCGTAGGCTGTGGGGTTTTGTCGTCACTGGGATAAACGCGCAAGTAACCGGGGAGCCTCTCGAGGCGTTCGAACCCGTAATTGGAGTGCCTCATGGCCAAGAAGATTACCGCTTACATCAAGCTGCAAGTGAAGGCCGCTCAGGCTAACCCAAGCCCACCTGTTGGTCCTGCTCTGGGTCAGCACGGCGTGAACATCATGGAATTCTGCAAGGCTTTCAACGCCCGTACTCAGGGTCTTGAGCCAGGTCTGCCGACTCCAGTGATCATCACTGTCTACAGCGACCGTAGCTTCACTTTCGAAACCAAATCCACCCCTGCTTCGGTTCTGCTGAAGAAGGCGGCCGGTCTGACCAGCGGTTCCGCTCGTCCGAACACCGTTAAGGTTGGCACCGTGACTCGTGCTCAGCTGGAAGAAATCGCGAAAACCAAAAACGCGGATCTGACTGCAGCTGATATGGAAGCAGCCGTGCGTACTATCGCCGGTTCTGCTCGTAGCATGGGCCTTAACGTGGAGGGTGTGTAATGGCTAAGCTGACCAAGCGTCAAAAGGCTATCGCCGGCAAAATCGAAGCAGGCAAGGCCTACAACTTTGTAGACGCCGCTGCTCTGCTGGCCGAGCTGTCGACTGTCAAGTTCAGCGAGTCGTTCGACGTAGCTGTAAACCTGGGTGTTGACCCGCGTAAATCCGACCAGGTCGTTCGTAGCGCTACCGTGCTGCCACACGGCACTGGCAAGACCGTTCGCGTTGCTGTGTTCACCCAGGGTCCAGCTGCTGAAGCCGCTCTGGCTGCCGGCGCTGACCGCGTAGGCATGGACGATCTGGCTGCCGAAATGAAAGGCGGCGACCTGAACTATGACGTAGTGATCGCATCCCCGGATGCAATGCGCGTTGTAGGTCAGTTGGGTCAGATCCTCGGTCCACGTGGCCTGATGCCTAACCCTAAAGTCGGCACCGTAACTCCAGACGTAGCTACCGCGGTTAAAAACGCCAAGGCTGGTCAGGTTCGTTATCGCACCGACAAAAACGGCATCATCCACACTTCCGTTGGCAAGATCGGCTTCGATGCCGTCAAGCTGAAGGAAAACGTTGAAGCCCTGATCGCTGATCTGAAGCGTATCAAGCCAGCTTCCTCGAAAGGCATTTACGTCAAGCGCGTTACCCTGAGCACCACTATGGGCCCAGGTCTGGTCATCGACCAAAGCTCGCTCGACGCGTAAGACACAGATTGGCGCAAGCGATTGCGCCAATTGAAAAATTGGGGTCCCTGCCTGGCGGGGGCTATCCAAGACCGTAGGCGACGCGAGTCTTAAACCACAAGCCTACGCAGATGGTGCTCCCGGTTCCTTACCGAATCAGACACCAAAACGACATCCGGTTTCGACCAGATGAAACGGTAACAAGCAGGAGTTAAACCCGTGGCAATTAAACTCGAAGACAAGAAGGCCATCGTCGCTGAAGTCAACGAGGCTGCCAAAGTCGCTCTGTCCGCTGTCGTGGCTGATGCCCGTGGCGTAACAGTAGGCGCGATGACCGGACTCCGTAAAGAGGCTCGTGAAGCTGGCGTTTACGTACGTGTTGTACGTAACACCCTGCTCAAGCGCGCTGTTGCTGACACTGAATTCAGTGTCCTCAACGACGTGTTCACTGGCCCTACCCTGATTGCGTTCTCCAAAGAACATCCAGGCGCTGCTGCCCGGATCTTCAAGGAATTCGCAAAGGGTCAGGACAAGTTCGAGATCAAGGCAGCTGCGTTCGAGGGCAAGTTCCTCGCAGCTAACCAAATCGACGTACTGGCAACTCTGCCGACCCGTGACGAAGCAATTTCTCAGCTGATGAGCGTGATTCAAGGCGCTACCAGCAAATTGGCTCGTACTCTGGCGGCAATTCGCGACCAGAAAGAAGCTGCTGCAGCCTAAGGCTCGTCAACTTCTCGCGTTTTTTGTTTTTTTCGATGGTCGCGTAGGCCGTCCCCAATATCAGGAATTAGATTCATGTCTATCTCTCAGAACGATATCCTTGAAGCAGTTGGCAACATGTCCGTAATGGAAGTTGTTGAGCTGATCAAAGCTTTCGAAGAAAAATTCGGCGTTACCGCTGCTGCTGCATCGGCTGGTCCAGCTGTTGCTGCTGCCGTTGCTGAAGAGCAAACCGAATTCAACGTCATGCTGACCGAAGCTGGCGAGAAGAAAGTTAACGTGATCAAGGCTGTACGTGAACTGACCGGTCTGGGCTTGAAAGAAGCCAAGGCTGTAGTTGACGGCGCACCTGCCATGGTTCTGGAAGCTGTTGCCAAAGACGCAGCTGACAAAGCCAAAGCAGCTCTGGAAGAAGCAGGCGCTAAAGTCGAGCTGAAGTAAGCATCGACCTTGCTCCTCCAGCCCGAGCGTTAAGCGACAGGCTGATGGCTGGTGGCTCTTGCCACCGGCCTTTTTCCGTTATTGGCAGCCGACTCGGTCGGTGCCGATAACGTGCTGTAACCACCCGATGCGGTGGCGCAAACCATGGGGTTTGCACGATTTTCTGGCTGCTCCCGTCGGGAGGGGCCAAACAAGCAGGTGACCAAGCTGGGGAACGCTGATGGCTTACTCATATACTGAGAAAAAACGTATCCGCAAGGACTTTAGCAAGTTGCCGGACGTCATGGATGTGCCGTACCTCCTGGCCATCCAGCTGGATTCGTATCGTGAATTCTTGCAAGCGGGAGCGACTAAAGATCAGTTCCGCGACGTGGGCCTGCATGCGGCCTTCAAATCCGTTTTCCCGATCATCAGCTACTCCGGCAATGCTGCGCTGGAGTACGTCGGTTATCGCCTGGGCGAACCGGCATTTGATGTCAAAGAATGCGTATTGCGCGGTGTAACTTACGCCGTACCTTTGCGGGTAAAAGTGCGCCTGATCATTTTCGACAAAGAGTCGTCGAACAAAGCGATCAAGGACATCAAAGAGCAAGAAGTCTACATGGGTGAAATCCCCCTGATGACTGAAAACGGTACCTTCGTAATCAACGGTACCGAGCGTGTAATCGTTTCCCAGCTGCACCGTTCCCCGGGCGTGTTCTTCGACCACGACCGTGGCAAGACGCACAGCTCCGGTAAACTGCTGTACTCCGCGCGCATCATTCCTTACCGCGGTTCGTGGCTGGACTTCGAGTTCGACCCGAAAGACTGCGTATTCGTGCGTATCGACCGTCGTCGCAAGCTGCCTGCCTCGGTACTGCTGCGCGCGCTGGGCTATACCACTGAAGAAGTGCTGGACGCGTTCTATACCACCAACGTATTCCACGTGAAGGGCGAGACCCTGAGCCTGGAACTGGTGCCTCAGCGCCTGCGCGGTGAAATCGCTGTCCTCGATATTCAGGATGACAAAGGCAAGGTTATTGTCGAGCAAGGTCGTCGTATCACCGCTCGCCACATCAACCAGCTGGAGAAAGCCGGGATCAAAGAGCTGGATGTGCCTCTGGACTACGTCCTGGGTCGCACAACCGCCAAGGTCATCGTGCATCCGGCAACCGGCGAAATCCTGGCAGAGTGCAACACCGAGCTGAACACCGAGATCCTGGCCAAAATCGCCAAGGCTCAGGTTGTTCGCATCGAAACTCTGTACACCAACGATATCGACTGCGGTCCGTTCGTCTCCGACACCCTGAAGATCGATTCCACCAGCAACCAACTGGAAGCGCTGGTCGAGATCTATCGCATGATGCGTCCTGGCGAGCCGCCAACTAAAGACGCTGCAGAGACCCTGTTCAACAACCTGTTCTTCAGCCCTGAGCGCTACGACCTGTCTGCGGTCGGCCGGATGAAGTTCAACCGTCGTATCGGTCGTACCGAAATCGAAGGTTCGGGCGTGCTGTGCAAGGAAGACATCGTCGCGGTACTGAAGACCCTGGTCGACATCCGTAACGGTAAAGGCATCGTCGATGACATCGACCACCTGGGTAACCGTCGTGTTCGCTGCGTAGGCGAAATGGCCGAGAACCAGTTCCGCGTTGGCCTGGTACGTGTTGAGCGTGCGGTCAAAGAGCGTCTGTCGATGGCTGAAAGCGAAGGCCTGATGCCGCAAGACCTGATCAACGCCAAGCCAGTGGCTGCGGCGGTGAAGGAGTTCTTCGGTTCCAGCCAGCTGTCCCAGTTCATGGACCAGAACAACCCGCTGTCCGAGATCACCCACAAGCGTCGTGTTTCTGCACTCGGCCCTGGTGGTCTGACTCGTGAGCGTGCCGGCTTTGAAGTGCGTGACGTACACCCGACGCACTACGGTCGTGTTTGCCCGATCGAAACGCCGGAAGGTCCGAACATCGGTCTGATCAACTCCCTGGCCGCTTATGCGCGCACCAACCAGTACGGCTTCCTCGAGAGCCCGTACCGTGTGGTGAAAGACGCTCTGGTCACCGACGAGATCGTGTTCCTGTCCGCCATCGAAGAAGCCGATCACGTGATCGCTCAGGCCTCGGCCACGATGAACGACAAGAAAGTCCTGATCGACGAGCTGGTAGCTGTTCGTCACTTGAACGAATTTACCGTCAAGGCGCCGGAAGACGTCACCTTGATGGACGTATCGCCGAAGCAGGTAGTTTCGGTTGCTGCGTCGCTGATTCCGTTCCTCGAACACGACGACGCCAACCGTGCGTTGATGGGTTCGAACATGCAGCGTCAAGCTGTACCGACCCTGCGCGCTGACAAGCCACTGGTAGGTACCGGCATGGAGCGTAACGTAGCCCGTGACTCCGGCGTTTGCGTCGTGGCTCGTCGTGGCGGCGTGATCGACTCCGTCGACGCAAGCCG
>NZ_AKJL01000207.1 GCF_000282355.1 Pseudomonas sp. GM49
CTACGGCACCCTCGGCTACGGTTTGCCCGCCGCCATCGGCGCCAAACTGGCCCGACCACTGCGCCCGGTGGTGGCGTTGGTCGGCGATGGCGGCTTGCAGTTTTCCAGCGCCGAACTGATCGCCGCCAAAGAGGCCGGCGCCGGCGTGATCCTGCTGCTGTGGAACAACAGCAGCTATGGCGAAATCCGCGACTACATGAATGCCAAGGCGGTGCCGTTGCTGGGGGTGGACATCCTCACGCCGGACTTCGCTGCGCTGGCGCAGAGCTGTCACGTGCCCCATCACCGGGTGAGCCATCTGCACGGCTTGCGCGAGCTGCTCGGGCAACTCGGCAATCGCCATGAACCGGTGATGATCGAGGTCGACGCCACAACGTTTCTGGCTGACTAAAACAACAACAATTTTTTCAGGTCGCCGACACGCTCAACGCCCGGTGGACCTTTCAATCTCCCTGAACTCAAAGGTGGCTTACATGGCTGAGTCCGATAACTTTTCCTCTACCCATTCCGTGCAGGGGACCTACGCCGACCTGATCCTCGCCAACGGGCGTATCTACACTCAGGACCCGGCCAACCCGTGGGCCGAGGCCGTGGCCATCCGCGACGGTAAGTTGATCGCAGTCGCCAGCCTCGGCCAGATCGAGATGTTCAAGGGCCCGAACACTCGCGTGCACGACCTGCAAGGCGCGTTCTGCATGCCGGGCCTGCACGACATGCACACTCACCCCGACCTCGCGTTGGCACCGCGCTACGCCGATGACCTCGACGTCGGCATCGAAGACCCGACCCCGGAACAGCTGCGCGAAAGCATCCTCGCCTATGCCGACAGCCATCCCGGCGACGGCTGGATCTATGGCCAATACTGGGTGCGCTACACCTTCCGCGAGGCCGGCCTGACCCCGGGTCGCGAGTGGCTCGACAGTGTCATGCCGGACCGTCCGGTGGCTCTGCTCGACCGCATGTGGGGCACCATGATGGTCAACTCCAAGGCCCTGGAACTGGCCGGCATCGACCGCCACACGTCCGACCCGCGCAACGGTTATTTCGAACGTGACGAGCTGAGCGGCGAACCCACCGGCCTGATGATCGACGGCGCCTACGCGATGATCCACGCGGCCATGCCACCGACGCCGGTCAGCGTGTTGCGCCGCGCCTATCGCGATGGCGTGCATTTCCAGAGCTCGCGTGGCGTCACGGCGAGCAAATACGTGCACGTCTGCGAACAGCGTTTGCAGGCCCTCAAGGAACTGGACGACAGCGGAGAACTGACGGTGCGCATCGAAGCGGCGATCAGTTGGCAGGACGACATCTTCCCGGTGCGTCGCCGCTGGGAGCTGCTGGCCGGTGAACGTCACTACTACCGCAGCGCGCGCCTGAGCGCCAACGCGGTGAAGTTCCATTTCGACGGCACGGTCGAGCCGAAGTCTTCGTACCTGCTGACCCCGTGGCCGCAGGAATCGAGCTGGCGCGGCAAGCTCAACCTGACCCCGGAACACATCACCGACATGGTGGTGGACATGGACCGCAAGGGCATCCGCGTGATCGCCCACTGCACCGGTGACGGCGCCTCCGACGTGTTCCTCGATGCCGTGGCCGAGGCCCGTCGTCGCAACGGTTTCAGCGGTGTGCGCCACCAGTGCGCCCACAGCACCTTGCTGCACCCCGGCAACCTGCCGCGCTTCAAGGAACTGAATGTCATCGCCGAATTTTCCCCGGCCGCCTGGTACCCGACGCCGTTCGCCAGCGGCGCACGTTCCGGCTACGGTCAGGAGCGACTCAAGCGCATCTACGATTTCAAAGGTGTGCTCGCCGCCGGTGGCACCGCGGTGATGGGCACCGACTGGCCGGTGGCGTCCATCGACCCGTGGCTGGCGCTGGAAACCATGATCACCCGGCAGAACCCGTGGAACGACGATCCGGCCTGCTTCGGTGACCCGATCAGCCTCGAACAGGCGCTGACCGTGATCACCAGCAATGGCGCCGTGGCCATGGGCCTGGAACACAGCACCGGCAGCCTGCAAGTGGGCAAGTCGGCGGACCTGATCGTGATCGACCGCGACCTGTTCGCTGCACCGGCACGCAACTACATCCACAAGACCCAAGTGCTGCTGACCTTTGTTGAAGGGCAACTGGTTTACGACCGCCACTCAACGCTGGAAGCGGTCGGCCTCAAAGCTGTCTGGCAGGGCGAACCACCGGTGCTGGAGGGCAAGGCAAAATGACTTCTCCACGTATCGCCGTGACCGTGGTGTCGGGTTTTCTCGGCGCCGGTAAAACCACGCTACTCAACCGCATGGTGCGCCGTGCCGAAGGCAGTCGGCTGGCGGTGATCGTCAACGATTTCGGCGAGCTGAACATCGATGCGGCCATCGTTTCCGAAGTTACCGACGCGGTGTACAGCCTGCAAAACGGCTGCATCTGCTGCACCGTGCAGGAAGACCTGCTGGCGCAGCTCGGCAGCCTGGCGCAGCTTGAACCAAGGTTGGAGCGCATCGTCATCGAGTGCAGCGGTGTGTCCGACCCGCAGCGCATCGTGCAGACCCTGGCCTACCCGCAACTGCGCAGCCAGATGCAACTGGACATGGTCATCACCGTGGTCGACGCCACCCGTCATCTGCAACTCGATGGTGAGTACGCACGCCTGGCTCGGGCACAAGTGGCCGCTGCCGACTTGTTGCTGTTGAACAAGACTGACCTGGTCGATGAATCACAGCTGCAAACGCTGCGCGATGCATTGGGCGCCAGGACTCGCGTGCATGAAAGTGTGCAGGCCGAGTTGCCCGATGCGTTGTGGCTGGATACCGATCTGGACCTTGAGCCCCGGGCACAGAAACCGCTGACCCGGGTGGCCGCTGGCGATCACGGCGAGATGTTCAGCAGCTGGTTGTGGCAGAGCAACGCGGCCCTCGATGTCGAGTACTTGCGTGGCTGGTTGAGGGCGCTGCCCAGTGATGTATTCCGGGTCAAAGGCCTGGTGCTGCTAACGCCGGGCAGCACGGCGCACTGGCTGCAACATGTCGGCACCCGCAGTCAGTTTCTGCCGGCACTGGATGACGCCAGGGCCAACGCCACACGCCTGGTGTTCATCGCTCGCCGGGGCTTCGATGGCTGGGATGCCCTGGGGCAAGGGCTGGAAGATTGCACCGTGAAAGACTGCACCGTGAAAGAGAGCACCGTGGCATGACATCGACAGAGCAACGTCTGCGTGAAGAGTTGGCGGCCTGCTACCGCTTGATTGCGCACTTTCGCATGACCGATTTGATCTTCACCCACATCTCGGTGCGCATTCCGGGGCCGGAGCATCACTTTCTGATCAACCCCTACGGGCTGATGTTCGACGAGATCACCGCGTCCAGTCTGGTCAAGATCGATCTCGATGGCCACGCTGTGGAACCGTCGCCGTACCCGGTGAACCCGGCCGGTTTTGTGATTCATAGCGCCATCCACGGTGCCCGTGAGGATGCGCAATGCGTGCTGCACACCCACACCAAATCCGGGTGTGCGGTGGCGGCGTTGAAGTGCGGGTTGTTGCCGGTCAATCAGATTTCCATGGAGTTCTATGGCCGCGTTGCCTACCACGACTATGAAGGCGTGGCGCTGGACCTGAGTGAGCAGCAACGGCTGGTGGCGGACATGGGCGACAAGCCGGTGATGATGCTGCGCAACCATGGTTTGCTGACGGTGGGCGAGACGGTAGGGCAGGCGTTCATGCGCATGTATTACCTGGAGAAAGCCTGTGAAATCCAGTTGGCTGCGCAAGCTGCCGGTGAGCTGGTGTTGCCGTCGGCCGAGGTTTGCGCGCACACCGAGCGGCAGTTCAATGATCCGGGGCGGCCATTGGATGAAGGGGAGTTGAACGATCCGGATGCCATGCAATTGGCGTGGGCGGCGTTGTTGCGAATGCTGGATCGAGTGGCGCCGGGGTATCGGGACTGATCGAAGTTTTCAGTTGTTCAGGCTGGCCTCATCGCGGGCAAGCCCGCTCCCACAGTGTTTTCAGGTGTTCACAGATTTTGCGTACACCCACTAACCCTGTGGGAGCGAGCTTGCTCGCGATGCAGGCGCCGCGGTCTGTCAGGCCTGCCGCGGTGTATTCAGGTTCATCGAGCGCACCGCCAACGCTGATGCGGTTTCTTCATCAATCGGCAACGAAAAACGAAAGGTCGCACCCCGCCCCGGCACATCGATCAACTGAATCTCGCGCCCATGCAATTGCAGGATGCGATGCACAATCCGCAGCCCCAACCCCCCATCGCGCCGTGCGCCGCCGATATTGAACGGTCGCAGGAACAGCCCTTCGCGCAGTTCCGGGGCAATGCCCGGGCCGGTATCACTGACCGTGACTTCGATGTACGACCCTTGCGGGCGCAGCTCCAGTTCGACCTCGCCACCCGGCGGGGTATGGCGCAGGGCATTGTCGAACAGGTTGGTCAGCACCCGCTCGATCAACCCAAGATCCGCGCAGGCGGCCGAGACGTTCGGCGCGAACGTGGCCTTCAGTTCGACTTTGCGCGCCTCGGCGGTGAGTTCGAATTTCTGGAAGATATCCTGGGCCAGGTCGGTCAGGGAAAAGCGTTCCAGCACCGGTTGCACGAAACCGTGCTCCAGCCGCACCAGTTCCAGCAGCGATTGCGCCAGACCGCCCACCTTGCGGCTCTGGTCCAGCGCGATGCCCAGATAGCGACGGCGGTCGGCCGGGGACAGCGTGGCGTCCTTGAGCGACAGGGTTTCCAGATAGCCGTGCAACGAGGCCAGCGGCGTGCGCAAGTCGTGGGAGATGTTCGCCACCAGTTCGCGGCGCTCCTGATCCTGGCGGGTCAACGAACGCCATTGTTCGCCCAGGCGTGCCTGCATTTGCCGGAACGCGGCATCGAGCACGGCGATTTCATCGTGGCTGGCGGCTTTTTCCACTGCGACGGGCGGGGCTGGCATGACTGGTACGCCATCGATGTCGAACTGGCTGACGGTTTCGGTCAGGCGGCGCAACGGCCGGGTGATCAGGGCAAACGCCGTCAGACCGGCAATCAGGCACAACAGGGCTACCAGTCCGATGGACAACAGCGCTGTGTTGAGCGCCGCACTGGTCGCGCCGCGTTCGGCCAGGCGGTCGTGGTCCTCGCCGAGCAATACCACGTAGAGATAACCGGCCGGCTTGCCATCGACCTTCAGCGGCGCAGCGCTGAACACCTTGCGGGCATCGATGCTGCGCGGGTCGTCGCCGAGAATCGGCAGGGCGTCGCCCCGTAGCAGGCGCTGGATCGGCGCCAAGTCGATCCGTTCGCGACGGATGCGGCCCTCGGGCGCGGCGCTGCCGACAATCTTGCCCGCGGTGTCGAGCAGATACACCTCGACGCTCGGGTTGACCTGCATCAGTTTGCTGAACAGATCGCGCACGGCATTGGGCATCAGGCCCTGGGTGTCCATCAGCACTGTGTCACGGGCGATGTGCTGCGCCAGGTCCCGGGACAAGCCTTGCACCACTTCCTGCTCATGCATCTGGTTGGAGCGCACCTGCAACCACGCCGAGGTGCCGCAGCACACCAGCAGCAGCACGGCGAACACCAGGGACAGGCGTTGCGTCAGGGTCAGCCTCATGGCTGCGGCTCCTCACCGGTGGCGAATTTGTAGCCGCGGCCCCAGACCGTGAGGATGCGCACCGGTTGCGCCGGATCGGCCTCGATCTTGGCGCGCAGGCGGTTGATGTGGGTGTTGACCGTGTGCTCGTAGCCTTCGTGACTGTAGCCCCACACGGCATTGAGCAGGTCCATGCGCGAAAACACCTTGCCGGGCTGGCGGGCGAAGAAGTACAGCAAGTCGAACTCCCGGGGCGTGAGGTCCAGACGGCGGCCGTCGAGGGACACTTCGCGGGTGATCGGGTCGATGGCCAGGCCGTCGGTGAGCAGGCTGCCGGCGTCCATCTTCAGGTTGCGCGCCATGGCATCGACCCGGCGCAGCAGCGCCTTGACCCGGGCCACCAGTTCGAGCATGGAAAAGGGCTTGGCCAGATAGTCGTCGGCACCCAGTTCGAGGCCGAGAATCCGGTGCACTTCGCTGGAGCGCGCGCTGGTGATGATGATCGGCGTGTAGCGGGCCATGGCCCGGGCGCGTCGGCAAATCTCCAGGCCGTCGACACCGGGCAGCATCAGGTCGAGGACCAGTGCGTCCCAGTTGCCCTGTTGCAGCAGGCGCATGCCTTCATCGCCATCGGCGCTGTGCACCACCTCGAACTGCTCATCGCGAAGATGCAGGCAGATCAGGTCGGCGATATGCATATCGTCCTCGACCACGAGGACGCGTTTGGTCTGTTCCATCCAGCTCAATCCACCCATTGTGCGAAATGCCGCTCATTGTAGGAGCGAGCTTGCTCGCGAAGGACGCAAGGGCACCGCGATCATTCAAGGCACCCGCGTCATTGTTAACGTCCATCGCGAGCAAGCTCGCTCCTACACAAATTGGCGTTATTCATTGTGCGGGTTTTTCAGCGCCCGAGTTATCACGAATTGTTTAACTTCCCGTGAGGATTTTGCGATCACCCAAAGCCTAGGCTGTGTTCCATGAAACACCCCTGGATTTTTGGAGGCGAGCATGTTTTCACGACGGCAATTTCTTCTAGCGAGCGGCGGGCTGGGGGTGGCAGCCCTGGCGATTGGTCTGTTGCCGAAGTTTTCCACAGGCACGGCATTGATCAGCGAGGCCAGTGCGGCCGAGGAGTTCGAAGTGACCCACAGCGACAGCGAATGGCACAGGATCCTGAGCGACGAGCAGTACGACATCCTTCGCGAAGAAGGCACCGAACGGGCCTACAGCAGCCCGCTGAACAACGAGCATCGCGACGGCACGTTCGCCTGTGCCGGTTGCGACCTGCCGCTGTTCTCTTCGGCAACCAAGTTCGACAGCCGTACCGGCTGGGCG
>NZ_AKJL01000208.1 GCF_000282355.1 Pseudomonas sp. GM49
CCCCCGCCATGCTCGCCAGCGCCGCCAGAGGCTTGCGCTTCCAGCGGATCGGCGGCAGCTGCGGGTGGCTGTTCTGGCCTTCGCGCCAGTGCTTGACCAAGTGCGGTTCCACGGCCAGCGCAGTGCCGATGCCGGCCATGGCAATGCCACTGTTGAGAACCTGTTCGACGATTGCCAAACGGCGGATCCCGCCCGTCACCATCACTGGCATGCGCGCCACGCTGGCCAGCTCACCGGCCATTTCCAGAAAATACGCCTCCCGTGCCAGGGTCCGGCCGTCGCGCGCTTCACCTTGCATTGCTGGTGCTTCGTAACTGCCACCGGAGAGTTCCAGCAGGTCGATCTGCTGTTCGTTGAGCCACAGGATTACCTGCCGCGCATCATCGGCATCGAAACCGCCGCGCTGGAAATCCGCTGAATTGAGCTTCACCGACACACAAAATTGCGGCGACACCGCCTGGCGCACCGCCTCGACGACGGACAGCAGCAGGCGCGCACGATTTTCCAGCGAGCCGCCCCAGTGATCGGTGCGTCGATTGGTCAATGGTGAAAGGAACTGGCTGATCAGGTAGCCGTGGGCGGCGTGGATCTGTACACCGGTAAAACCGGCTTTCTCCGCCAGTGCGGCGCTGGTGGCGAAGCGTCGGATCACCTCCTGGATGTCGCCCTCGCTCATGGGCCTGGGCTCGGCGAACATCTTCGAGAACTGGCCGAGATCCAGCGCAACCGCCGACGGCGCCAGCGCTTGCTGGCCAAGGTTGGCCATGGTCTGGCGGCCAGGATGGTTGAGCTGCATCCAGAAATGCCCACCGCCGGCTCGGCCGATACTGGCCCACTGACGGAAGCGTTCCAGATGGCGCTCGTCTTCCAGCGCTACACCGCCGGGGCCGGTCATGGCGCGGCGGTCGATCATCACATTGCCGGTCAGCAACAAGCCGGCTTCACCTTCGGCCCAGGCCTGATACAGGCGAAACAGCGCCTGGTCGGGCACCTGCTCGGTATCGGCGAGGTTCTCTTCCATGGCGGCTTTGGCAATGCGATTACCGATGGTCTGACCGTTGGGCAATTTCAATATCTGGAAGGGCGACATGCTTGACTCCTCGAAGTGATGAGCAGAGCCTAAGCTTAAAGTTAACTTTAATGTCAAGCAGGCAAATGAGGTCCCGATGAAAATTGGTGAATTGGCACAGTTGAGCGGGTTGACCGCATCGCGCATCCGTTTTTACGAGTCTCAGGGATTGATCCGGCAGGTCGAGCGTTCTGCCAACGGATATCGGCGTTACTCGCAACAGGCACTGCAAACCCTGCAACTCATCCAGTGTGCACAACAGGCCGGTTTCAGTCTGGATGAGCTCAAGCAATTGCTGCCGGATAATGTGACGGGCGCGTTCAAGCACGATGAGTTGATGGCCGGCCTGCATCGCAAGATCGAGCAGATCGAAGAGATGCAACGGCACCTGGCCCACAGCAAGGCGCAGTTGCTGGGATGGATCGACACCATTGAGGCCCGGCCCGAAGGCATGACCTGCGATGAAAATGCCGAACGGGTGATGACGTCATTCAAGCACTGATTGCGAGGACATCGGTTCAGCGCACAAGGGTTGCCCGGCAGCGCTGACGATGCCGATGCCGATGCCGATGGAGCAGGGCTGTGCATTGGCGCAGCCCGTTTGAGAACCAGATACCCGCCCTTTGTAGCCAACGGTAGCGGTTACGGTGCCGAGCGATTCGTAACGTTTTTTACTGTTTGTACGCATCCCTCTGATTCAAAACAAATTTCAATCTCCCTCACATTCCCTCCACATCCTGTGGCACACTTTCTGCTGTCTATTCCGTTGTTGCATACCATGTTCCGGTATAGCGGAATAAACATTACCCTGGAGTGCTTGCCATGCATCGCCGACCTTCCTTGTTCAAAGCGTGTGTTTTTCTGTTCGCGGTTTCTGCCGCTGCCATGGGCGTGGCCCAGGCGGCGGACAGCAAGCTCGACAGCGTTCTGGCCCGCGGCAAACTGATTGTAGGCACCGGCAGCACCAATGCGCCGTGGCACTTCCAGGGTGCGGACGGCAAGTTGCAGGGTTTTGATATCGATATCGCCCGAATGGTCGCCAAAGGGTTGTTCAACGACCCGAGCAAGGTCGAGTTCGTGGTGCAGTCGTCCGACGCGCGTATCCCCAACCTGCTGACCGACAAGGTCGACATGAGTTGCCAGTTCATCACCGTGACCGCCAGCCGTGCCCAGCAGGTGGCGTTCACCCTGCCGTACTACCGCGAAGGCGTCGGCCTGCTGTTGCCGGCCAACAGCAAGTACAAGGAAATCGACGACATGAAGGCCGCCGGCGATGGCCTGACCGTGGCGGTACTGCAAAACGTCTATGCCGAAGAGTTGGTGCATCAGGCGCTGCCCAAGGCCAAGGTCGATCAGTACGACAGCGTTGACCTGATGTATCAGGCCGTGAACTCCGGTCGTGCCGACGCGGCGGCCACCGACCAGTCTTCGGTCAAATACCTGATGGTGCAGAACGCCGGCCGCTATCGCAGTCCGGCTTACGCCTGGAGCCCGCAAACCTACGCCTGCGCGGTCAAGCGCGGCGATCAGGACTGGCTGAACTTCGTCAACACCACGCTGCATGAAGCCATGACCGGCGTTGAGTTCCCGACTTACGCGGCATCCTTCAAGCAATGGTTCGGCGTAGACCTGCCGACTCCCGCGATTGGTTTCCCTGTCGAATTCAAATGATCCCGTGAGAGCGGGGCGGTTATGAATCGCCCCGTTCAGGTACTGCTGACCATGAACTATCAGTTGAACTTTGCCGCCGTCTGGCGCGATTTCGACACCTTGCTGGCGGGGCTCGGCCTGGGTCTTGAACTGGCCCTGGTGTCGATCGCCATCGGCTGCGTGATCGGCCTGATGATGGCGTTTGCCTTGCTGTCGAAGCATCGCGCATTGCGGATGCTGGCGTCGGTGTATGTCACGGTGATCCGCAACACGCCGATCCTGGTGTTGATTCTGTTGATCTACTTTGCGTTGCCAAGCCTGGGGATCCGGCTGGACAAGATTCCCTCGTTCATCATCACCCTGTCGCTGTATGCCGGGGCCTACCTGACCGAAGTGTTCCGCGGCGGTTTGCTGAGCATTCCCGGGGGCCTGCGTGAAGCAGGGTTGGCCATTGGCCTGGGCGAGTGGCAGGTCAAGGCCTATGTCACCGTGCCGGTGATGTTGCGCAATGTGTTGCCGGCCCTGTCGAACAACTTCATTTCGCTGTTCAAGGACACCTCGCTGGCGGCGGCCATCGCCGTACCGGAGCTGACCTATTACGCGCGCAAGATCAATGTCGAGAGCTACCGGGTGATTGAAACCTGGCTGGTGACCACGGCGCTCTATGTGGCGGCCTGTTACCTCATTGCCATGATGCTGCGTTACCTCGAACAGCGTCTGGCGATTCGCCGATAGGAGGCCCCCATGTACGAATCCCCCAGTTGGTTGCATGAGTTGTGGGTGGCGCGCGAACCCCTGTGGCAGGGCTTTCTGACCAGTGTTCAGGTGTCGGTGCTGGCGATTTTGCTCGGCACGCTGGTTGGTGTCGTCGCCGGACTGGTACTGACCTACGGCAAGTTCTGGATGCGCGCACCGTTTCGTTTTTATGTCGATGTGATTCGCGGCACGCCGGTGTTCGTACTGGTGCTGGCCTGCTTTTATATGGCGCCGGCACTGGGCTGGCAGATCAGTGCATTCCAGGCCGGTGCGCTGGGTTTGACGCTGTTCTGCGGCTCCCATGTCGCCGAGATCGTGCGCGGTGCGTTGCAGGCATTGCCGCGCGGGCAGATGGAAGCGAGCAAGGCCATCGGCCTGACGTTCTACCAGGCCCTCGGTTACGTACTGTTGCCCCAGGCGTTGCGGCAGATCCTGCCGACCTGGGTCAACTCGTCGACCGAGATCGTCAAGGCCTCGACTCTGTTGTCGGTGATCGGTGTGGCGGAATTGCTGCTCAGTACCCAGCAGATCATCGCCCGGACCTTCATGACCCTGGAGTTTTACCTGTTTGCCGGATTTCTGTTTTTCGTCATCAACTACGGCATCGAATTACTCGGCCGGCACATTGAAAAGCGGGTGGCTTTGCCATGACTCAGACTCAAACCCAAGCACAAAACGGCCAACCGCTGCTGGACATTCGCGGCCTGCACAAACGTTACGACCAGCTCGAAGTGCTCAAGGGCGTCGACCTGACCATGCAGCGCGGCAACGTGGTGACGCTGATCGGCTCCAGCGGCTCGGGCAAGACCACGCTGCTGCGCTGCGTGAACATGCTTGAAGAGTTCCAGGGCGGGCAGATCCTGCTCGACGGCGAATCGATCGGTTATGACGAGGTCAACGGCAAACGCATTCGCCACCCGGAAAAAGTCATCGCGCGCCATCGCGCCATGACTGGCATGGCGTTCCAGCAGTTCAACCTGTTCCCGCACCTGACGGCGTTGCAGAACGTCACCCTGGGCTTGCTCAAGGTCAAGAAGCTGCACAAGGACGAGGCCGTGGCCCTGGCCGAGAAGTGGCTGGAGCGCGTTGGCCTGCTGGAACGGCGCGATCACTTTCCCGGTCAGTTGTCCGG
This sequence comes from Pseudomonas sp. GM49, assembly GCF_000282355.1. Taxonomy (GTDB): domain Bacteria; phylum Pseudomonadota; class Gammaproteobacteria; order Pseudomonadales; family Pseudomonadaceae; genus Aquipseudomonas. The sequence goes on from NZ_AKJL01000208.1 coordinate 4,608, forward strand.
CGGGCAGCAGCAGCGCGTGGCGATAGCCCGGGCGATTGCGATGAACCCGAGCCTGATGCTGTTCGACGAAGTCACCTCGGCGCTGGACCCGGAACTGGTGGGCGAAGTGCTGAGCGTGATCAAGGGCCTGGCCGAAGACGGCATGACCATGCTGCTGGTGACCCACGAAATGCGCTTTGCGTTCGAGGTTTCGGACAAGATCGTTTTCATGAATCAGGGGCGTATCGAAGAACAGGGACCGCCCAAGGACCTGTTCGAGCGCCCGCAATCGCCACGACTGGCGGAATTTCTCAAAAGCACCCGTTTTTGATTCTTCACATTTCAATCAGGAGAAACACTCATGAGCATTACTCGTTACGGCACCGGCAGTACCGCCGCTGGCGGTCAGCCTCGCCCTTTCGCCCGCGCCGTTGAAGCCGATGGCTGGCTGTATGTTTCCGGGCAAGTGCCGGCGGTGGACGGCGAGATTATTACTGGCGGCATTGTCGAGCAGACCCACCAGACCATGAAGAACCTGATCGCGATTCTCGAAGAGGCAGGTTTCGGCCTGGAAGATGTGGTGCGTGCTGGTGTGTGGCTGGAGGATCCGCGGGATTTCACGAGTTTCAACAAGGTCTTCTCCGAGTACTTCAAACCCGAGCACGCCCCGGCGCGAGCCTGTGTGCAGGCGAACATGATGGTCGACTGCAAGGTCGAGATCGATTGCATCGCGTACAAGAAAAAGGCCTGAGATTTGCGGTGAACTCTTCGCGAGCAAGCCCGCTCCCACATTTGGAATGCATTCCCCTGTGGGAGCGGGCTTGCTCGCGAAGGCGGCCTAACGGTCGCCACAGGACTCTAGGTAAACTCCCGGCATTTTTGAAGGGGAACTGACATGACCGAAGACACCATCAAGCGCCGGGCACGCGGTCTGGACCGGGCGTTCGATATCCTCGATTTCCTCAAGGAGATCGGCCAGCCGCTGCGCCCGAACGACATCGCCAACGGCATCGGCAGCCCCAAATCCACGGTCTACGAACTGGTGGCCTCGCTGCTGGAGCGACGGATCCTGGAGCCGGTGGGCAAGGACGGTCATGTCTACCTCGGTCGCCAGTTGTACTTTCTCGGGCAGGCGCACCTGCGGCATTTCGACCTGACCCGCGAGGCCGATCACGCCTTGCAGGAAATCGTCAGCCAGACCCATGAAACCGCGCAGATGTGCCTGCTCAACGGGCGCAAATACACCGTGGCGCTGATGAAAGAGGGGGAACGGCATTTCCGCATTTCCTCGGACATCGGCGAAAACGCGCCCATCCCCTGGACCGCCTCCGGGCGCCTGTTGCTGGCGCACCTGAGCGACCAGGAAATCGTCGACCTGATCGACCACGACGACTTCATCCTGCCCGATGGCGAACGCCTGGAGCTTGCGCAGTTCCTCAAGGAAATCCGTCAGGCCGGCATCGATGGTTTCTTTTCCTTCGATAGCGTTGCCGATACCTTTACCCATTGCTTCGCCGCGCCGGTCAAAGACCCCAGCGGCGTGGCCATCGCGACCCTGTGCATCGTCGCCCCACGGGCCGATGCCAAGAACAACTACAACGACTATCGCCGGGTGCTGATCGAAAGCGCCAACAGCCTGGCCCGTCGCATCAACGAATAACAGCGGCTGCCTGCGGCTGCGTGAACGAGGAGTTCGACCATGTCTTCTGCCCCCCATACTGCCAACGTGGATAAAGGCGCTGCCCCGATCGGTGCCAACCTGGTGCGTGACGTCAGCCTGCCCGCGCTGGTATTGCACCGCGAGGCGCTGGAACACAACATTCGCTGGATGCAGGCATTCGTCAGCGACAGCGGAGCGGAACTGGCGCCCCATGGCAAAACCAGCATGACCCCGGCGTTGTTCCGTCGCCAACTGGACGCCGGTGCCTGGGGCATCACCCTGGCCAGTGCCACGCAAACCCGTGCGGCCTACGCCCACGGAGTACGCCGGGTGCTGATGGCCAACCAGTTGGTGGGCACGCCGAACATGGCGCTGATCGCCGACCTGCTGGCCGACCCGGCGTTCGACTTCTATTGCATGGTCGACCACCCGGACAACGTCGCCGACCTCGGCGCCTATTTCGCCTCCCGTGGCGTGCGCCTCAACGTGATGATCGAATACGGCGTAGTCGGTGGTCGTTGCGGTTGCCGCAGCGAGCAGGAAGTGCTCGACCTGGCCAAGGCCATCGCCGCGCAACCGGCGCTGGCCCTGACCGGTATCGAAGGCTATGAAGGCGTGATCCATGGCGATCACGCCGTGACCGGCATTCGCGATTTCGCCGCATCACTGGTACGTCTGGCGGTGCAGTTGCAGGACGGCGGCGCCTTCGCCATTGCCAAGCCGATCATCACTGCGTCGGGTTCGGCCTGGTATGACCTGATTGCCGAATCCTTCGAAGCGCAGAACGCCGCCGGACGTTTCCTCAGCGTGCTGCGTCCGGGCAGCTATGTGGCTCACGACCATGGCATCTACAAGGAAGCGCAGTGCTGCGTACTCGACCGTCGCAGCGACCTGCACGAAGGCCTGCGTCCGGCGCTGGAAGTGTGGGCGCACGTGCAGTCCTTGCCGGAACCGGGGTTAGCGGTGATTGCCCTGGGCAAACGCGACGTGGCCTATGACGCCGGTTTGCCGGTGCCATTATTGCGTTACAAGGCGGGCGTCGTGCCGGCCATAGGCGATGATGTGAGTGCCTGCAAAGTGACCGCGGTGATGGACCAGCATGCGTTCATGACTGTAGCGCCGGGGGTTGATCTGCGGGTGGGCGATATCATTTCGTTCGGCACTTCGCACCCGTGCCTGACGTTCGACAAGTGGCGTGTCGGCTGTCTGGTGGACGAGCAACTGAACGTCATCGAGACCATGGAAACCTGTTTCTAAGACTTGAGACCGAGGCGCGGCCATCGCGAGCAAGCTCGCTCCCACATTGGATCTGTGGCATTCACAAAATCCCTGTGGGAGCGGGCTTGCCCGCGAAGAGGCCCGCCCAGACAACAAAGAAACACCAGAGACCCCACAACATGAACACCATCAACACCCTGGGCCCCAACACTCCCCGCATCGCCCTGATCGGCGAGTGCATGATCGAGTTGCAGCATCGCGCCGACGGCAGCCTGCAACAAAGCTTCGGCGGCGATACCTTGAACACGGCGGTGTACCTGTCCCGGGAGTTGGGAGAGGACGGCAGCGTGGACTACGTCACCGCCCTGGGCGATGACAGTTTCAGCGACGCGATGTGCCAGAGTTGGGCAGAGGAAAATATTGGCCTGGAGATGGTCCAGCGCCTGCCTGGACGCCTGCCGGGTTTGTATTGCATCCAGACTGACGCCACCGGTGAGCGACGCTTTCTGTATTGGCGCAATGAAGCGGCGGTGCGCGATTGCTTCACTACGCCGGCCGCTGCGCCGATCCTTGCGGCGCTGCCGGATTACGACGTGCTGTATTTCAGCGGCATCACCCTGGCAGTGCTCGGTGCTCAAGGCCGGGAAAAGTTGCTGGACACTCTGATTGAAGCCCGCCAGCGCGATGCGCGAATTGTGTTCGACAACAACTACCGGCCACGGCTGTGGACATCGGTCGAGGACGCACAAGCGGCGTATCGCAGCGTACTGCCGCATGTCGACATGGCATTGCTGACGGTGGATGACGAACAGGCGTTGTTTGGTTATGCCGATTGCGACGCAGTGTTTGCCGCGTATGAGCAGATCGGTACGCCGGAAGTGGTGCTCAAGCGCGGCGCGCAAGCGTGCCTGATACGTTGTGATGGCGAGTCATTCGAGGTGCCGGCGCAGAAGGTCGAGCGGGTGGTGGACACCACGGCGGCGGGAGATTCGTTCAGTGCCGCGTATCTGGCCTCGCGGCTGAAGGGCGGTAGCCCGGGGGAGGCCGCGGAGGCCGGGCATCGGTTGGCGAGTCGGGTGATTCAGGTGCCGGGGGCACTGATTCCGAAGTAAGCGCTGAATGGCCGCTTGCTGCGCAATCGGTTCGCGGGCAAGCCCGCTCCCACAGTGTTTGGTGGTGTGGCTGCAATCTGTGGCAACTCACAAATCCCTGTGGGAGCGGGCTTGCTCCGGGCGGCGATCCGACGAAGAGGCCCGAAAGCCAACAGCATCAATCCCGGTAAAACACCTGCACCAGGTGATACCCGAACTTGCTCTTGATCGGGCCATGCACCACCCGCAGCGGTTTCTTGAAGATCACCGCATCGATCACGCCGACCATCTGCCCCGGCCGCACTTCACCGAGGTCGCCGCCGCGCTTGCCCGATGGGCAGGTCGAATACTTCTTGGCCAGTACATCGAACGCTTCACCCTTGGCGATGCGTTGTTTGAGCTGCTCGGCTTCTTCCGAGGTCTTCACCAGAATATGGCGGGCTTGAGCTTTCATGGGACAGTTACCTTGCAACGATGCTGGCTATGTGGGTGGCAGCGGGGGGCGCGATTATGCCTCAACTCAGTGCGGTTGACCGATCATCGTGCGAATCTTGTTGGCCAGCAGGTCGATGGAAAATGGCTTGGTCACCATGTCCATGCCTTCTTCGAGGAAACCCTGGCGCTCGGCGGCGATTTCCGCGTAGCCGGTCATGAACAGCACTTTCAGTTCGGGACGATGCTGGCGGGCGATTTCTGCCAGTTGTCGGCCGTTCATGCCCGGCAATCCCACATCAGTCACCAGCAGGTCTACCCGCAAGTCTGACTCCAGCACCGGCAGGGCGCCCTTGGCATCTTCGGCTTCATGGGCGCGGTAACCCAGTTCCTTGAGCAGGTCCATTACCAGCATGCGCACTGCCGGATCGTCTTCCACCAGCATCACGGTTTCGCCGGCAATCGCCGCCGGTGCCTCGCCGACAACGGGCGACAGGACTTTTTCCGGCTCGGTCGAATGCAGGCGCGGCAGGTACAAACGCACGCTGGTGCCCCGTCCGGGCAGGCTGAACAGACTGACGTGGCCCCCCGATTGCTGGGCGAAACCGTAAATCATCGACAAGCCCAAACCGGTACCCTGGCCGATGGGCTTGGTGGTGAAGAACGGGTCGAATGCCTTGGCCAGCACCGAGGGCGTCATGCCGGTGCCGTTGTCGCTGACGGCAATCATCACGTAGTCGCCTGCCTTGACCGGTTCCAGGGTCGTGATGTCGCTACCGTCGAGGTACACATTGGCGGTTTCGATCTGCAATTCGCCGCCATCGGGCATGGCATCCCGGGCGTTGATCACCAGGTTGAGCAAGGCGTTTTCCAGCTGGCTGACATCGGTGCTGACCCGCCAGATGTTCTCGGTCAGTTGCAGTTTGAGTTCGATGTGGTCGCCCTTGGTACGACGGAACAAGTCTTCGAGCGAATGGATCAGCTCGTTGGGGTTCAACGGCTTGCGGTTGAGCGACTGACGACGGGAGAACGCCAGCAAGCGATGGGTGAGGGCTGCGGCGCGGTTAGCCGAGGACACGGCCGCTTCGGTGAATCGGCCGATCTCGCTGGCACGGCCGTCGGCAATGTAGCGTTGCATCAGGTCGAGGCTACCGATGATGCCGGTGAGCATGTTGTTGAAGTCATGGGCAATGCCGCCGGTCAGCTGGCCGACCGCTTCCATTTTCTGCACATGGCGCAAGGCGTCTTCGGCGCGCTCACGTTCGAACATCTCGTTTTGCAGACGCTCGTTGGCCTCGGCCAGTTGGCGGGTGCGGGCGGCAACCCGTTCCTCAAGGGTTTCGTTCAGGTTGCGCAGGGCTTCTTCGGTCTTTTTGCGTTCGGTTTCGTCGATCACGAAGATGTAGAAACCGTTTACCGCGCCGTCTGCGCCATGGCGTGGCAGGTAATTCATCAAGGCCTGGCGGATGCTGCCGTCGCGGTGTGGCGTGCTGATGCTGAAACTGCAGGGCCGTCCGGACAGCGCCTCAGTGATGTACGGAGCGCGCAGCGCATAGGCTTCTTCGCCGAGCACTTCACGAATGGTTCGCCCGTATAGCTCTTGCGGCGTCAGCCCGTACCAGTCGAGGTACGCAGCGTTATTCAGGCGAAAGCGTTCTTCGCGGTCGACGTAGCTGATCAGGACCGGCATGGCGTTAATGATCAGTTGCAGTTCGGTCTGGCTTTGGCGCAGGGCCTGTTCGGTGTGTTTGCGTTCGGTCAGGTCCAGGGCTGCGCCGAGGAAACGCATCGGCCGGCCGTGGTGATCCTTGTAGCAGCGACCGCGGGCAAACACCCAGCGCAACTGGCCGTCGTCTTGCAACAGGCGATATTCCTCGGCGTATTCGCTGCCATGGGCGATGCAGTGTTTGATGCTGCGGGCGATCAGGGCGCGGTCTTGCGGGTGTACGCCGTGCAGGTACTCACTGATCGGCAACTGGTTGGCCATGGCCGGGTCGATGCCGTGCAGCTGGGCAAAATGCGCGTCGGCGATGAAGCGGTCCTCGCTGATGTCCCAATCCCAGGTGCCCACCGCATCGGTGGCGGCGAGGGCCAGTTGCAGGCGCTCCTCGGTTTCACGCTGGGCCTTGAGGCTGGCCGCCGAGCGCTGTTCGAGTTCGAGGGCGATGCGCCGGCGCTCGTTGGTTTCGATGGCGGTGACCAGGATCCCGGCCACCTCGGCACCTTCGTCGCGGATCGGACTGTAGGTCAGGTCGAGCCAGAAGTCGGACTCCCGGCCCTCACGTTGCAGGGTAAAGCGCTGTTCGCTGTAGGTGCGTACCTGGCCTTGCAGGACGGCGCTGTAAATCGGGTCGGTAAAGTCTTTCAACTCTGGCCAGATCAGGTGTGTCGGTTGTCCGAAGGCGTGTGGATGTTTGCTTCCGGCGAGCAGGGCGAAGCCGTCGTTGTAGATCTGCGTCAGTTGCGGGCCCCATAGCAGCAACATCGGCATCGGTGAGTGAATGACGATGTCCACGGCGGTTCGCAGGCTTTGTGGCCAGCTGCTGGCCGCGCCCAGCGGGCTGCTTGCCCAGTCGATTCGGGCGATCAAGGCCTGGGCATCGTTGGCGGTTGGTGTTGCGTTCATCTGGGAGTCCTGCGCCTGGGTCGCATTAGCTGGCCTCTATTCTTGCACAGGTGGCAGGCGCAGGTTGATTCGGGCGCTTCAATACCCTGTAGGAGCGAGCTCGCTCGCGATGGTCGTCAACGATAACGCGGGTTGGCAGGTACCCCGCGGCGCTCTCAGGTTTATCGCGAGCAAGCTCGCTCCTACAGTCAATCCAGGAGTTCGGGCCTGTTTCGGTACTGCTCCAGCGCTTCGGGATTGGCCAGTGCATCGGTGTTTTTCACTTTCTGCCCGTGCACTACATTGCGTACCGCCAACTCAACGACCTTGCCACTGATGGTCCGGGGAATGTCGGTGACCGCGACAATTTTCGCCGGCACATGACGCGGCGTGGTGTTGGCGCGAATCGTCTCGCGGATCTGCTGTTGCAGCGCCTCGTCCAGTTCGAGCCCGTCGCGCAATCGTACGAACAGCACCACCCGCACGTCGTCCTGCCACTGCTGACCGATGGCCACGCTGTCGAGCACCTGTGGAATTTTTTCCACCTGACGATAGATCTCGGCGGTGCCGATACGTACGCCACCGGGGTTGAGAACGGCGTCCGAGCGACCGTGGATCATCATCCCGCCATGGGGCAATTGTTCAGCGTAATCGCCTTGAGCCCAGACGCCGGGGAACTGGCTGAAATAGGCTTTGCGCAGTTTCTCGCCATCGGGATCGTTCCACAGGCCAACGGGCATCGCCGGGAAGTGCCGGGTGCAAACCAACTCGCCTTTTTCGCCAATTACCGGTTGGCCTTCGTCGTTCCACACTTCGACGGCCATGCCCAGGCTCTTGCCCATGATTTCGCCGCGCCTGACCTGCGACACAGGGTTGCCGTTGACGAAGCACGAGACGATGTCGGTGCCGCCGGACATCGAGGCCAGGCACACGTCAGCCTTGAAGTCTCGATAGACGAAGTCGTAACTCTGCGGTGACAGCGCCGAGCCGGTGCAAAGCAACGTCTTGAGGCTGCCCAGATCATGGCTTTCACGCGGCTTGATACCGCTGCTTTCCAGGGTCGCGAGGTATTTGGGGCTGGTGCCAAAGACACTGATGCTCTCGTCGTCGATCAGGTCGATCAAACGTTGCGGGTCGGGCTGGAACGGTGAGCCGTCGTACAGCACCACGGAGCTGCCTGTCGCCAACGCAGACACCAGCCAATTCCACATCATCCAGCCGCAGGTGGTGTAGTAGAACAGGCGTTCACCGGGGCCGAGATCGCCATGCAGACCGTGTTCCTTGACGTGTTGCAGCAACACGCCGCCGGTGCTGTGGATGATGCATTTGGGCACACCGGTGGTGCCGCTGGAGTAGAGGATGTACAGCGGATGGGCGAAGGGTACGGGGACGAAATCCGGTTCGCCGCCGGGCTCGTAGAAATCGTCCCACAGCGTCACGTTGGCCTGGGTGCGGAATTCCTCTATGTGCGCCTGTGGACGTGCGTAAGGCACGACGATCAACTGTTGCAGCGAAGGCAGGCGCTGGAGGATCTCGTTGACTTTGGCGGTCTGGTCAATCTCTTTGCCGGCATAGCGGTAACCGGCGCAAGTCACCAGTACTTTCGGTTCGATCTGGCCGAAACGGTCAACCACCCCTTGGGTGCCGAAGTCCGGCGAAGAGCAGGACCAGATAGCGCCAAGGCTGGTGGTGGCGAGCATGGCCACCAGGGTTTGCCAGGTGTTGGGCATGCAGGCGGCGACCCGGTCGCCAACCCTGACACCGGCCGCTACCAGCCCGTTTTGAAAACCGGCGACATGCTCCGCGAGTTCGTCCCAGGTCAAATGTTCACGCTGACCGTTTTCGCCTACGGCTACCACAGCGATCGCATCATCGCGACGCTGTAGCAGGTGTTCGGCGAAGTTCAGCGTTGCGCCGGGGAACCACTGGGCGCTGGGCATCTCAGTGCCTTCAAGCAGCACTGCATCGGGTTGCTCGTGGAAGCGGATGTCGAAGAAATCGACGATGGCCTGCCAGAAGTCCGGGCGCTGATCGATGGACCATTGGTGCAGGGCAGGGTAGTCGTCGATCTTGAGGTGGTGTCGCTGATTGATGAAGCGCCGAAAGGCCTCCATGCGGGTTTTGCCAATGCGCTTGGCGTCGGGTTGCCAGAGGATGTCGGACATGGTTTGCCTCTTCTTTTTTATGTATTCACACAGGCTGATGTGGAGCAGGCTCTTGTGGCGAGAGAGCTTGTGTGGCGAGGGGGCTTGCCCCCGTTCGGCTGCGCAGCAGTCGTAAATCGGAAAACCTGAATCGTCTGTGAGTTATTGGGGCGGCTTCGCCACCCAACGGGGGCGAGCCCCCTCGCCACAGGGGTCTGGCAGATGATCACTGCGCCAACCACCCACCATCCACATTCCACGCCGCGCCACGCACCTGGCTACCGGCTTCGCTGCACAGGAACAGCACCAGTTCACCCAGTTGCGGCGGAGTCACGAACTCCAGCGATGGCTGCTTTTCAGCGAGCAAATCATGTTGCGCCTGCTGCGGATCAATCCCGTTGGCGGCACGATCATCAATCTGCTTCTGCACCAGCGGCGTCAATACCCAGCCCGGGCAAATCGCGTTGCAGGTGACCTGGGTGGTCGCGGTTTCCAGCGCGACCACTTTGGTCAAGCCGATCACCCCGTGCTTGGCGGCGACATAGGCAGCCTTGCCCACCGAGCCGACCAGACCATGCACCGAGGCAATGTTGATCACCCGGCCCCAGCCTTTGGCGCGCATGCCCGGCAGGCTCAAGCGAGTGCTGTGGAACACCGACGACAGGTTGATGGCGATGATCGAATCCCAGCGTTCCACCGGGAACTCATCCACTGCTGCCACGTGTTGAATGCCAGCGTTGTTGACCAGAATGTCGACGCCGCCGAACTCGCGCTCGGCGTAGGCGATCATGTCGGCAATTTGTGCCGGATTGCTGACATCGGCCGGGTGATGGCCGACCTTGCCGCCAAACTGTTCCACCTCGGCAATCACTTTGGACGCATCGCCGAAACCATTGAGGATCAGATTGGCCCCGGCCTTGGCCAGGCTGAGGGCGATCCCCAGGCCGATGCCGCTGGTGGAGCCGGTGACCAGTGCGGTCTTGCCCGAAAGAGTCGTCATGAATACCTCACACAATGCCAGTGGCGTAGAAGGTGCCGATCACCACGAAAACCGCCAGGGTCTTGATCAGCGTAATACAGAAAATGTCTTTGTAAGCTTCGCGGTGGGTCAGCCCGGTGACCGCCAGCAGGGTAATCACCGCGCCGTTGTGCGGCAGGGTGTCCATGCCGCCACTGGCCATCGCGGCGACCCGGTGCAGCACTTCCAGCGGAATGTTTGCCGCATGGGCGGCGCTGATGAACTGCTCGGACATTGCCGCCAGCGCGATGCTCATGCCACCCGAAGCGGAACCGGTGATGCCGGCCAGCAGGGTCACGGTAATCGCTTCGTTGACCAGTGGATTGGGAATGCTCTTGAGCCAGTCGGCCAATACCAGAAAGCCGGGCAGCGATGCGATCACGGCACCGAAACCATATTCCGAAGCGGTGTTCATCGCTGCCAGCAACGCACCGCTGACCGCACTTTTACTGCCTTCGGCCAGCTTGCGGCTGATCGCCTTGTAGCCGAACGCCAGCACCATGAGGATGCCTACCAACAGCGCGGCCTGGACCGCCCAGATCGCCGTGAGCTTGGCGATGTCGGTGGTCACCGGCGCGGCCATGCCCGGCAGCGCGAGGCTGTGGGTCTTGCCATACACCTGCGGAATCCACTGGGTGAACAGCAGGTTCATGATGCCCACTGCCAGCAATGGCGACAGCGCGAGCCACGGGTTGGGCAGCTTGAGGTCGGCGGCGGTTTCCGGCTCGTTGCGCAGGTCCGAACCATAGCCTTCACCGGCACGCTGGGCCTTGTTGCGCTGGCGCTGGAGAAACAGCATGCCGGCACAGAACACGAAGATCGTGCCGATCAAGCCCAGCCACGGCGCCGCCCACGCGGTGGTGTTGAAAAATGTGCTGGGGATGATGTTCTGGATTTGTGGCGTGCCGGGCAGGGCGTCCATGGTGAACGAGAACGCGCCGAGGGCGATGGTCGCCGGGATCAGCCGCTTGGGAATGTTGCTCTGGCGGAACATTTCAGCGGCAAACGGATAAACCGCGAACACCACCACAAACAACGAAACGCCGCCGTAGGTCAGCAGGGCGCAAACCAGCACGATCACCAGCATCGCCTGGCGGGTGCCGAGCAGACGAATCGCCGCCGCGACGATGGAGCGCGAGAACCCGGACAGTTCGATCAGCTTGCCGAACACCGCGCCGAGCAGGAACACCGGGAAATACAGCTTGATGAAACCGACCATTTTTTCCATGAACACCCCGGTGAAGGCAGGGGCAACGGCAGACGGGTCAGTCAGCAGGACAGCGCCGAGGGCGGCAATCGGGGCAAAGAGGATAACGCTGTAGCCACGGTAGGCAGCCAGCATCAGCAGCGCGAGCGCTGCCAAGGCAATGATCACACTCATGGTGTGTCTCCTGGGTTGTTATTTTTGTAGGGTGAAACTGGGTAGGGAGGCGTATAGCGAGTTTTGTGCCAGATGCTTAACTAATTGAAATATAAGGATATATTTCTGTTTTTATTTGAATGTCAGATGTTTTTGTCTCTATTATGAGACTTGTGTTGATGATGCTGGCCTCATCGCGAGCAAGCTCGCTCCCACATTTGTTATGTGAACGCAGTCCAGTGTGGGAGCGAGCTTGCTCGCGATGGTCTGTCTAACAATGGAGATACATGTCTCTTTATGGAGACTCTGTAATCCCCAACGCCGCCATCTTCTTGTACAACGTCGACCGCCCCAGCCCCAATCGCGCCGCTGCCTCAATCACCTTGCCCCCGCATTGCGCGAGGGTCGTTTCGATCAGATGCCGGTCAAATCGCTCCCGCGCCGCACTGAACGTTTCGTGGGCAATCGGCTCGATGGCCAAGGGCACCGCGCGCTCCACCGGCGTGAACGTACCAATCGCCGCACGGATATCCGCTGTAGTCAGCCGCAAGTCATCACTGAGCAGTGCGGCCCGCTCCAGCACATTGCGCAGTTCCCGGATGTTCCCCGGCCAGGCGTGTTGCCCCAACAGTTCCAGGGCTTCGTCGTGCAGTTCATGCTGGCTGCGCAGTTCCTCAAGAATCGCTTCACTGAGCGCCGGCACGTCATCGAGGCGGTCGCGCAGGGGCGGAACCTGTATCGGCAACACGTTGAGGCGGTAGTACAAATCGGCGCGGAATTCGCCGCGTTTGATCGCTGCTTCCAGGTCCGTAGAGGTCGCAGCGATTACCCGCACATCGCTCTGGATCACTTCGTTGGAGCCCACCGGCTCGAATTCCTTTTCCTGCAACACCCGCAGCAGTTTGCTTTGCAGGGGCAGCGGCATGTCGCCGATTTCGTCGAGGAATAACGTGCCGCCCTGGGCGATCTGCAATTTGCCGGCACGGCCCTTGCGGTCGGCTCCGGTAAACGCGCCGGGGGCGGTGCCAAAGAATTCGGCCTCCAGCAGCGATTCGGGAATCGCCGCACTGTTGATGCTGACAAACGCCTTGTGCGCGCGGGGCGAGGCATTGTGGATCGCCTGGGCCAGCAACTCCTTGCCGGTGCCGGTTTCGCCGAGCAGCAGCACCGGCGATTCGGTACTCGCACTGCGCCGGGCGCGGCGTTTGACTTCCAGGCTGGCGGCGCTGGTGCCGATGAAGTGGGCGAAGTTGTATTTGGTCTGCCGCGCCCGCAGCAGCGAGCGGGTGGAGGCCAGTTCTTCCTGCATGCTCATGTAGCGCTTGAGCATCGGCGACAGGCTGCGCAGTTCGTCGAACAGGGCGAAACCGATGGCGCCGATTACCACGCCGGCATCGTCGTGAATTGGCAGGCGCATGACCACCAGCGGCTCTTTGGGCGTGTCTTGCATATCCAGCAGAATCGGCCGGCCGGTGCGCACCACTTCACGCAACAGGCTGCCGGGGATCACGCTTTCGCAGGGCTTGCCGATCGCACCCTCCGCCGATTGCAGGCCGAAGCGCCTGGCGTAGCGCTCGTTCATCCAGACGATGTTGGCGTCACGGTCGACAATCACCGTGCCTTCACTCGATTGCTCGATGATTTCGAACAACGAGCGGATCGCCAGCAGGCGAACGCGCTGGTAGTCCTTGAGGCTTTCGGTGGTGTTCATGGGTTTGATCCTGATGATTTATTGCCTGTACTGGCCCCTTCGCGGGCAAGCCCGCTCCCACAGGATATGGGGTTGCCACCGATTTTGGGCACGACACATACCCTGTGGGAGCGGGCTTGCCCGCGAAGGCTGCGACACGGTTCAACTGCGTGGCGCGATTATGCCTGCCCCAACAATGCCGCCGCCAACAGCTCTTTGGTGTACGGATGCTGTGGCGAATCAAACACCTCATGGCTGGCGCCGCGTTCCACCACTTTGCCGTCCTTGATCACGATCATGTCGTGAGCCAGGGCGCGCACCACCGCCAGGTCATGGCTGATGAACAGGTAGGTCAAACCATGTTTTTCCTGAAGCTGGCGGAGCAGGGCGACCACCTGTTTCTGCACCGTGCGGTCTAGCGCCGAGGTCGGTTCGTCGAGCAGGATCAGCGCAGGCTTGAGCACCAGCGCCCGGGCAATGGCGATGCGCTGGCGCTGGCCGCCGGAGAATTCGTGGGGATAGCGATGGCGACTTTGCGGGTCGAGGCCGACTTCACTCAGTGCCCGGATCACTTCGGCGTTGCACTCTTCGGTGCTCAACTGGCTGTGCACTTCCAGGCCTTCGCTGATGATCTGCGCTACCGACATTCGCGGACTGAGGCTGCCGAAGGGGTCCTGGAACACCACCTGCATCTTCTTGCGCCACGGTCGTAGCTGTTTTTGCGTCAGGCCGTCCAGCGCCTGGCCTTGAAAACGGATGCTGCCTTCGGAGTCGAGCAAACGCAGGATCGCCTGGCCAAGGGTGGACTTGCCGGAACCGGACTCGCCGACGATACCCAGGGTCTTGCCGCGCTGGATGTTCAGGCTGATGCCATCGACGGCACGCAGCCAAGTCTTGCGCTGGAACAGGCCACCACCGACGGGAAACCGCACCTGCAGGTTGTCCACCTCCAGTACGTTTTCGCGTTCGTCCCGGGGCAAGGCTTCGCCCTCGGGTTCGGCGTGCAGCAATACGCAGCTGTAAGGGTGCTTTGGTTCGGTGAACAGGGTTTCGCACGGCGCCTGCTCGACGATTTCCCCGGCCTTCATCACGCACACGCGCTGGGCGATGCTGCGCACCAGATTCAGGTCATGGCTGATCAGCAGCAGCGACATGCCCAGCCGTTGTTGCAGGGATTTGAGCAGCAACAGGATCTTGCGCTGCACCGTCACATCCAGCGCGGTGGTCGGTTCGTCGGCGATCAGCAGTTCCGGTTCGCACGCCAGGGCCATGGCGATCATCACCCGTTGGCGCTGCCCGCCGGACAATTGATGGGGATAGGCCTTGAGGCGTTCCTCGGGTTTCTGGATGCCGACCAGGTGCAGTAATTCGAGGATCCGCTCTTGTGCTGATTTGCCCGCCAGACCTTTGTGCACCAGCAAGGTTTCACCGATCTGTTTTTCGATGCTGTGCAGCGGGTTAAGGGAAGTCATTGGTTCCTGGAAGATCATCGCGATGCGGTTGCCGCGCAGTTGTCGCAACTTGCCGGTATCGGCGCCCACCAGTTCCTGGCCGCGATAGCGGATGCTGCCTGTTGTCTCGGTATCGGTCCGGGGCAGCAATTGCAGGATCGAGTGGGCTGTCACCGACTTGCCCGAACCCGATTCACCCACCAGCGCCAGGCATTCGCCGGGGCGGATGTCCAGGCACAAATTGCGCACCACGGTCTGGCCGCTGAAGGCCACGCTGAGGTCACGGATTTCGATCAGGTTGGTCATTTCTACATTCCGAATCAAGAGCGCGGATCAAAAGCGTCGCGCAAGGCTTCGCCGATGAACACCAGTAACGAAAGAATCAACGCCAGGGTGAAAAACGCCGTCAGGCCCAGCCACGGCGCTTGCAGGTTTTGCTTGCCCTGACCGATCAGCTCGCCCAGGGAAGCGCTGCCGGCAGGCATGCCGAAGCCGAGGAAGTCCAGTGCCGTCAGGGTGGAAATCGCCCCGGTCAGAATGAACGGCAAGTAGCTCAAGGTTGCGTTCATGGCGTTGGGCAGAATGTGCCGGACTATGACTTTGCGGTCGGTCAGACCCAGAGCGCGGGCGGCCTTGACGTATTCCAGATTGCGCCCGCGCAGGAACTCGGCGCGCACCACATCCACCAGGGCCAGCCATGAAAACAGCGCCATGATCCCCAGCAGCCACCAGAAGTTCGGCTCGACGAAGCCCGACAGGATGATCAGCAGGTACAGCACCGGCAACCCGGACCAGACTTCCAGCAACCGCTGGCCGAGCAAATCCACCCAGCCGCCGTAATAACCTTGCAGGGCGCCGGCCGCGATGCCAATCAGCGCGCTGACAAACGTCAGCATCAAGGCAAACAGGATCGACACCCGGGCGCCAAAGATCACCCGGGCCAGTACGTCCCGTGCCTGGTCGTCGGTGCCCAGCCAATTGACGCTGGAGGGTGGACTGGGTGCGGGTTTGTTCAGGTCATAGTTGGGCGTGTCGTCACTGAACGGAATCGGCGGAAACAGTAACCAGCCGCCGTCCTTCTTGATCAGTTGCTGCACGTAGTCGCTGCGGTAGTCGGCCTGGAACGGCAGTTGCCCGCCGAACTCCTGCTCGGTGTGGCGCTTAAAGGCCGGGAAATACCACTGGCCTTGATAGCTGACCACCAGTGGTTTGTCGTTGGCGATCAACTCGCCGCCCAGGGTCAAGGCGAACAGGCCGACAAACAGCCATAGCGACCACCAGCCCCGACGGTTTTTCTTGAAACGCTCGAAGCGCCGGCGTGCCAACGGTGAAAGCTTGAGCATCAGGCGTTCCTCGCGGCGAAGTCGATACGCGGGTCGACCAGGGTATAGCAGAGGTCGCCGACCAGTTTTATCAGAAGGCCGAACAGGGTGAAGATGAACAGCGAGCCGAACACCACCGGATAGTCCCGTGATACCGCCGCTTCGTAGCTCATGCGGCCCAGACCGTCGAGGGAGAAGATCACTTCAATCAGCAGGGAGCCGGCAAAAAACACACTGATGAACGCCTGGGGGATGCCCGATACCACCAGCAGCATGGCGTTGCGGAACACGTGCCCATACAGCACCCGCCGTTCACTCAGTCCCTTGGCCCGGGCAGTGACCACGTACTGGCGGGTGATTTCATTGAGGAACGAGTTTTTGGTCAGGATGGTTAGCGTGGCGAAGCCGCCGATCACCAGCGCGGTCACCGGCAACACCAGATGCCAGAAGTAGTCGGCCACTTTACCGATGGTCGACAGCGATTCGAAGTTGTCAGAGACCAGTCCGCGGACCGGGAACCAGTTCAACGAAGTACCACCGGCAAAGACCACGATCAGGAACATCGCAAACAGGAACGCCGGCATGGCATAGCCGATGATGATCGCGGTACTGCTCCAGATATCGAAATGGCTGCCATGGTGCACGGCCTTGCGGATGCCCAGGGGAATCGACACCAGGTAGGTGATCAGTGTCGCCCAAAGTCCGAGGGAAATGGTCACGGGCATTTTTTCGAGGATCAGGTCGGTGACGGTGGCGCCACGGAAGAAGCTCTTGCCGAAGTCCAGGCGCGCGTAACTGGTGAGCATCAGCCAGAGGCGCTCGTGTGCCGGTTTATCGAAGCCGTACTGTTTTTCAATGTCCTTGATCAGCTGCGGATCGAGCCCGCGACTGGAACGGGACTTGCCGCTCATGGATTCGCCGGAGCCGCCGCCAATCGTGGCGCCACCAATGCCTTGCAGGTGCGCGATGGCCTGTTCGACCGGCCCGCCCGGCGCCGCCTGGACGATGACAAAGTTGACCAGAAGAATGATCACCAGCGTCGGAATGATCAGCAGCAGGCGCCGTAATATGTAAGCCCACATCAATGCGGCCCTCCGGGTTTGCCACGGCTGATACGCTCGGCCGTCATCTGTTGGTTGGTCAATGGCGTGGTGCTCATCTCCCACCAGCTCTCGATGGCTTCGTCATTGCTCGCTTGCACGTTCGGGATGCCGAAGCGGTTCCACCACACTGTAGAAGTGCCCGGCGGGTAATAGTTGGGAATCCAGTAGTAATTCCATTGCAGCACACGGTCCAGGGCATGGGCGTAATGCAGCATGTCAGCTTGGGTATTGGCGCGTACCAGCCCGGTAATCAGGGTGTCCACAGCCGGGTTCTTCAACACCATGTAGTTGTTGGAGCCAGGGTCGGTGGCCGCCGCCGAGCCGAAATAATTGAGCAGTTCGTTTCCCGGAGAAGTGGTGACCGGGTAGCCGGTGACGATCATGTCGTAGTCGCGGCTCATCAGGCGATTGACGTACTGGGACGGGTCGATGCGGCGGATGTTCAGATCGATGCCGATCTGTTTCAACGTGCGTTTATAGGGCAACAGCAAACGGTCCATGCCGTTCTGACTGACCAGGAACGTGAAACTCAGCGGCTCGCCGTCGGCGTTGACCAGCTGATCGCCTTCGGGTTTCCAGCCAGCCTGTTCGAGCAATTCCAGGGCCTGCAACTGCTTGTCGCGAATCACGCCGCTGCCATCGGTTTTCGGCGCTTCGAACACCTTGGTGAAGACTTCGTCGGGAATCTGCCCGCGCAGCGGTTCGAGAATCGCCAGCTCGCCGGCATCCGGCAATTGCCGGGCAGCGAGGCCGGTGTTGGAAAAAAAGCTCTGCTGGCGGATGTACATGTCACGCATCATCTGCCGGTTGCTCCACTCGAAGTCCCACAGCATCACCAGTGCCTGGCGTACGCGGCGATCCTGGAACATGGGCTTTTGCAGATTGAACACAAAACCCTGGGCCGGCTGCGGTGCCTGGGTGGCGAGGTGGGCCTTTTGCAGGCGACCGTCGCTCAGGGCCGGGCTTTCGTAGCCGATGGAGTAAGCGGTGGCGGAAAACTCCCGGTTGTAGTCATAGGCGCCGCCGCGCAACACCTGGCGCGCGACGTCGGTATCGCCAAAGTACTCGATGCTGAAATGATCGAAGTTGTACAGGCCACGGCTGACCGGCAGGTCCTTGCCCCACCAGTCGGGG
>NZ_AKJL01000209.1 GCF_000282355.1 Pseudomonas sp. GM49
GCTGGGGGACTACAACGGCTACCTGCCGATGGAGCCCGGCGTCATGAGCCTGTGTGAATCGGCGTTGCAGGACTTCGCCGCACTGGGTTGCAAGGTCGAGGCCTGCCAGCCGGATTTCTCAATGGAGCGCCTGTGGCAAACCTGGCTGGTGCATCGCCACTGGCTGGTGCAAGGCAGCCTCGGCGGGTTGTATGCCGATGCGCAAAAGCGCGAACACCTCAAACCCGAAGCCCGATGGGAAGTCGAGGGCGGGTTGCGTCTGACGGCGGCGGATGTCTATCAGGCCTCGGTCAGTCGCAGCGAGTGGTATCGAGCGCTGAACGAATTGTTCGATCGTTACGACTTCCTGTTGTTGCCCACCGCCCAAGTGTTTCCTTTTGATGCACAAACCCCTTGGCCGCGCGTTGTTGGCGGGCACGCCATGGACACCTACCACCGCTGGATGGAAGTGGTGATCGGGCCGACCCTGGCCGGGTTGCCGAGCATGAGTGTGCCGGTGGGATTCAACCCCGCCGGACTGCCGATGGGCCTGCAAATCATGGGTCGGGCCCAGGCTGACCTTGCGGTTTTACAACTGGCGTATGCCCATGAGCAGTTGACTCAATGGGTCAAGCGCTGCCCGCCCGGTTGTCTGCAAAATGCATGAGCCCAGCGGACAGGCCCGCATCTTGCTGCGCAAAGTGATCATCCATCTGCGCTTAGGGAGATCGAACCTATGGAGAGCAAGGCAGAAACCGGTAGCGTGCGTTCCGTCGAGCGCGCCCTGGCGATTGTCGAGTTGCTGGGTGAGCATCAGGCTTTGGGGCTGGAGGAGTTGCACTACCTGACGAGCCTGCCCAAGGCCACGGTGTCGCGCATGTTGCTGACCTTGCAGGAGCAGGGCTGGATCTATCGCGGCCTGAGCGACCGGCGTTATCGCTTGTGCGCCAAGCGCCTGTTTGGTGACAGCCAGCAGCGCTTCAAGCGGCGTCTGGTGGAAAACGCCGCGCCGCTGTTGCTGGCGTTGAGTGAGCGCACCGGGTTGGTGGCGGACCTGTCGTGCTTTGACGGCGAGCGGATCGAAGTCATGGAAAGCGCGATCCCCACGGTGCTGCGCAAGCGATACCCGAACAACTGCCAGATCGTCGGCCAGCACGCCAGCCTGTTCCATTCGGCCATGGGGCGGGCCTGCCTTGGCGAGCTGGACAGCCATGAAGTGGAGCGTCTGGCCAGCCGTGAGCGAATGACGGACGAGTCCCTGTTCAGCACCACTGAGCAGGCATTGCATCAAGGCTTCGGCCAGCGCACCGAGGGTTACTGGGAGTATCCGGTGCGCCTGCCGTTCCTGATTCGCGCGGTGGCCCTGCCGATCCGCACCGATGGCCGCCTAGTCGGCAGCATGGCGCTGCACTGGCCGATGGATCAGGCGCCGGTTGAGCGAGTACTCAACCTGCACCTCAACAGCCTGGCCACGACCATTGGCGATGTGCAGCAGGCGATGGCCTGATTTGGAACTTGTGGTGGTTTAGAGACTCAAGGCAACACATTTCTTGCAACCTGTGGCAGGCCGGTTAAGGTTCAGCACAGGTTTCTCTGCCTTACGAGTCTCTATGTTCAAGCGCTCCGCCCTCCGATCCCTCGTTTTTCTGCTGCTGACCGGTGCTGCATTGTCGGCCCGCGCCGACTGGTACCTCGATGGCGAGTCTTCACGCCTGTCGTTTGTCAGCACCAAAAACGCCAATGTTTCCGAAGTGCAGCGCTTTCTGGTGCTGCACGGCAAAGTCGATCCCCAGGGGCTGGCGCAGGTGGAAGTCGAGCTGGAGTCGATCAACAGCGGCATTCCGTTGCGCGATGAACGCATGCGCAAGGAACTGTTCCAGATCGACAGGTTTCCCGACGCCTTGATCACCACGAAAATCGATCTGCGCCCGATCAATGACCTGGCTCCCGGCGCGCAGCTGGAATTGCGCCTGCCGTTGACCGTCGACCTGCACGGCAAACAACACGAGTACCACGCCGAACTGCTGGCGACCCGTCTCGATGACCGACGCTTCCAGGTGGTGACCCTCGAACCGCTGGTGATCAACGCCGAAGATTTCGATCTGGCGCCCGGCCTGGAAACGTTACGCAAAATGGCCGGTTTATCGGCGATCAGTCTTTCAGTGCCGGTGAGTGCGGTGCTGATTTTCACGGCGCGTTGAGATGGCCGGAGCGATTTTTCCCTGGCGTGAAGGCAACCACTTCGAACTGCTGGTCGATGGTCCGCAGTTTTTCCCGCGCATGCTGGTGGCGATTGCCCGCGCCGAAGAACAGGTTGAGCTGGAGTTGTATCTGGTGGAGGCCGGCGCCTGTGCCGAAGCCATGGTCCAGGCATTGGTTCAGGCCGCCGAACGCGGAGTGCGGGTGCGCTGCCTGTTCGATGATTACGGCAGCCTCGCCTTCACCCTGACCTTGCGTCAGCGGCTGATGGCCGCCGGGGTAGAGCTGCGTTTCTACAATCGCCTGAGCTGGCGACGCTGGGTCGGCAACTTCTACCGCGATCACCGTAAATTATTGCTGGTTGACCAGAGCCTGGCGGTCGTCGGCGGCACGGGTGTCACTGACGAGTTCTGGACCCCGGGGGAAGACGTCAGCGAATGGCACGAGGTGATGGTGGAAATCACCGGGCCGCTGGTGCTTGACTGGCAGTTGCTGTTCGACCGGCAATGGATCGCCAACCGCCATCGTCGCGCCTGGCGACCCGCCTCGCATTTCGGTTTGCCGCGCCTGCCGCGGGTGCCGTCCATGGGCGAGGGAATGGGCCGGGTGGCCTATGCCGACGCCCGCCAGCACCGGGACATTCTGCAATCGCTGGTACGCGCCTTGAACAGCGGCCATCGACGAATCTGGCTGGCCACGCCGTACTTTCTGCCGACCTGGAAAGTTCGCCGTTCCCTGCGCCGGGCGGCTGCCCGTGGCGTCGATGTGCGGTTGCTGCTGACCGGACCTCGTACCGATCACCCGTCAGTGCGCTACGCCGGGCATCGTTATTACCCGCGACTGCTCAAGGCCGGGGTGAAGATTTTCGAGTACCAGCCGTGTTTCCTGCACCTGAAAATGGTCCTGATCGATGACTGGGTGAGCATCGGCTCGTGCAACTTCGATCACTGGAATCTGCGCTTCAACCTGGAAGCCAACCTGGAAGCCCTGGACCCCGGATTGACCCGAGCGGTAGCCGCGAGTTTCGAGCGCGACTTCGCCCAGAGCCAGCAAGTCAGCCTGGAGGAATGGAAGCGCCGGCCACTGTGGCGGCGAGTCAAGCAGCGGGTGTGGGGATGGGTGGATCGGGTGGTGGTGAATCTGCTGGATCGGCGCGGTTGATCCCAATCTTCTGAACACTGAAAACCCTGTGGGAGCAGCCGGTCGACGCTCGATTGCTCGCGATGGCGGCCTGACAGTCAACAATGATGTTGAATGTTATGGCCTCATCGCGAGCAAGCTCGCTCCCACAGGGTTGTGCGGTGTTTGATTAATTACAGCAACTCAAAACTCTGCTGCGTCACGTCCTGGGAATCCAGGCCGATCTGCACGTTGAACTTGCCCGGTTCCGCCGCGTACTTGAGCTGGGTGTTGTAGAACTTCAGGTCGTCCTCGGTGATGGTGAAGTGCACGACTTTCTGCTCGCCAGCCTTGAGCATGACTTTCTGGAAGTTCTTCAGTTCCTTGATCGGGCGGATCATCGAGCCGGCCACATCCTGGATGTACAACTGCACCACGGTTTCGCCGTCGCGCTTGCCGGTGTTTTTCACCGTGACGCTGGCGTCGAGCTTGCCGGTCTTGTTCAGCGTGGTCGACGACAGGGCCATGTCGCTCAGGCTGAACTCGGTGTAGCTCAGGCCATAGCCGAACGGGTACAGGGGACCTGTGGTGTCATCGAAATACTGCGAGGTGTAGTTGCCTGGTTTGCCCGGTGTGAACGGCCGGCCAATGGTCAGGTGGTTGTAGTAGGTCGGAATCTGGCCGACCGAACGCGGAATACTGATCGGCAGTTTGCCCGACGGGTTGTAGTCGCCGAACAGCACGTCGGCGATGGCATTGCCGCCCTCGGTGCCGGTGAACCAGGTTTCCAGGATCGCGTCAGCCTGTTCTTTCTCTTCGAGGATCGTCAGTGGACGACCGTTCATCAACACCAGCACCAGCGGTTTGCCGGTGGCTTTCAGGGCACGGATCAGCTCGCGCTGGTTTTCCGGGATGTTCAGGTCGGTGCGGCTCGACGATTCGTGGGACATGCCACGGGATTCGCCGACGGCGGCAACGACGACATCCGCATCCTTGGCCGCTTTCACCGCTTCGTCGATCAGCACGTTCGCCGGGCGTGGGTCATCCACCACTTCCGGGGCGTCGAAGTTGAGGAAGTTCAGGTAACCGAGGATTTTCGGGTCGCTGGTGATGTTGGCGCCACGGGCGTAGATCAGAGTCGATTTGTCGCCCAGGGCGTTGGTCATGCCGTCGAACAGGGTCACCGATTGCGCCGGCTTACCTGCGGCGGCCCAACTGCCCATCATGTCGATTGGCGCCTTGGCCAGCGGGCCGACCAGGGCGATTTTCGCGGTTTTCTTCAGCGGCAGGGTTTCGTTCCGGTTCTTCAACAGTACCTGGCCGCGACGCGCCACATCACGAGCCTCGGCGCGGTGCAGGCGGCTGTCGGCGTAGGTATCGGCCGGGTCATCCTCGGCCTTGCCGATGCGCAGGTACGGGTCCTTGAACAGGCCCATGTCGTACTTGGCGTCGAGTACCGCACGCACAGCGTTATCGATGTCGCTCTGCTGGATTTCGCCGGACTTCAGCAGCCCGGGCAGCTCTTTGCCGTACAGGGTGTCGTTCATGCTCATGTGAATGCCGGCCTTGATCGCCAGCTTCGCCGCTTCGCGACCGTCGGCGGCGACGCCGTGCTTGATCAGCTCGAAAATCGCCCCGTGGTCGCTGACCGCCAGGCCCTTGAAGCCCCATTCCTTGCGCAGCAGGTCGTTCATCAGCCAGGTGTTGGCGGTGGCCGGCACGCCGTTGATCGAGTTCAGCGCGACCATCACCCCGCCAGCGCCGGCATCGATGGCGGCGCGGTACGGCGGCAGATAGTCCTGGTACATCTTGACCGGGCTCATGTCGACTATGTTGTAGTCGCGGCCACCCTCGACCGCGCCGTACAGGGCGAAGTGCTTGACGCTGGACATGATGCTGTCGGCTGCGTTCGCGCCGGTGCCCTGAAACGCCTTGACCATCACGCCGGCAATCCGCGACACAAGGTACGTGTCTTCGCCGAAGCCTTCGGAGGTGCGGCCCCAACGCGGGTCGCGGGAGATGTCGACCATCGGCGCAAAGGTGATATCGAGGCTGTCAGCCGCGGCTTCCTTGGCGGCGATGCGCCCGGACAGACCGATGGCGTCCATGTCCCAGCTCGAGGCCAGGGCCAGCGGGATCGGGAAAATGGTGCGGTGGCCGTGGATCACGTCGTAGGCGAAGAACATCGGGATCTTCAGGCGGCTGCGCATGGCCGCGTCCTGCATCGGACGGTTTTCCGGGCGGGTGATCGAGTTGAACGTACCACCGATGTTACCCGCCGCGATTTCCTTGCGGATCATCTCCCGGGGCATTTCCGGGCCGATGCTGATCAGGCGCAGCTGGCCGATTTTTTCATCGAGGGTCATTTGCTTCATCAGGTTGCTGATGAAGGCGTCCTTGTTCTCCAGAGGTGCGGGGGTCGTGGCGGCCAATACGTTATGACTGGCCAGGCTGACGAACAGGCCCAGCAAACACAGCTTCTTCATGAATAGTTTTCTCAAGGGCCCAAACGGCGATGCACACGCCGGCCAGCCAAAATTTAGGGAGCGACTATTGTTGTTCGGATGCAGGCTCGGAATACGACAGCCAAATGGCGGTTACGTTTTCGCGCAGGGCCTCTTTTTAGCCCATTGGCCCGTTGCAATCCAGAGGCGCGGGCGATTATGCCCCAAGAGCCGGCTCAGAAGGATTCACGGTCGGTTTTTTCATGAAATGTACAAGGGAGCATCATCCTGATGAATGCAAGTCCAACCTACCGATCGCGCCTGCAGGTCGCCACGCTGCTGATGCTGGCCACGTTGCTGACCGCCTGCGGCATCAACAACATCCCGACTCTCGACGAACAGGCCAAGGCCGCCTGGGGTCAGGTGCAGAACCAGTATCAGCGGCGCGCCGACCTGATCCCCAACCTGGTGGAAACCGTCAAGGGCTACGCCAAACATGAAGAAGAGACACTGACGGCGGTTATTGAGGCCCGGGCCAAGGCCACTTCGATCCAGGTGGATGCCTCGACCCTCGACAACCCGGAAAAACTCAAGCAGTACCAGCAGGCCCAGGATCAGCTCAGTGGCGCCTTGAGCCGGTTGATGGTGGTCTCCGAGCGTTATCCGGACCTCAAGGCCAACCAGAATTTTCTCGCCTTGCAATCGCAGCTTGAAGGCACCGAGAACCGGATCAGCGTGGCCCGGCGCGATTTCATCCTCGCAGTGCAGAAATACAACACCGAGATCCGCACCTTCCCCGGCCGTTTGTGGCACAGCGTGATGTACAGCAACCTGCCGGTGCGCGAGACCTTCGAAGCCACACCGGGTTCGGAAAAGGCCCCAGAGGTCAAATTCTGAAAAGCGGTCATCGGCGTCACCACGCAAGAGGTTGCCAATGCGCGTCCTGAAAACGGGCCTGTTGCTTTTATTATGGGTGGTGGCGATCACGGCCCGCGCCGAGCTGAGCTTCCCGGCGCTGACCGGGCGGGTGGTCGACAACGCGCAGATGATCAAGCCATCGGTGCGCCAGCAGCTCACCCAACAACTTCAGGCCCATGAACAAGCCACCGGCGAGCAGCTTGTGGTCGTGACTTTGCCGGATTTGCAGGGTACCGACATCGCCGACTTCGGTTACCAACTCGGCCGCCACTGGGGCATCGGGCAGAAGGACAAGAACAACGGCGCCTTGCTGATCGTTGCCCGGGACGAGCGCCGGCTGCGTATCGAAGTCGGTTACGGCCTGGAGGATCGCCTGACCGATGCCCAGAGTTCGGTGATCATCAATCAGGTCATCACCCCGGCGTTCAAGACCGGAAATTTCAGTAAAGGCATCAGTGACGGCGTGGCGGCGATGCTGGTAGTGCTGGGCGGCAACCCCTTGGACGAACCTTCCACGGCGTATGAATCCAGAGGCGATCCGGGGGACGATTTTGTCTCGCGGCATCCCGGGTTGTTGGTGTTTTTGCTGATGTTGTTCATCCTGACTGTTTTTGTGTGCCAGATGCTCGGTATCCTTCCCGCCGGCCGGGGCGGCTCGGGTGGATCCGGGGGCGGCTTTGGCGGTGGTGGATTTGGCGGCGGCGGTGGAGGTGGAGGCTTCAGCGGCGGCGGGGGCAGTTTCGGCGGGGGCGGTTCGTCCGGCGGCTGGTGATAATAAAAATGAGCAGGCAATTCACGACATGGCATTACTGACTGAACACGAGCAACGCAAAGTGGCCGAGGCCATTGCCCGGGTCGAGCGCGACACCGATGCAGAACTGGTAACCGTGCTCGCGGCCCGCGCCGACGACTATGCGTACATCCCGTTGCTGTGGGCCAGCCTGCTGGCGCTGCTGGTGCCGGGCATCGTGCATTACTTCACCGGTTGGCTGACCCTGCACAGCCTGCTGCTGGTGCAATGGGCCATCTTCATCGTGCTGTGCCTGGTGTTCCGCCTGCCGAAAGTCACCACCCATCTGATCCCGCGCTCGGTGCGCCACTGGCGCGCCTCGAACCTGGCGCGCCGGCAGTTCCTGGAGCAGAACCTGCACCACACCGAGGGCAGCACCGGCGTGCTTATTTTCGTTTCCGAGGCCGAGCGTTATGTGGAGATCCTGGTGGATGAAGGGATTTCCAGTCGCCTGGACAACAAGAACTGGGACGCGATCGTCGCCACGTTTACCCGGCAGGTGAAACAGGGGCAGACACTGCAGGGGTTCGTCCAGTGTATCGAAGCCTGTGGCGAGCTGCTCAAGGTGCATGTGCCAGTGACCCACGTGCGCAATGAGTTGCCGAACCGGTTGGTGGTGCTCGGCTAAGACTTTTCATCGCATTGTGTAGCGCTCGTCGCTACAACTCCCGTTGATTGTCCGGGTTCGGCCTGGTCGTCAGTATTTCTCTCTAACAGTGGACGCCCAGCGACGGGTGTTCCCGCGAAGAGGGATTCTTATGACAACCCGACAATCGATTGACTCTTTGGCACGGGTAGCGCCTGGCGGAGAGGGAAGTACACCAACGGCGAAGCTGACGGCGAAAGAAACTCAAGTCCTGATGTGGTGTTTCAAGGGCAAGACCTCCTGGGAAATCGCCAGGATCGAGAATTGCACGGAGTCTACCGTCAATTTTCACTTCGCCAATATCCGCCGAAAGTTCGACGTCAGCTCTCGCACTTGCGCCTTGCTCAAGGCGATCGAGTCGGGAGCGATCATCGTGGACTCGGTCGTTGCGCGAGGTGTGCATGAGCCTGACTGATTCGACCTACAACGGTATCAGTGGGCTCATGCTGGGAATGGGGATTGCATCGCTGCCAGTCGTTAATGGAGAGGTACTGTTCGGCGCAATGCTCGGCGCATGGCTGGTCACTACTGCCCGCAATAACTTCAAGACCTGGCAGCGCATCGGTTCCTTGTTGCTGTCTGCCGGTGTCGGATACCTCTTTACGCCTGTCGCACATCCGCTGGCGCCTTTTCTGACAGAAGGCGTAACAGCCTTTTTTTGCGCGCTGATCGTTATTCCCATCAGCCTCAAGCTCATGCAATGGATCGATGGCGCCGGTATCGGCGAAATCATTCGACACTTGAGAGGGCGCAAATGATGGTCCGTGAATGGGTTGTCCAGGTGTATTCAGGGTGGCGTGTTATCAGCGCATTTCTACCTGTTGCCCATGGCACGTCTTCAAGCAATGAAACTTCGGATTACATAGGTCATCAAGTTTCATTCGAAGGTTTGAGTGTTGCCAGAATAGAGGCCATTTCGCAAAGCCTGAGTTCCATATCACGCAGTCGTTGCTTTTCCTCCAATGCGTTTTGTATGGCGCAGCGATCATCTTCGTCGAGCAACCGCCAGAGCGCGAGAATGGTGTTTTCCCGTATTGTGTTTTCCTGACTACCCTCCGGGGAATCAGTAACGGTTTGTCTCAGGATCGGTCCTTCACCCAGCAGCAACCAGTCAAGGGAGATCCCCCGGGCTTGAGCGATTTCTACGCATAATGAGTATGGCGTGCTGTCGCGGCCTCGCCAGCTACTAAGGGTTTGCGGGCTGATCTGTAAGGCGGAAGATAAAGAAGCATCGGTTTTTGTACCCGTAACTTGCTTTAGTCGAGCCAGAACAGCTTGTGATTTTTTGCTACGCAATTTGAGCCTCTTCCTTTTGACATATGCTTTTTGAGTGCCTAATTTATGCGTAATGAGTACTTTTTTTCTTGTAAGTAATCAATCATCAAAGATGAGTCAGAAGAATACGATGACGAAACTTCCTAATGGTATCAGGGTGATTTCCTACGAGCATGGCTCGAACCCATTACGCGTCTGCCCGATGCACTTCCTTATGTCTGGCAGACACTGTTCGCAAGGCCGGAGCACCGCGATGAATGTCTCAAACAGTATTGCGTTTGATCAGGTTGATTGCCACCCAATGACCACCGGGAATCCAGTATGAGTACTTATAAAATGGTGTGCCCGCACTGCTTGAACAGGATGCGCATCCGCACCAGCGAGGGCCGACATATTTTTCTGCGGGTGGCGTATTTGCAATGTACGTCGGAAGCGTGCGGTTGGTCGGTACGTGCCGAATTTGAAATGACCCATGAACTTTCGCCCAGTGGCATGCCCAATCCGGCCGTACGCCTGCCTTGCGCCGGACCCGATTTGCGCCATGCCGCCCGGCCTGCTGCAGTCAATCCTGCAACGACAGAAGTAGCGCAGGAGACGTAAGCATGAAGGTCATCGATGAAAATGCAGATCTGAATGAGGAGCTATTGGATATTGCCCAGGCGTTTCTGGGGCGTCATGAAAGTGAAGGGGGGATCGATGATCAAGTCCTGTTTTGTCGTGCGGTGAAGCATCTGCAGAATATGGATGTACCGATGCACCTGGCAGAAAGGCTGGTTAGCCGTGCCTATGGCGTACTCAAGTCGTGCAACGACCGTCGGCGCCTGGACATCGATGCCAGTTCCGAAACGGTCGCCGTGGTGACTGACCCTGCCAATGGCCTGACCTGGGCGGTGCCAGTGGGGCTGATCGTCAAACACATCATTAACTCGCCGAACAGCCGCAGGCTTCGCCTGGTGGAACCCTGAGGTTTCAACGGTTATATAGAGGTCCTGGGCTGAATGACTGGGACCTGCCACAAAATAACCCCGTGCCCAAAGTCCTCGTCCCCCTTAAAATACCGGCATTCTCCGATTTGCATCGCCTGAGGCCGTTTTTTCCATGTCCGTCACCGCCACTCCCGCCAGCCTCGCGCCGGATCATCACGCCCGGTTCATCGAACTGCTGCAAACCAGCCTCGATCAAAACGCCTTTATCAAACTGATACTGGCCAAATACGCCGGCGATGAAGCGGACCTGCAGCGGATCATCATCAAGCCGGTGACGGTCAAGGCGCAGGCATGCCTGTCCTTCGTCTACCGCTACAAGACTCGCGATATCACCAGGAACCTGCCGCTGGCCGAAGGCGTGGCGAGCATTGCCGGGCTGCTGCCGGCGTCGTTCAAAAATGCGCATTTGTTGTCGTTGACCGACGAAGCCCAGCTCGAATACAGCAAAAAGGGCAAGTCATCGCTGTTCAAGAGCAAACCTCAGCAATTGCGTGAAGTGCCATCCGCCGAGCACAACCGCGAGAAAAACCGCTTTCTGGACTTGAGCCGGCCGTTTCTCGCCGACCTTGGCGTGACCAACAAGCAGCATGAACTGATCCCCGCGATGTCACGCAAGTGGAAGCAGATCAACAAGTTCATCGAAGTGTTCAGCCATGCGCTGACCTCGTCGCCCCTGGCGCTGGACAAACCGGTGCGTGTGGCGGACTTCGGGTCGGGCAAGGGCTACCTGACCTTCGCCATCCATGACTACCTGCGCAACACCTTGAAGGCCGAAGGCGAGGTGACCGGCGTCGAGCTGCGTGAAGACATGGTCACCTTGTGCAACACCGCTGCCGCCAAGCTTGAGCACCCCGGCCTGGTGTTCAAGTGCGGTGACGTGCGCAGCGTGGCGCCGAGCGAACTGGACGTGATGATCGCCCTGCATGCCTGCGACATCGCCACCGATTATGCGATCCACACCGGCATCCGCTCCGGCGCCTCGATCATCATGTGCTCGCCGTGCTGCCACAAACAGATCCGCCTGCAAATCCAGAGCCCGGCGCTGCTCAAGCCAATGCTGCAATACGGCTTGCACCTGGGCCAGCAGGCGGAGATGGTCACCGACAGTTTGCGTGCGTTGTTCCTTGAGGCCTGCGGCTATGAGACCAAGGTGTTCGAGTTCATCTCACTGGACCACACCAACAAGAACAAGATGATCCTGGCGGTCAAGCGCGCTGAGCCGGTGGCCCCGGCTCAGCTGCTGGCGAAGATCCAGGAGCTGAAGGATTTCTATCACATCAGCGAGCATTGTCTGGAAACCCTGCTCCGGGCTGACGGCTACCTCTGATCCTGTGGGAGCGGGCTTGCTCGCGAAGGCGTTGGGTCAGTCGATATTGGTGTTGAATGTGGAGCCGCTTTCGCGAGCAAGCCCGCTCCCACATGGGGTTTGATTGCGGTCTTGCGGCCCAGCATCACCGTCACGATCACCCCGCCAGCAAACAGCCAGGTAATCGGCTCCACATGTTCACCGAAGAACAGCGCCGAGAAGGCGATGGTGAAGAAGATCTGCAGCAACTGGATCTGACTGACCCGGGCAATGCCGCCCATGGCGAGCCCGGCGTACCAGGCGAAGAAGCCGATGAACTGCGAAAACAGCGAGACATAACCGAAGGCCCACCAGGTCTTGGCGGAAATCTCGCCCTGATGTTGCAGCGCCAGATACACCACGGGGCCGATCAGCAACGGCGTCGACAGCACCAGCGCCCAGCAGATCACCTGCCAGCCACCCATTTCCCTGGCCAGTCGACCTCCCTCGGCGTACCCCAATCCGCCCACTGCAATGGCGCCCAGCATCAGCAAGTCACCGGCCTGAATACTGCCGGCACCGCTGATCAGTGCATAACCGAGTACCAGCGCACTGCCCAGTGCGGCGCAAGCCCAGAAGGCTTTCGAAGGCCGCTCATGGGACAACCACGCGGCGTACAGCGCCACGCACAGCGGCTGCAAACCGTTGACCAGCGCACCGTGGGACGCCGGCAAGGTTTGCATGGCCCAGGCCGACAGTACCGGGAAACCGAGGATCACCCCGGCCATCACCAGCGTCAGGCCTTTGACCTGCTTCCAGGTCGGCCATTTTTCCCGGTGCCACAGCAACAGCAAGGCTGCCGGAACCGCCGCAAACAGTGCCCGGCCCAGGCCGTTGAGCAGAGGGTGGAGTTCCTGCACGACGATCCGCGTGAAGGGCAGGGTGAGGCTGAAGATCACAACGCCGAGCAGGCCCAGGGCCATGCCGGTGTTTTCTCGCGAGGACATGATGGCAACCAGAGTTTTGGGTGATGGGGTAAGGCTCCATATAGCCATAAACCATGGGTTGTCCGCTGTTACAGCTAGGCACAGACTTATCCGTACAGTTGCGAACACACCTATGTGGCGAGGGGGCTTGCCCCCGTTGGGCTGCGCAGCAGC
>NZ_AKJL01000210.1 GCF_000282355.1 Pseudomonas sp. GM49
CCGGCCAGCCAGTTCGGGTGCGCAGGCCAGGCCGGAGCCGTGGCCAGATTGCCCTGAACATGGCCATCCGTCATTGGAATGTCGATATACGTACCGCCCGCCAGTCGCACTTCCGGAGCGCAGGCCGGATAGGCGCTGCATTCGCGACCTTCGAGGACACCCGCT
This sequence comes from Pseudomonas sp. GM49, assembly GCF_000282355.1. Lineage (GTDB taxonomy): Bacteria > Pseudomonadota > Gammaproteobacteria > Pseudomonadales > Pseudomonadaceae > Aquipseudomonas. The sequence continues at coordinate 166 of NZ_AKJL01000210.1, forward strand.
GCCGCCAGCAACTGCGCGCCATGGCACACAGCGGCGATCGGCTTGCCGGCCTTATCGAAGGCGCGCACCAGTTCCAGGACCTTTTCGTTCAGGCGCAGGTACTCCGGCGCACGGCCACCCGGAATCAGCACAGCGTCATAATCGGCGGCGTTGACCTTGGCGAAATCAAAGTTCAGGGCAAACAGGTGACCGGGTTTTTCACTGTAGGTTTGGTCGCCTTCAAAGTCATGGATCGCCGTGCGCACGGTCTGGCCGGCGGCTTTGTCCGGGCAAACGGCGTGCACCGTATGGCCGACCATCAGCAGCGCCTGGAACGGCACCATCACTTCATAGTCTTCGACGTAATCACCAACCAGCATCAGAATTTTTTTCGCAGCCATGGGGAGGACTCCTCTGGAAAATGCGTGGGCATGCAGGAGTATTCAAGGTAGTCCTTATCGAGCGGGTCGGGTAACAACCGGCTACTACCCTGTGGCGAGGGGGCTTGTCGGACCGCCGCACCGCCCCGTTCGCCTGCGAAGCAGGCGCAAAACAGGACAATGCGGTTCGTTTGATGAAACCGGATAGGGGCTGCTGCGCAGCCCAACGGGGGCAAGCCCCCTCGCCA
>NZ_AKJL01000211.1 GCF_000282355.1 Pseudomonas sp. GM49
AACAGCAGCAATTTCAGGTCGCCGGGGGCGAACCCCCGCGGGCCGCGACCGCCGCGTTCGCGGCCGGGGCGCTTCTCGAAGCCGTCACGGCCGTCGCCGTGTTCGCGGTGGGGGGAATGATGGTCTCTCATTTTTGCTTTCTCTCGTCGTGTTTAGATACAACTTAAGATATATCTTATCGAGCGAGCAAGGCTGACTGACCAGCGGCGCATCCGGCGGCAGGCGTAACCGTCATTGAAAATGGCGCTTTCACCATTCCCGGAATTGCTTTTAATGGAGGTGGAAAAGTTGAAATTAGTGTTAACTCTCTAAATATTCGATTTGCGCATTTATTTATTGATTATGTAATATCTCTCCTACAGAAGTTGCTGTGTCTTTGCCGGCTGTTATTAGTTGATCATTGGCTTCATGTAGTCCGTCTCTTACAGTCGAACAGTGAGTTTTTCGATAATTCAGTATTTTTCTTTCTATGGTCGTGGCACTTTGGCTACGCACTTCATGGAACTTTCCTGCTTGCTTTCCAGAAGAATTGCTTGATCATTCTTCGGCGTTGAAAGTTCGGGAGGACACAAAACTGCTCGTGACGGTTTTTTGTTTTGTCGGAACTTTCAATGAACCGAAAATTTTATAAAGACAGGTACTGAATGATGTTCAAGAAATTCGCGATTGCCGCTCCACTGGCTGTTCTGGCTCTGAGTTCTTCCGCCGTTTTTGCCGCGGGTGAAGCCCGTCACTCCATCAGCCTGGTTGCACATGTGCCGACCAATGGCTTTTATGTCGTCCCGGTCGATCCGGATCTGGTCAACAAAGACCAGGACATGAGCTTCCGGCCTTCCACCGGTACCATGGGTGAAGTCAACGGTTTCTTCGACATGCGCAACAACAACGGTTCGGTACACGCCAGCCTTGAAAGCGTGCCGAAGCTGATCTCCGGCGCCACGTCGATCGACCTGCAAGTGGCACTCAACAATGTAGTCCTGACCACGACGCCGCAAATGGTGGTCGGCGAGACCGAGTCGAACGTCAACTACCGCGCCCCACTCAACATCAAGGCTGTCGGCACTACCTTTACCCCGGGTGATTACACCGGTGCCGTCACCATGATGTTCGACGCTGTTCCTCCTGTTGCTCTTTGAAATTGAAAGAGTCGTAAGCGCTTACTTGCTTGAGTAACGTGACCGGCCGGCAAGTTTCAACTTGTCGGTCGGGTTCAACTTCTTCGTAATTAGAGTACTCGTTCATGTTCCCGATGACGCCCATCGCGGCAGCGCTTGCGTTGCTGTTATGTAGCAGTGCATTTGCGGCGCCCACTTCAATTGATAATACGCCCAGAAGTTTGCTGGCCCAGGCCAAAGGCTTGCCGGCGGATTTCGAGGAGCACTTTTTCGATGTGCCGCTGGCGGTTCGGGTCGAGCTCGATCAACAGCCACTCGGCGAGGCGATGATTGTGTTGTCCCGCGATGACCGGGTGACGTTGCTCGATTTTACCGATACCGGCGACAGCCGTTTCGGCGCCAGTGAGCGCCAGACCTGGGTCGACATCCTCAAACCCGGCGTGGCACTGGGTGCCTGCACGGGGCAGTGCCCGGAGCAGATGCTGGCGGTGCACTACAACCTTGAAAACTCTTTGTTGTCGATCGTCACCGAAAACGCCGAGCGCGACAGCGAAGCCAGGCGTTTTTACGATCAACCCGAAGGTGGCAGCAGCGGCCTGATGGTGCGTAACCAAATCAATCTCAACGGCGGTCAGGATCAGGACCTGGGCGGACGCTTCGGCCTCGAGGCCAGCGGCAGCCTGGGCAACTGGAGCCAGACCTTCAACATGCAACTGGCCCGTCTTGGTGGCCCGGACAACAAGACATTCCACGCGGTACACGAACTTTTCACCCAGCGTGAACTGGAGGGCAGTTTTTTCCGCCTGGGCTATTTCACCCCCAATTCCGAAGGCCTGACCCGTCAACCACGCTCGTTCGGGACCAGCCCCGACACCGCCGTGGGCGTGATGTATGGCAGTTCCGACAGCCTGGCAATCGACAGTCCGAAACCCAGTGTTTATCCCATCTATGTCACCGCCAACCGCCAGGCTTCGGTGGAGATCTTTCGTGATGGCTTGCTGATCAACACCCAATCGGTGCCCGCCGGTTTGCAGACCCTGGACACCCGGCCATTGCCCGGTGGCATTTACGATGTGGAAGTGCGCCTGATCGAAGATGGCCAGATCACCTCGACCACCCAGGAGCTGGTGTACAAGCCCAGCAACTGGCGCAACCTCGACGAGCGTTGGCGCTACAACCTGTTCGCCGGTCAGGAAAGCAAACTGCTCAGCAACTGGGATCAGCAGGCCAGTGGCGATGCTACCTTCGGCGCCTCTGCGAACTACTTGCTGCACCCTCGGGTGGTGCTGGGACTGTCCGCGCGCCAGGAGCGTGAGAAGCTGCAATTGGGCAGCTCCGTCGACTGGTCTCTGGCCAACAGCACCAGCGTGTATGCCAACGTTTATCAAACCCAGGACCATGGCACCGGTCTGGATCTGCAGGGCCTGTACAACTATGGCGCCGGCAGCCTGGTAATCAGCCATAACCGTAGCTGGCTCGATACCACCGACACTTTCGACACGTTGCCCGACGGCACTCGTGTGCGCCAACGCAATGTATTCACCGGCGAGACCAGCAACTCATCCCTGGCGCTGAACCACCGGATCAGCCGCAAGAACTCGTTCAACGCGCGGGTTTCCCACAGCGAAGGCAACGTTGAAGGCATGGGCGTAGACCTGGGCTGGACGCAGCGCACCGAGTTGTTTGGCAGCGACGCCAACTGGCGGCTGTCGTTGTTTGATCGCCCGGGTAGTTTCAGCAGCGGCGATGCGCGCAATCGCGGGGTCGACCTGAGCCTCAACGTGGCGCTCGGCGGCAAGGGCCAACAGGTATCCGGCAGTATCGGCTCGCGCACCGCCCGCGATGGCAGCCGCGACACCAATGCTTCGCTTGGCTATCGCAAAGACTGGCAAGACCACGTCTTGCAGAGTGTCTCGGTGACCGCCCTGACCGACACCTACGGCATGGGCCTGTCGAGTCTGGCTAACTTTCGCACCGATGCGGTCAACGGCGACGGCTTTGTCCAGCGCTCGTCCTTCAACGGCAATTTCACTGGCGGCCTGAACCTCGACAGCACTCTGGTGGTGGGTGCCCAGCACATGGCGTTGACCAGCCAGCATCAAGGACGCGGCGCCGGGATGATCGTCGATGTCGAGTCCGACATCGACGGCATTGCCTTGCGCGCCGATGACCTGAGCGGCGGCAGCTCGGTGTTGCACCCGGGACGCAATTTCATACCGCTGACGGCCTACAGAAACAGCTCGGTGAGTTTCGACTTCGAAGGCAATCATGTTCCGGCGGCAAACATCGCACCGGCGCGCACCCGTTATCACCTGAACAAGGGTGGCGTGGAATACCGCCAGATCCGGGTGATGAAAACCCTGACCGTGCTCGGGCGACTGCTCGATCCACAGGGCCAGCCACTCAAGGGCCATCACGTGATCAACCACGCCAGTCGCGGCGTGAGTGAAGTCGACGGCTTCTTCTCCATGGAAATGAACGCCGGCTCACCGACGCTGGAAGTGCGGCATGCCGACCGCTTGCTGTGTCAGTTCCGACTCGATGTCGACAAGCATCGCCGTGAGAACAACGTGTTGATGATCGGGGATCTGCGGTGCAGCCCGGACACCCTGGCCGATGCCACCAACAACCAGCGCAAGGCTGGGTAAACGGCCCGGGCCGATTTTGCGGAGATTGCAATGATGAATAGAAAAATGGACCTGCCGAGACGGTGGTGCCCCGGTCTGTGGTTAGGGTTGCTGGCCACGTTGGCTGTTCCTGCGGCAAGCGCTGCAACGCAGGAAATCAGGGCGCTGTTTACGCCGGATTCGGCTAATCCGCATCGCAACGAGTTCGTCAACAAGACACCATCCAGTGGCTACTGCGAGTTCTATCCCGACATCTGCCGCAACAGCAACACCTTCAGCATCCGGCTGATGACGCGTTTGAATTCGAGCAAACCCATGCAAGCCAATTCCGGCCCGCGTAACAGTGCCATGTTCAAGGTGCCGGGAGACTGGCGCTCACTGACGGTCACCAATAAGGAGACGGGAGACAATCAAAGGGTCGAAGTGCGCATTGCCGGAGTTGGCTCCAATTATGTTTTGAGCGACACGGCAGCCAATTTGACGGGCGCTCCGAATGCTCGCGAAGGGCACGATGCATTATGGAAGGGGTCCGGCTGGCTGTATGCGACGCCTCCTTGCCAATCCACCGGCGTCGGATTTTTCGGCTCCAATACCTATGCGTTTTTCTGGAAAACACCCAACGCGACCCCCTGCGTGAAAGTCGCCAATTTCCTGATTCCTGGCATGTCCTATGGCTACCTCGACTTTGCCTATGAATTGCGTACACCCAACCCTTTGGGCATGCGGTCCGGGATCTATACCGGGAATCTGACTTACCGCCTCGGCCCGGGTGGCGATTTTGATTTCGGTGACGTGATGATCCCGAACGATCCGGTACTGAACCTGGATTTCGTCCTGGACGTGCAACACACCCTTAAAGTGGATATCCCACCTGGCGGCGAAAGAGTCACGCTGACGCCGGCCGGCGGTTGGCAAAGCTGGCTGCAGGCCGGGCGGCGGCCGGTGAGATTGTTCCGAGACCAGACCTTCAACATCTCGGCTTCCTCGCGTTTCAAGATGCAGCTTGAGTGCGAGATCAGTGCATTTCCCTATGACTGCATGCTCGATGACCGGGTTTCGAAACGGGCGGTCGAGCTGCGAGTCAGTGTCAGCCTGCCCAGTGGCTTGACCGATATGGCCGGCAAACCGGTCAAGCAGCTCCGATTGCGCCCTGGCGCTGCAAATGCCCAGCATTTTCAACCCGGTTTTTATGTGGATCGAGCGCCGGGCACCCTGCATTTCGAGGTCCCCCAGCATCAGATGGAATTCATGATGCGCCCCGGCGTGGCCTCCACCTACAGAGGCAGTGTCACGGTGATCTGGGATTCGGAAATCTGATGGGCAATTTTGCGATGGCGCCTGCCTGTGTTGTGTTCAATGTCATGAGGTTCAAGGTATGAAGCGTTTGTGGGCGACACTGATTCTGAGCGGGTTTTCCGTCGGCCTTCAGGCCGGGCCGCAGATCAACGTCGGTACGGTTTACGACTATCTGGACGGCGACAAGAGCACCTATCTCAAGCGTGTGTTCAACAGTGGCGATGCCACTGCCTTCGTCAAGGTCAACATCCTGGAAATCATCTACGAGGCCGATGGCACCTCACGCGAAGTGCCGGTCAAGACCCGGGCGGATGCCAGTGGTCGTGATGGCCTGATGGCCAGCCCGGCGCGGTTGATCGTGCCGGCCAACGGCATGCAGGGCACACGCCTGCTGCTCATGGGCAATCGCGACAGGGAGCGTTATTTTCGGGTGCGCTTTGTGCCCGTCGTGCCGGAAAAGGAAGACGAGTTTGCAGTGTCTGGCGAGGAGCGCGAGGAGTACAAGAAGAACCTTTCGGCTGGCGTCAACGTCATGACCGGCTTCGGCACGGTGTTCTTCGTGCGCCCGAGCGACAGTCGTTTCAACACCGCGATAGAGGACGGACCCGAGCACTACCGCCTGCGCAACAACGGCAACACCGTGGTGGTGATCGATGAGTTTCGCAACTGCTCGTTGAAAAACGAGACCGAGTGCGAGCCGACCACCAAGCATCACATCCTCGCCGGGAAGAGCTTCGAGTTCGAGAAGAAAACCGGTCGCGAGTACCGCTTCAATCTGGTTGAAGGCAGTGAGAAAAAAACGCTGCGCATCGCCAGCAAGCAATGACCGACAGGTAGCCGACATGAGCAGGAAAACTTCCAACACCTGGTGCGCTGGCATGCTGATGCTGGCTAGCGCGTCGACGTTCGCCGCCCGGGAAGAACACACTTTCGAAGTGTCCGTGGACATTCCGACATTGGGCTTTTACGTGATCCCGGCGGAAACGAACTGGATACACCTCGAACAGCAGTTACTGTGGAATCCCGCGACATCGATGCTGGGTGGTTTGCGCAAAAACTTCGACGTCAAGCACGACACCAGCGCAATCGAGGCCCGTCTGGAGAGCGAACCGTACCTATCCAATGGCCGGGACGAGCAGAACATTTATTTGCGCGTCAGTTTTAACGGCCAGGAGCTGAGCCATGACCCGCAACCCCGGCAAGTGGTGACCGCAGAACAGGCGCGCGCCGGTGGGCGTTTCGCGCTGGACATCCAGCCGAGAGTCCCCGCTGGCGGCTACAAGACCGGACACTATTACGGCAACGTCCATCTGGTTTTCAATGCCGCAGCGCCCTGAAACCAGGCCATCTGAATAAACCTGTCGCAAATGTCACGGTCATTCGGAACTCCGATGTTTGAAGGACAGTGAACCTGACGCCAGCAGCGGCTGTCAGGTTCACCGCCCGGCCTTACTGGCCGGCCCGGCGCAATGCAGCGCGGGTCAACTGTCTCGACAGTTCCTTTTCATCGTCACCCAGGTCGACCAGCAGCCGATCAAACGTCTCGTCGCTGATCGGTTGATCTGCGAAGAGCACGGTGTCCGGCACCGGCAGATCGTTCTTGAGCGATCTGAGACGCTCGCGCAGGGCGGGTCGGTCGGCATCAGGCGCCGAGAGCCATTCAAGCTGAGTGGCGCGAAGGGTTTCAAGTTGCTCGTACTTGTTCAGGAAAAGCAGCTTGTTGTTTTCCATGCGTACTGGCGAGGTAGTGCGCAGATAGTCTTCCCAGAAAGGCTGCTCGAGCATTCTGTTGACCAGGCCATCGCCTTCGCCCAAGGCCAGCACCGTGTCATGGGCTTGATCGATCATGGTGTCGGTGACGCCGGACACGGGCCTGAACAACATGCCCCGGGACTGCCAGGGCAGGTCCAGCCGATCCGCCAGGCCGGTCTGGTAGGCCAGATAGACTTCGACGTCGTCAGGATTGCCACCCCGGCTGTCGACGTCGGCCCGGGCGATGTCATTGACTTGCTCCAGCCGCGCCGCGCCTTTGGCCAGGGTCACCAGTTTTTTCTCCAGCTCTGACGCATCGGTGGAATACGAATAGGCCTCGGACACCAGCACATTGATACCCATGTTATTGAACAACTGGGCACCGGCATCGGCGCAATCGACCGGTGCGATCGCCATGGTGAACAGCTTTTCGCGTAACGCGGTGTCGATGAACACGGCATCGAGCATGCGCCACACCCGTTGCTGCAATTGTTCCATGGCCGCGCCGCCGGCACGGAAGTCGGCGCTGTTCTGGGTATCGAGCAGAGCCTTCATGAATTGCTGGCCCTGGGGTTCGTTTGCCAGTTCCGACCAGATGTTCGCCCGCTCGACGCCCCAGCCGGGCACTTCGTTCCAGCGTTCCAGGGAGGCATTCGAATTGACCACCAATTCTTGCCGGGTGTTCGAAGGCAATACAGGTTCAGGTGGCAATGCCAATGAGCGCCGGTACTCCTGATAGCGCAGTTGGTTCAGCGGCGAAAGATTACCGACGTCCAGCCGGGTTCGTGCGACCACCCAGGCTTGCGGTGAGCCGGGAACCACTTCAGGAATCTGGTCGATCGGGTTGTCACGCAGGTCCAGTACAAAGCCGCGAGGCCTGGGTTTGGCGAAGACGCCTTGTGGCCAGGCAGTGATCACAGTGTCTTTCAACCCGAGCACTTTCAGGCGCGGCATGCGCCCGATGTCGATCAGCCTGCCCAACGGGTTCTCGTCGAGCCTGAGGATTTCCAGATACGTCAGGCGCTTGAGCCGTTCAACGGCAGGGGCGTCGAGCACGATCTCGTTTTCACTCAGGCGCAGGCGTTCGAGCCGTGGCATGGAGCCGATGTTCTCTGGCAGAGCCGTCAGCTCGCAGCTCCTGGCGCTGAGTTCGCGTAGATGAGGGAAGTCTTTCAACAGGCCGTTGGGCTGACCCGAAAAACGCGTGTTATCGAGTTTCAGGATCGTGACTTTGTCCAGAAACTTTTTTAGCTGCGGTCGTTTCGGCCATTCGGAATTCAGATCCAGAGGCAAAAGAAATCGATCGTGTGACAGATCTAGCGCATAGGCATGGGGATCGGTACGGCTGCCAAGTTCGGTGTTTTTTCGCTCGAAACAATGGAGCAAGCGCTGGGCAATGTGTTGCCGAACACCGCGTAAGGGAATCGGATTGTCTGCATCCAGCCCGACGGCTTGCACTTGCCAGAGATCGATGAGATTGCGCAGCTGGTTGAGATCGTTTTTCTGTTCCTCCAGCAGCTTCATCGGCTCGCCCTGTTCGGTCAGGGCAGCGGCAAAGTTGTCAACCTCAACCTCGCTAAAATGCGGATGCAGGTCCTGAATACGTTCGTGCAACGTTTTGCCTTCCTTGCTGAGTCCGCCGCCACGCACCAACAGCATCGTTTCATGCTCGGCAACAGGGCGAACGGGCGGGGTGGCGAGCACGGTCCGGCGTGCGCTGGGCGGGGCCGATTTGACCAGGACCCATTGCCTGAAAAACTCACCGTCACCCGGCTTGTAACCCAGGCTGTTTCGTCCAGACACCTGCGTGGCCTGCAGAACGGCTTCGAAAAAGTCATCGGCTTCATGGATCTGCTGATCGTCACCATCACGCACCTGATACTGCCCGGCATCGTCGCGAATCAGTACCCGCACTCGCGTTGCGTCATCGGGTCCGACGCTGCAACGCAACTCGCCATCGAATGTTCCCTGACGAATATCGAGGCGCAGGTCGCCAAAGGTATCGGTGTTAAAGCGCAAAGTGCCTAGCACCAGGCGTTCGGTGTCGGGAGTGATAGAGGCGCTCGGGTACAAACCCTGGGCCGCTCGCACCGTTTGCGTTTCGAACTGAAGTTCCCGCGCCTGAGTCCTCAGGCGCAGGGGCAGGCGGCTTTCTTGCGTTATCCGCTGACGTTCCGCAGCGCTGGCGCGGGCATGAATTTGTGCCGCAACGGTGGCCGGTAGCTCGGGGAAATCGCCGAACAGCGGCGCGATCTCAGGGGATAACGGAGCGGGTGCAACGGCCGGTGAAGCCAGGCGTTGCAGGCTATCGGTCAACAGCGGTGGCGGTGGTGCGCTTTCCACATGCACCCTGCGCAGCACGCCTTCATCGGTGCCGCTGATCTGACGAATCTGCTCCAGTTGTTCATCGCTGAAACCATCGGTGCTGTGACCCAGACGACGCATCAATGTCGAGCCTTCCCACTCGCGCGGGTTTTCCGTTTCGCTGACCCAGGCGCCGTGACCGTTGTGGCGCAGGCTAGGCGCATAGGCATCGGGTCGTTGCGGATGCTTGATTCGATGCTGACCGGTGACCGGGTCTTGCGCCACTTCGAAGTGCTGATCGTCCAGGCGCACGAGGCGGCGGCCTTGATGCTGGTAAATGCCCGATGCATCGGGCCTGGCATCGGCTGGCAATGCCGGACCCGGTCGCTCATAGGGCGCGAGGTCGGGGTTCCACAAACGGGCCTGGCCATTGGCCAATTGCACCGGTTTGAGCCCCTCGAAAAACGGCGAGAGCTTTGTCCGTGCGGCATTACCCAGCGCCCCTCCCGCCGCGAACGCGCCCAACTGGACGATGCTTTCCAGTACCCCGAGGGTTTGTTCACCAGCCTCGGCCAAACGACCTTCGGCCAGATCGACGATGCCCTCGACCACTTCATCGGTCAGTTGATAGGCGGTGTACGCCAGCATCATTTCGCCAAGGCCCGGGACAAACGGCGTCGCCACCAGCAGGGCGGCATTGAGGATGTCCGAGAGCATTTTTTTCAGGTTGTCCCACCATGCCCAGCGCGCCATGCGGTCGGCGTATTCAGTGGAAATCGCGATTTCCCGGGCGTCGTTGAGGATTTTGTTGAGTTTCTGTCGGTAGAAATAATCCCAGAGGTTGCCGTTGAAAACGGTTGCACGATCAGCATCGACATTCAACAGACTGAATTGCAGATTCGGGTTATCCACAGAGGTTTCACGCCAGGAGGGCAAGTTGGAACCTTGGGGCGCCGGCTGCCATTTCACCTTGCTCAATCGGTCATTCAAACCGGCAAAAAAATGCCCGCGTTGTTGATGCTCCACGAACTTGCTGAAGAACTGCTGATAAGGGGGGGTATTGGTGCCGTCGCGTAATTGTCGAGTCAGTTCAGCCATGAACTCGAGCGACGACGGGTATTGCTTGAGCGGATGTTCCGGGTCATGCGGGACATATACCAGCACGGGGACAGGACGGCTGGCGGTCGATACATCAGGGGTAATCATGACAATGCCGGTCATTCGCGTGTCCATCATCGCCAGGTTGTAGTAGCCAACGGCCTGGCCATTCCAGCGAAGATTCGCACGCTCGACGAGCACACCCTGCACCAGATCAAACGCGACCTGATCAATGTCGTTGTTCATCAGGGCCATGTGTGCCGCGACATTGAGTGCGCTCTTCTGGCTGAGAATGACCTTGTGGCGCAAGACGCTATTGGCGACAGGATTGGTCGACAGTAAAAAATCGTTGAGGTGCTGTTGGTATTTGGCGCCGATATTCAGTTCGCGACACAACGACTTGAACTGGTCGATGCTGATTTTGTGTTTCAGCGGCTTTACCGCGAAGTGCCCCTGGGTGTTCGGTCGGGTGATGAACTCGGAGTCCGGGGAAAAAGTCTCGTCACGGGAAAAGTTATGCAGGGCAGCGTCCAGCAGCGAAACGGTTCGGCTGGTGGTTCCGCCTGAAAAATCATGCACCCACCAGGCTGTTTTCGTCGGCGCATACAGCCGCAGCCAGATCTGCTCGACGTCGTCCACGACACCGAAGCGATCTTTCAGCGCCTGTTGCAGCACAGGTTTGGCGAAGGCGTAGATGTCCTGCAGATTGCTCAGTGCATGGTCGACATCGTTCTGCGCGACCCAATGGAGCTTGACGCCATTTTTCAGATTTCGGTGCGCTGCTGGCGAAGCCTTTTTGTACCAGTCGGGAAGTGTCACCTCGACATCTTTCAACTCGCTGACACGTGCGACTGACGCCTTGCGCAACCATTCGGGAATGGCTTTGCTGACCAGGTCGTAGTGGATGCTTTTATCGGCAGGGGCGCTGACAGGCTGATTCGCCTGCATCGAAAGGAGTGGTTTGGGCATTGCTTGATCGTCCGTTGATCAGGAGTGGAGCGATCAGGATAGGTACGCGGAAAGGGCGAAAAAAAGCGCAAAAATACGTTGGGAAAAACCTCGCCGTGGCCTCAACCCTTTTGAAATTGAAGACGGAAAAACAACTATGTACCGCCATGCTTGCGTCTAGCGTGCGACGGTTGTCTCGGTTTTGAGGCACTGTGTGTGGGTGCCCGGTTGCAAATACGGCGTCAGGATCGGCGCCATGCCCTTGAGCACCTGCACCGGCAACGCCGAGGTGAAGGTGAAGCTTTCTGCCGAGCGGCCTGGCACGAAGGCGGTCAGGGTGCCGAAGTGGTGATCGCCGATATAGAACACGAAGGTCGCCGTGCGGTTGAGCGATTTGGAGCTGAGAATCCGCCCGCCGGAGCCGATGGCTTCGATGCGGTTGTCACCGGTGCCGGTCTTGCCGCCCATGGCCAGCGGCGTGCCGTCGGGCAGTTTGAAACTGCCGGCCACGCGTTTGGCTGTACCGGCGTCCACCACTTGCGATAGGGCTTCGCGCATGGCGGTGGCGACCTCGGACGGCATCACCCGTTTGCCGACGTCCGGGTCATTGATCAGCTGGGTTTCATAGGGCGTGTTCGCAGCGAAATGCAGGCTGTCGATACGCAGGGTCGGCATGCGCACGCCGTCGTTGAGGATGGTGCCGATCAATTCGGCCAGGGCTGCGGGACGGTCGCCGGAGCTGCCGATGGCGGTGGCGAGCGACGGCACCAGGTGGTCGAACGGATAGCCGACTTTCTGCCAACGCTGGTGGATGTCGAGGAACGCTTCGATCTCCAGCATGGTGCGGATGCGACTGTCGCGGGCGCCCTTGTGCCGGCTTTTGAACAGCCAGCTGTAGACCTCCTGGCGTTCGAACTGGCTGGCTTTGACGACTTCGCCCCACTTGGCGTCGGGGTGATTGAGCAAGTAGCCCATCAGCCAAAGGTCCAGGGGGTGAACCTTGGCGATGAAGCCCTGGTCCGGCAAGTCGTAGGAGCCGGGGCCGTAGGCCTCGTAGAGTCGCGTAAGACGCTCGTCAGTGAGCTTTTCCGTGAGCTTGGCACCCGTGAGATGCGAGCGCACGAAGGCGTTGAAACTTTGCTGACTGGCTTGCGGCAGCAGGTAGCGGTGTACGGCGGCCATGCGGATCGGGGTAGGGCGCATGCTGTCGAGGAAGGTCTCGAGCCGGTCCTGGGTGTCCTTGTTCCTGTACTTCTTCCAGAACTTGAGCAGGAACGAAGTGCCCTCGCGGTCGGCGAACTCGGCCAGGTATTCCTGGCGCCGCGGGTCGCGGTCGTCCTTGAGCAATTCAGCACTGCTGTTCGCACCGGAGTAGGTGGTGTAGCGCACCAGGTCACGCATCAGGCGGATGAACGGCAGGTTGATCGATTCACGCAAGGCGTCGCGCAAGGTCGGTATCCGGCCGTTGTCTTCCTTGCGGAAGTTGTGGAACACATGCAGGCCGCCACCGGTGAAAAATGCTTCGCCGGGGCTGGCGGAATATTTGCGGTCCAGGGCAGCACCGAGCATTTTCTGCAGGTCGCGGTCCTTGTTCTCGATCAGGTAATCAACCGCCCAGCGGCTCAGGCGGTCCTGATCCGGCACGTCGACTTTCTTCAGTTCCGGGACGTCCATGCCGGCGTATTTGTCGTGCAGCTCGGAGATGATTTGCAGGTAGGTGGTGAGCACGCGCATTTTTGCGGTGGAACCCAGTTCCAGTTTGCTGCCTTCGTTGATGTCGAACGGCTGGTCGGTGCTGTCGGTCTGCACCCGCACCCGCGAGCCGTCCTTGGTCAGTTCGAACAGGGTGAAGCTGTAGCGCACCTGGGTGGTGCTGGTGGGGGTCAACAAGCGTTCGCCCATCAGGCCGATTTCCGCTGCATAGGCCGGGTCTGCGAGTTTTTTCAGGTACGCGGTGGCCTGGGTTTGCAATTCCCCTTGCAGGGTGCTGGTGGCCGACAGGTCAAGGCGGTCGAGGTCGTACAGCGGGCGATTGAGCAAACCGGCCAGGCGGCTGCGGGCCACGCTGATGCCTTTGTTGGTTTCGATCGGTTGAATGGTCGGCTGGGTCGCCCAGTCGCGATACGTCACCTTGCTGGCCAGTGCCGCGGCGGCGAGCGGCGCATCGATCACATTGTTCTGGGCCAGCAAACGAATGTGACTGTCGGTGAGGTCGGCCAATTCATCGCGGCCCTTGGTCAGGTAATGCGACGGGCGGCGCTGGGCAATCATCAGCGACAGCATTTCGCGCAGGGCCAGGCCTTTGTCTGCCATGGTCTTTGGATCCGTCGCGGTGCTGGACAAAGCTTCGTTGGCCAGTTTGAAGTCGGAGCCGTACCACACGCGCAACCCTTCAGCCATGCCATGCACTTCACCGTGGCCCGGTACGGCCGACAGCGGCACGCTGTTGAGGTAGTCGCGCACCACATTCTGCCGGGCTTCGAGGGTTTGCGGCCCGGCCTGATAGGCACGTACGGTGGCGGAAATCATCTGGCGAATTTTTTCCGCGCCATTGACCGTCAGACCATCAGGGGAATGCCGGTACTTCTCCAGTTGCGTGGCCAGGGTACTGCCACCGGCGGATTGGCCGGGCACGTGCAACAACTTGGCCAGTTGGGACCATGCCGCCATGCCGAACCGCGGCCAGTCCACTGCTGGGTTGGCCAGAGGTTGCCTGGGGTCGAGCAGGAAGCGGTTCTCGATGAACAGCAGGCTGTTGACCACCACCGGCGGGATCGAGGCAAAGGATGAATAAAGCTGCTGCGGATAGTTGTACTGATACAGCGGCGCTGCGCGGCAATCGGTGATCGACAGCCCGGCCTGGATCTTCTCGGCATACGGTATGAACAAGCCCTTGTCGCTGTACTTCAACAGCGCCGGGGAAAAGCGGGTTTGCGCCTCAACGACGAAATCGCGCTTGATCAGGCGCGGCAGGAATTCATCCAGGGAGCTGTAGCCCAGGCGCCGATCGAACGGACCGTCGCCCGGATAGCGAATTGCATCGCTGGGGCCGGGTTTGAGCTCATAGCTCAGGGACGCGGCATATTTGCTGACTTCCCGGGCCTGGAACTTCGAGGTGCGCATCTCCCTCATGGCGGCCAGCCCCACGACAATCGCGATAATCAACAGCAATAGCCAGAAAGCTCCCCAGCCGTGCCTGGAACGACGGGGTTTTTCAGGTAACGGCGCTTCATCCACACCTTCATTCGGGACCACGGTTTTACTCGAATCGGTTTGCCACAAAGCGCCCATAGTCGACTGATCCATTCACGCAGATTTATCGGACTTGTCTGAAGCTTAGACGGTGGTTGGCAATGGTGAAAAAATTGTGAAGGGCAAAATGATGCATGGACACATCACCTTTCAGGCTGATTGAAGCAGTTGTGGCGAGGGGGCTTGCCCCCGTCCGACTGCGAAGCAGTCGCAAAACAGGTGAACTCGGTGTGTCAGAAATCACCAGTTGCAGGTTTTGGCGCCGCTTCGCAGCGCAACGGGGCGGTGCGGCGATCCGACGAGCCCCCTCGCCACAAAGAGTTTGGTGTAAGGGCGTCCGTTTACAGCCAGCACGCATCCCAGAGCGGGTAGTCGCCAATCTTATCCACAAGCCCAGCCCTGAGTGGATTGGCAACAATGTAGCGGGCGAACGGCAGAAGGTCCTCTCCATCGCGAATGGCCCGGTCGTGGTAGCCGGATTGCCAGAGCGGGCCACGGCGGCCGGTGATTTCGTTCACTTTGCGGGTACAACGTGACTTGATGGCTCCGATAACTCGCCCCAGATTGCTTTCTTCCAGCTGCATCAACCAATGAAAATGATCGGGCATGATCACCCATGCGATGGAATTCACCACGTTGGATTCATGAGCCCGGCGCAGTTCTGCAACAAGTAAGCGTCCCAAATGCCAATCCGAAAAGACCGGTTGACGATCATGGACAACGGCGGTGATGAGATATGCCCGACCGCTTTCGGAATATCGTCCCAGACGCAAGCGGTGGGAGTTGGGTTGAGGTGGCATTCCATTGCTTCCTTTTGAGGGTATCAATTGCACATTCAAGGCTAGTACCCGGTTGTTCAGGGTAGATCCGCACGTGTTGAGTGAAAATGCTGATACCTGTGAAGGAATGACGGCATGAGAAGGCTGTTGTTGTTGTTGTTGTTGTTGTTGTTGTTGTGGCGAGGGGGCTTGTCGGATCGCCGCACCGCCCCGTTGCGCTGCGAAGCGGCGCTAATACCTGCGACTGGTGATTGTCTGGTACACCGCGTTTTCCTGTTTTGCGACTGCTTTGCAGCCGAACGGGGGCAAGCCCCCTCGCCACAAGTGATGCTGTGGCTGGGGAGGGGTGGTCGGCTGAAATGCCTTATTTAGAGATGTCGAAGGGGTAAATACGGCTTTGGCAGGGGCATGACGATGCACCATTGTTGTGCAATACTCGGCGCCGCTTTTCCCACTGATTTTGCGGGTTTTTCCTACAAGACAGCTCTGCTCACGAAGCAGAGCCGGTTCGGGACGCGATGGCTTATCGGTCAGCGCTTCGCCACTCGGTGGTCATATCCAATAACAAGACGAGGATGTCCCCCATGCCCACAGGCAATCACCTGCCCCAAGGCGAGACCGCTCAGGGCGGTCCGCTTAAACGTGAACTCGGCGAGCGGCATATTCGCCTGATGGCACTCGGCGCCTGTATCGGCGTCGGCCTGTTCCTGGGTTCGGCCAAGGCCATCGAAATGGCCGGCCCGGCCATCATGCTGTCCTACATCATCGGCGGTCTGGCGATCCTGGTGATCATGCGCGCCCTCGGCGAGATGGCTGTGCACAACCCGGTCGCCGGCTCGTTCAGCCGTTATGCCCAAGACTATCTTGGCCCGTTGGCGGGCTTTCTGACCGGCTGGAACTACTGGTTCCTGTGGCTGGTGACCTGCGTCGCGGAAATCACTGCCGTGGCGGTCTACATGGGCATCTGGTTCCCCGACGTGCCGCGCTGGATCTGGGCGCTCGCTGCGCTGATCAGCATGGGCTCGATCAACCTGATCGCGGTGAAGGCCTTCGGTGAATTCGAATTCTGGTTTGCCCTGATCAAGATCGTCACCATCATTGCGATGGTGTTCGGCGGCATCGGCATCATCGCCTTCGGTTTCGGCAACGACGGTGTGGCGCTGGGTATTTCCAATCTGTGGACCCACGGCGGCTTCATGCCCAACGGCGTGCAAGGCGTGTTGATGTCGCTGCAAATGGTGATGTTCGCCTACCTCGGCGTGGAGATGATCGGCCTGACCGCCGGTGAGGCGAAGAACCCGCAAAAGACCATCCCGAATGCCATCGGCTCGGTGTTCTGGCGGATTCTGCTGTTCTACGTCGGCGCGTTGTTCGTGATCCTGTCGATCTACCCATGGAACGAAATCGGCACCCAGGGCAGCCCGTTCGTGATGACTTTCGAGCGTCTGGGCATCAAGACCGCGGCGGGCATCATCAACTTCGTGGTGATCACCGCTGCGCTGTCGTCCTGCAATGGCGGCATCTTCAGCACCGGGCGCATGCTCTACAGCCTGGCGCAGAACGGCCAGGCCCCGGCGGGGTTCGCCAGGACGTCGAGCAACGGTGTGCCGCGCCGTGCGCTGCTGCTGTCGATTGGTGCGTTGCTGCTGGGTGTATTGCTCAACTATCTGGTGCCGGAAAAGGTTTTTGTCTGGGTGACGGCGATTGCCACCTTCGGCGCGATCTGGACCTGGGCGATGATCCTGCTGGCCCAGCTGAAATTCCGCAAAGGCCTGAGCGCCAGTGAACAGGCCGGTCTGAAATACCGCATGTGGCTGTACCCGGTCAGTTCGTACCTGGCGCTGGCATTCCTGGTGCTGGTGGTCGGCCTGATGGCGTACTTCCCGGACACCCGTGTGGCGCTGTATGTGGGGCCTGCGTTCCTGGTGCTGCTGACGGTGCTGTTCTACGTGTTCAAGCTGCAACCGACCAATGCTTCACAAGGCGCGGCGCGTTCGGCTTCTGTAGAAGCGAGCTAGCTCGCGATGGTCGATAACGATAACGCGTGTTCCTTGGCTAAACGCGGTGCTCTTGGGTCCATCGCGAGCGAGCTCGCTCCTACATATCAGGCATATCAGGCGGGCACAGTTTTCAGTGATCGATTCAAACGCTTGTTGAACTCAAGCCACATCGCCAGCAACGCCATCAACCCGGCACCCACCAGCGCCGTGAAAATCTGCATGGCAAACGCATCGTCGGTCAACGCGTTGACCATGTCCGCCAATGGCGCCAGCAGCACGCCCAGGCAGAAAATCTCCAGCGAGAATCGGCCCATGCGGCAGCATTGCTGCGCCAGCCAGTTTTGCGTCCATCCACTGTCGGGAATCAGTTTCGCCGTGACGTAGGCCAGTGCCAGGAAATGCAGCAGGCGTACAGGGGAAAGATCGGTCTTGCTGATGGGGTACAGGAAGTTTTGCACGCTCGCCGGGACCACGGCATCGTGTATGTCCGGCCAGCGCCACAGGACGGTCAACACACCCGCGGCCACTACATACAGTGCCGCACTCACAAATAACGGCTGGCGTACCAGCGGACGAGATTCGGGCAAGCGCGGGCGCTGGCTGTGGATCGCAGCGGCACCGCCGAGCACGAACAGCAGCTGCCAGGCAACCGGGTTGAAATACCACACGCCATCCTTGATGGCCGCCAGGTTCCAGCCAGCCAGCGGCACCATCAGGTACAGCGCCACCGACATCGCGACCACCACCCAGGCCTAGCGCACCAGCAGTGGCAGCACCAGGGGCAAGCCCGCCAATAGCACGATGTACAGCGGCAACGGGTCCATCAGGTTCGGTTTGAAGCGCAACAGCAGTTCATCTATCAACGCTTGCTGCGGGTTGCTGATGAAGTGATGCATGCCCATTTCCTCCACCAGATCCCGTGTTTCCACGTGGCTGTTGGCGAAGAACACAATGCCCATCAGCATCGCCAGCAGGAAGATATGCACCACGTAGAGCACCCACGCGCGGCGCAGGATTTTCACGCAGGCGATCAGAAAGCCTTCGCGCGCCAGGACTTTGCCGTACGCCAGCACGGCCGCAAAACCTGCCAGAAATACGAAAACCTCGGCCGCATCGCTGAAACCGAAGTTACGCAGGGTGATTTGCCCCAAAGGGTTGTGGGGCACGTGATCCCAAAAGATGAAGATCAGTGCCAGACCACGAAAGAAGTCGATCCGGTTATCGCGCGCTAACGTCATGACAGCAGACTCGTAACAGCGGGTGAAAATGGGATTGGTCACGGGCGCAAAGGCCACGCGCCCAAGCGGCGGCGCGCAGGGTGGACTGATTCGCGGGCAATTGCAAAATCGGGATATTACCGGATGTCTCGGGCGTTGCCCCGCGGCTCAACCGCTGGTCTGAAAGGTCCGTTAACCTGCGCTTTCTGACAGTAGACAGGCTCAAATATTAATGAGTGCAACGTTCTAAGCAGCAGGAGCCTCACATGAGACTGTTGTGGAAAGGGCTGTCCAGTTACACGGTGATCGGGGTCGCCAACACCCTGATTCACTGGCAGATCTTTTTCCTGCTGAGCGTTGCGGCCGGCCTCAGTCAGGCAGTCAGCAACCTGGTGGCCTTCTGCGTGGCTGCGTCGTTTTCCTTCTACATGAACGCGCAATTCACTTTCGCCGCCAGGTCCTCGGTCGGCGGTTATCTACTGTTTGTTTCGGGAATGGGAGCGTTGAGCCTGGGTGTCGGCCATTTGGGCGACGTCTGGCGATTGCACGGTTTGCTCACCGTGGCCCTGTTTTCGGCATTGAGTCTGGTACTTGGATTTTTGTATTCAAAATACGTGGTGTTTCGCAGGCGTGACACATGAAAGTCTCGTTGATTGTTCCGGTGTTCAATGAGGAGCAGGCGATTGACCTGTTCTACCAGGCTGTTCGCCAGGAGCCCTCGCTAAGCCCCTATCAGGTTGAAATCCTGTTCATCAATGACGGCAGCACCGATCACACTTTACTGCTGGCGGGCTCGATCGCTCGGCAGGACAGCGATGTGCTGCTGATTAATTTTTCGCGCAACTTCGGCAAGGAGCCTGCACTGTTTGCCGGGCTGGAATATGCCACCGGTGATGCGGTCATTCCGATGGATGTGGACTTGCAAGACCCGGTCAGTGTCATTTCCCGGCTGATCAAGGAGTGGACCGATGGCGCTGACGTGGTGCTTGCCAAGCGTCGCAGCCGTTCGGCCGACGGTTATTTCAAACGCCATTTCGCGGCCATGTTCTACCACCTGCTCAATCGGATTGCCTCGACCCGCATCGAAGAAAATGTCGGTGACTTTCGCTTGATGGACAGGAAAGTCGTTGACGTCATCAAGAGCCTGCCGGAGCACCAGCTGTTCATGAAGGGGGTGTTGTCATGGGCTGGATTCAATACACGAGTCATTGAATACGATCGCGCGCCACGTGCCGCCGGCAAAAGCAAATTCAATATCTGGAAGCTATGGAACCTGGCACTTGAAGGCATCACCTCGTTCAGCACGGTGCCGTTGCGTGTTTGGTCCTACGTGGGCGGCATCATCTCGCTGGCGGCACTTTTGTATGCGGTTTACATGGTTTTGGACAAGGTGCTGTTTGGTAATGACGTGCCGGGGTATCCATCGTTGATGACGGCGATTCTGTTTCTGGGCGGCGTTCAATTGATTGGCATCGGCATCCTCGGTGAATACATCGGGCGCATCTATATGGAGTCCAAGCATCGGCCCCGCTATGTCATCCAGGACATCATCAAAAGCAGTGACGAGCAGGCCGACAAACCCTCACTGAAGAGGATTGTATGAACACGATGGAGCGCCTGGCCGAGGATGTTCAGGTGCGTCAGTGGCGTCTGGTCATCTACCCATCGATTGTGCTGGCGTTGCTCACCCTGGCCCTGATCGTTCGATTTCACGGGATTTCAGTCCCGATCATCTGGTACGACGAAGGCTATAGCCTGATGCTGAGCGAGCGTTCGCCGGCATTGATCTGGTCCACCACGGCGGGAGACGTACATCCGCCGTTGTATTACGTGATTCTTCATTACTGGACGATGCTGTTTGGCGCCAGTGTGGTGGCTGTGCGCGGCCTGAGCGCCGTGGCAGATGTGGGCACGGTGCTGTTCAGTATCAAACTGATGAGTCTGCTCGCCACGCGAAGAGCGGCCTGTATCGCCGCAGTTTTGCTGGTGCTGCTGCCGATCACGGTTCGTTACAGCCAGGAAGTGCGCATGTACACGCTCGTCGGTTTCTGGCTGATGGGCGCCACGGTTGCGCTGGTCTGCTGGAGTCGGCAACCGCAACTCAAACGCTATCCCGTGATGTACGTGCTAATGATGACAGCGGCTTTCTACACGCACTACTTTGCAGTGCTCTGTGTGCTGGTGCATTGGCTGTATTGGTCGGGGCTGGGCAGTGGCGAGTCGGCATCGTTGCCTGTGCGCAAGTGGCTGCTGGCCAATGTCGCGATTGTCGTGCTGTATTCGCCCTGGTTGCCGCATCTGATTGACCAGACGTGGAAAATGAAAGGGCTCGAATGGATATCGCCGACCACGTGGGAGATGTTGCCGAGCTTTATCGCGCAATGTGCGGCGATGATTTCTACCACGGAGGGCGGGTTGTGGGGGACGCTGATTGTCTCGGCGGTGGTGATCGCCTGTTGTGTGATGGCGTTGCGGTATGGGCGCACCGATCGCCGCTCGACCGTGCTGGTCATCGGTTACTTCTTCGTACCGCTCATCACGGCATTTTTCTTGTCATTGGCCGTTCCGATCTTCGTTCCCAGGTACCTGGTGTTTGCCGCAGCCGGTTTGCCTTTGTTCGTCGCCGTTGTGCTGGACCAGTTGGCTGAACGACGCCCTGTGATTGCATTCCTCTGCTTGAGCGTGTTTGTTGCAGGGGAGGTACATGGACTGCAGAAAGTGTATTCGCAACTAGACGGGATGAACGGAACCTTCATTCGTAAAATGGCCAGGCTGGACACATTGGCAGATGGCATCAAAAGGGAGGCCGAGGCGGGTGACGAGTTGGTCATTGACGGCTTGTACTGGTATTTGCCGTTCCACTACTACAACACCACGGGTATCCAGCCGAGGCTTTACATCGCCCGATTGCCGACAGGAGCTTCGGACGGTCCCTTCAACTATGGTGGCTGGCTTCTTATCCCTCAGACGTTGGACTGGATTTTTTTCGACAATGTCGCAACAGTAAAACTCAGTTCCAAAAGAGTCTGGTGGGTGACCGGCAGGCCCCGGCCGGAAAAAGTCGTGACATTTCCCAAAGGATGGAAACAGACGCAGACCCTCAAGGGAGAGGAAGTCGAGGCGCGCCTGTTTATAATCGGCGGCGAGCGCTGAAGTCGTCCCAAACCTTCAGCGCTGGAGCCAACGTCAGGCCGCTGCCACTTCATTGGGCTCAAAACTGTCCGCCCGCGCCATCTGCCACATCCGCGAGTAGAACTCGCCATTCACTTCACCGGTCAGCAGCTCGCCGGGTTTGAGGAATACGTGCAACTGCGAGAACAGCTTGATCTCGGTCGCCGACATGCGTCGCACCAGGTGCTTGGCGGATAACTGCGACGGATGTTCGAGGCCGGCGGCGGCGAGCATTTCCGCCAAAGCCTTGAGCGTGCTGCGATGGAAATTGAATACGCGCTGGGCCTTGTCCGGCACCACCAACGCTCGCTGGCGCAGGGTGTCCTGGGTGGCGACGCCGGTCGGACATTTGTTGGTGTGGCAGCTCTGCGACTGGATGCAACCGATGGCGAACATGAAGCCGCGCGCCGAGTTGGCCCAGTCGGCGCCGATGGCCAGTACGCTGGCGATGTCGAAGGCGCTGACGATCTTGCCGCTGGCGCCGAGTTTGATCTTGTCCCGCAGGTTCAGGCCCACCAGGGTGTTGTGCACGAACAACAGGCCCTCGCGCATCGGCACGCCGATGTGGTCGGTGAACTCCACAGGCGCCGCGCCGGTGCCACCTTCCTTGCCATCCACCACGATGAAGTCCGGGAGGATGCCAGTCTCCAGCATGGCCTTGGCAATGCCCATGAACTCCCACGGATGGCCGAGGCAGAACTTGAACCCCACCGGTTTGCCACCGGACAGTTCACGCAGTTGTGCGATGAAATGCATCATTTCGATGGGCGTGGAAAACGCGCTGTGGCGCGACGGTGACACGCAGTCTTCGCCCATCAGGATGCCGCGGGTTTCGGCAATCTCTTTGGTGACCTTGTGTTTGGGCAGGATGCCGCCGTGGCCGGGCTTGGCGCCCTGGCTCATCTTGATTTCGATCATCCGCACCTGTGGCGTTTGCGCTTGCGCCGCGAAGCGCTCCGGGTCGAAGCGACCGTCGCTGGTGCGGCAACCGAAATAGCCGCTACCCAGTTCCCAGGTCAGGTCGCCACCATGTTCTCGGTGATAGGGGCTGATGCTGCCTTCGCCGGTGTCATGGGCGAAATTGCCGAGTTTGGCGCCCTGGTTCAAGGCGCGGATGGCGTTGGCGCTGAGCGAACCGAAGCTCATGGCTGAAATGTTGAACACTGATGCGGAATACGGCTGGGTGCACTGCGGGCCGCCGACCGTGACGCGGAAACTGCTCGGGTCGCTCAACGGCGCCGGGCGCATGGAATGGCCGATGAATTCGAAGCCCGACTGATACACGTCGATCAGCGTGCCGAAGGGTTTGTCGGCGGTTTCATTCTTGGCCCGGGAATAGACCAGCGAACGCTGGGCCCGGGAGAAGGGCAGGGCGTCGCTGTCGGATTCGAGCAGGTACTGGCGGATTTCCGGGCGGATGCCTTCGACCAGATAGCGGATATTGCCGAGGATCGGGTAATTACGGCGCACCGCGTGGGGAACTTGCAGCAGATCAAACAGGCCGACCAGACTGAGGACACCTGTGACGGCGGTGATCGGCCAGACCCAGTCATAGTCAAGAAATGGCAGGCTGGCGAGGGTGAAAATCACGCAGACGGCAAAGAAGGCGTAGCGGCTCAGGAGTGACAGGCTCATACGGTTTCCTTGGGTTCGGACTCAGTAAATTTGGCTAAACACAAAACACTGTGGGAGCGGGCTTGCTCGCGAAGACGGAATCACTTTCAGCATACTGGTTGGCTGACACACCGCTATCGCGAGCAAGCTCGCTCCCACATAAGAGCAAAGCGTTCCAAAGGACGTTCAGGCATTTTGTGCCTGCAAAAAAATCGAAAACAGCTCGGACTGGGACTTGATCCCCAGCTTGCTGTACATGTGTTTCTTATGGACTTTCACGGTTTCGACCGAGATTTCCAGCTTACGGGCGATTTCTTTACTGGAGCAACCGCTGAGCATCAAACGCCCGACATCCAGTTCCCGGGCGGTCAACTGCGCGCCCTTGAGTTGCTGCACCGAAGCTTCCAGTTGTACCCGCCAATCGGCCTGCGGTGGTGCGGGGGCCAGGGCCACGACTTCGTTGATCTCATAGGGTAGACGCTGGCGCAACAAACCGAGCACCCACGGCTGGATCAACGACAACAAGGCGATCTGCTGGCTGCTGAAGCGCTGCGTGCTGCCCAGTGACAGGCACAGCGTGCGGTCACCTTCGAGCTGACAATTGAACTGGATTTCGTCGGCCACCACATTCAGACGAAAGTAGCGCTGGTAATACTCGGTCAGCTCGAAGTGTTCCGGGGCGACTTCCGACAGGCGATACAGTCCGGTGCGCGACTGCTCGCGGCAGGCGATGTAGAACGGGTCGAGCAGGTACAGGCCGCGCAGGTAATCCTGGAACAACTGGTCGGGGCTGCCGTCCTCGCCGGGGCATTCGGCGAACACCTGCGGGCGCTGGTCGGCGCTGAAAAGCAGGGCCACCCAGCTGTCGAAGGACACGTACTGATCCAGCAAACGCACCAGCTGGGTCCAGAAATTGGGCTTGTCCAGGGCGTCGATCAGTTGCCCCACCGAGCGGTGCCAGGCGATGTCGTCCAACGAGAGTGTCATGCATCTACCCCTATCGAGTTACCCCAGCGGCGTGATTCCCCGCCCGGTTGCTTGCTGCGCATACTGGCGCACAGACACCGACCGGGCAATCTTTCTGCCGCCCGGTCCATAACAAGGAATACCCATGAAGGTCGAACTCGCCCAATTGGCAGGTCGTGACAATGACACGGCTTACAACCTCGAACGCACCCTGGCGGCCATTGCCGGGTGCGCAGCCGGCACGCAGCTGATCATGTTCCCTGAAGGCCATTTGATGGGTTTCCCTTCGGCTGAGTCCGTAGCCGAGGTGGCCGAGGCGCTGGACGGACCGTCCGTCAGTGCGGTGATCGCCGCCGCCCGCCAGCGCAATATCGCCGTGGCCATCGGCATGGCCGAGAACGACAACGGCCGTTTCTACAACACTACGCTGCTGATCACCCCCGAAGGCATCGCGCTGAAGTACCGCAAGACTCACTTGTGGGCCTCGGATCGCGGTGTCTACGAGGCGGGCGATCGCTACGCCACCTGCCTGTGGAACGGCGTGCGCGTGGGGCTGCTGATTTGCTACGACATCGAATTCCCCGAAAGCGCCCGCGCCCTGGCGCAACTGGGTGCCGAGCTGTTGATCGTCACCAACGGCAATATGGACCCGTATGGCCCGACCCACCGCACCGCGATCATGGCCCGCGCCCAGGAAAACCAGGCGTTTGCGCTGATGGTCAACCGGGTGGAAGCGGGTGACGGTGGTTTGCTGTTTGCCGGCGGCAGCGCATTGGTCGATCCGCTGGGCACCTTGTTGTTCGAAGCCGGACGCGAGGAAGGGCAGTTTGCGGTTGAACTGGACCTGAATCAGCTGTCGGCGGCGCGCCAGGATTATCGCTATCTGGATGATCAGCGGCTGAAGTTGCCGGGAGAGGTGGTTGAGCGGGCCTGCGGGTTGCGCGAGCTGCTGATTCCTGCGCGCTGATCCGGGTTCTGTGTTGGCTGGACTGACGCCTTCGCGGGCAAGCCCGCTCCCACATTGGCCTTGTGAACGCCCGAGATCCCCTGTGGGAGCGAGCTTGGTCCGGGCGGCGATCCGACGATGAGGCCCTCCCGGACGACACACCTGTCTGACCGAATAACAACAACGCAACACCCGTAATTTGCGCCGAACTCGGCTCTGCCATAAATCCAATAAAATTCGGAGTAGTCGCTCATGGCTCGTTTGCAACGCACCCTGTCACTGGGGTCGGTGGTGCTGTTTGGCATTGCCTACATGACGCCGATCATTGTGCTCGGCACCTTTGGCATCCTCGCCCAATCCACCGCCGGCATGGTGCCGGCCGCGTACCTCGCGGCGCTGGTGGCGATGTTCTTCACCGCCATGAGCTACGGGCGCATGGCCTCGGCGTTCCCGGTGGCCGGCTCGGCCTACAGCTATGTGCGCAAGGCCATCAGCCCGAAACTGGGATTTATCGCCGGTTGGGCGGTGCTACTCGATTACCTGTTCCTGCCGATGGCGATCTGGCTGATCGGCGCGGCCTACCTCAACTCCGCATTCCCGGCCGTGCCGCAGTGGGTCTGGGTACTGGCGTTCATCAGCATTACCAGCGCGATCAACATCGTCGGCCTGAAACTGGCCAACGGCATCAACGCGTTGCTGATGCTGGTGCAGTTCCTGGTACTGATCGCCTTCGTCGCGTTGTGCGTGCATTACGTCGGCGGTGATGCGAGCACGCCGTTGTGGTCGATCAAGCCGTTCTTCAATGGCGACATGCAGATGCCGTTGATCATGAGCGGCGCGGCCATCGCCTGTTATTCGTTCCTGGGCTTCGACGCGGTCAGCACCTTGACCGAAGAAACCCGCGATCCACGCCGTACCATTCCTCGGGCGATCATGCTGATCACTCTGATCGGCGGGCTGATTTTTGTCGGCGTATCGTACTTCGTGCAAATCGCCCATCCGTCGTTCCAGTTCGATAGTGTCGACTCGGCGGCCTATGAAATTGCCCGCAACATCGGTGGTGACCTGTTCGTCTCGATCTTCCTGATCGGCCTGATCGTCGGCCAGTTCGCTTCGGGCCTGTCGGCCCAGGCCAGCGGTTCGCGGCTGCTGTATGCCATGGGCCGTGACGGCGTGCTGCCGAAAGCGTTTTTCGGCACCTTGCACGAACGCTTTGGCACGCCGATCAACAGCATCCTGCTGTGCGCGGTGGTGGCATTGCTGGCACTGAAACTGGACGTCACCACCTCGACCTCGTTCATCAATTTCGGCGCGTTCCTGGCGTTCAGCCTGGTTAACCTGTCGGTGATCTTCCATTACTGGATCGGTGGCGAGAAGAAAGGCCTGCGTGAACTGGTGCTGTTCCTGCTGTTCCCGTTCATTGGCCTGGCAGCGGATTTGTGGCTGATGGTCAGCCTCGATCATCTGGCGGTTTATCTGGGATTGAGCTGGCTGGCGATTGGCGTGGTGTACCTGGCGGTGTTGACTGGCGGTTTCCGTCGGCAGCCGCCGGAGATGGATTTCCAGGAAGCTGCATAAGCGAGCTACAGGCTGCGATCTACTTGTGGGAGCGAGCCTGCTCGCGAAAAACGTCTGGACAACGCGATCATTCAGATAGGGCGCGTTATCGTTGGCGTCCATCGCGAGCAGGCTCGCTCCTACAGGGGATCAGCGGCATCTGCAAAAATCGGTTCGGCTGTTCGCTTTGGTTTTTGATCGAGAGCGGCGGACATGTGATCCTTGCTGCTTTTGAGTCAAAGGCCTTTGATCATGACGACGTTTCCCGCCCAGTCCACCGGACTTATCCACATCGCCGCCGCTTTGTTGATTGGCCCCGATGGCCGTACGTTGCTGGTGCGCAAGCGCGGCACCACGGCGTTCATGCAGCCGGGTGGCAAGATTGAACCCCACGAACTGCCGGTTCATGCCTTGGCCCGTGAACTGGAAGAAGAGTTGGGTCTGGACATCGTCCCGGCGCAGGCCGTTTACCTCGGCCACTTCTCGGCACCGGCTGCCAATGAGCCGGGCTTTGTCGTACACGCCGAGCTGTTTCAGCTGAATATTGATTCAGACGTCACCCCGGCGGCGGAGATCGAAGAGGTGATCTGGATTGATCCACACACCGACGGTGGTGTCTGTCTGGCGCCATTGACACGGGACCTGATCCTGCCGTTCTATCGAGCATCGCTGACCGCGATCGCCTGATCATTACGCAAAGGACTTCGCCCATGATCCCGCTTCAAGACTTGCTGATTTTTGCCGCTGCCGCATTGCTGATGGTGCTGACACCGGGGCCGAACATGATCTACCTGATCTCCCGTTCGATCTGCCAGGGCCGCAAGGCCGGGGTGATCTCGTTGCTTGGGGTGGTCGCCGGGTTCTTCGTGCATTTGTTCGCTGCCGCTGCCGGTCTGACCGCAGTGTTCCTGGCGGTGCCGATGGCCTATGAGGTGTTGAAGTGGGCCGGTGCGTTGTACTTGTTGTGGCTGGCCTGGCAGGCGGTCAAGCCCGGTGCGCGCTCGCCGTTCGAGGCGCAGCAATTGCCCCCGGACTCGTCGCGCAAACTGATCACCATGGGCTTTCTGACCAGTGCCCTGAACCCGAAAATCGCAGTGTTCTATCTGTCGGTGTTTCCGCAATTCATCACTCCGGAGCATGGCTCGGTGTTCAGCCAGAGCATCATTCTCGGCCTGACCCAGATCAGCGTCAGTTTCTGCGTCAACCTGATGATCGCCATGTTTGCCGCGGGTATCGCCTCGTGGTTCGTCAACAACCCGACCTGGCTGGCGATGCAGCGCTATTTCATGGGCTTCATATTGTCGGGGCTGGCACTGCGGCTGATGCTTGAGCAAAAACGGATGGCTTGAGCATGTGGATCGAGCGACTGGATGCCAGCCATGCCCTTGACTATCGGGCGCTGATGCTCGAAGCCTACGACCTGCACCCGCAGGCCTTTACCTCGAGTGTGCGTGAGCGGGCGGCGATGCCGCTGAGCTGGTGGGAGTCGCGCCTGGCCGGCAAGCTGGATGTGGTGCTTGGGGCGTTCGAAGAAGGGCGCCTGGCCGGCATCGTCGGCCTCGCGTTCGAGCCTCGGGAAAAGGCCCGGCACAAGGTGACGCTGTTTGGCATGTACGTCTCGCCAACGGTCCGCCAGCGCGGGCTCGGCTATCAACTGGTCCGGGCGGCACTGGCCGAGGCGCAGAACCATGCGGGTTTGCGCCTGATCCAGTTGACCGTCACCGCCGGCAACGATGCTGCGTTCAACCTCTACCAGCGCTGCGGTTTCGTCCAGTTCGGCCTGGAACCGATGGCGGTGCGGGTGGGGGAGGATTACTTCGACAAGATCCACATGTGGCGCGAGCTCTAAGAACACCGCAATACCCTGTGGGAGCGGGCTTGCTCGCGAAAGCGGCGTGTCAGGCAACATCAATCTTGAATGTTATGCCGCCTTCGTCGGATCGCCGCCCGGAGCAAGCCCGCTCCCACATTTGATCGGTGTTGATCAAGCAACCTTTATCGAACCGCACTAACCCCATCCAATGTCGAAAACGACGTGTCCTTGGCCGTCAGCAAGAAGTCGCGCATGTACGGTGCATCGAGCATGTCGGCCCGGATCGCGGCGTACAGTGTGGCGAACAATCCTTTCTCACCCAGCCGCTTGCCTTTCACGTAACCCCGCGAGCTGTATTCATGCAGCGCCCAATGGGGCATGCCGCACACGCCGCGACCGCTGGCCACCAGTTGCATCATCATCACCGTCAGTTCCGAGGTGCGGACCTGGGCCGGTTCGATGTCGGCGGGTTCGAGGAAGCGGGTGAAGATGTCCAGCCGGTCCCGTTCCACCGGGTAGGTGATCAGGGTTTCCGGGAGCAGGTCTTCGGGGACGATGTAGGCTTTGCCGGCCAGGCGGTGCTGGTTGGCCACCGCCAGCATCGCTTCATAAGTGAACAGCGGGACATAGGTGATCCCGGCCAGATCCAGCGGGTCGGAGGTTACCACCAGGTCCAGGTCGCCACGGGCCAGGGCCGGCAGCGGGGCGAAGGAAAAACCCGAAGCCAGGTCCAGTTCGACTTCCGGCCAGGCGTCGCGGAACTGGTCGATGGTCGGCATCAGCCATTGGAAGCAACTGTGGCATTCGATGGCCATGTGCAGGCGCCCGGCGGTGCCACCGGCCAGGCGACTGATGTCACGCTCGGCAGCGCGCAGCAGCGGCAAGGTGGCGTCGGCCAATTGCAGCAGGCGCAAACCGGCGCTGGTGAAACGCACCGGTTTGGTCTTGCGCACGAACAACGGCATGCCCATTCGCTCTTCCAGCTCCTTGAACTGGTGAGACAGGGCCGACTGGGTCAGGTGCAGGCGATCGGCCGCATCCACCAGGCTGTCGGCTTCGCGCAAGGCGTGCAGGGTCTTGAGGTGACGGATTTCAAGCACCGGGGGCTCCATGAGTAAAACTTGTCGATAAATCGAAAAGGTTGAGTTTGTCTCATGTTGATGCCGCTGTCGACCCTAAGCACGGCGGAGCACATTGCGTGCTCCGCGGTTGTTACTTCACAGTGCGGAAAAGTGCTTGTTGCCCAGCGGTTTGCCGATGTCGCCGCGCCAGATCGCCTCGACCGTACCCCCACTGGTGGCCACGTCCTTCTGCCATTGCAGGCCCAGGTTGCGTTGTTCCGGCCGTTTCAGGTGGCCTTTGACGAAGTCGCTGAACTGAGGCTTGGCCGAGGTGTAGTGGAAGTGTGCGTACCACAGGGTTTGTGCAGGTTCGCTGCGCAGGTCGCGCACTTCGTATTCCTGCAGGAAATCCCGTCGTCCGTCGGCGCGTTTGCCCAGGTCGCGCAGGCCGCCTTCCTTGCGAATGTCCACCACTTGCTGTTCAAGCAGATAGTCCAGATAACCTTCGGTCGGGGTTTTGCTGCTCATGGTCTGATTGATGCGCAAGGTACGCCCCGCGCGCAACATCTCATCGGCCCGATTGCGCAATTGCAGCGCGACGGCCTCGGCGGGGGACAATCGTTCGATGGCCCGGGCGCGCGTGGTCAACTCCGTGGCCTCGCTGCTCATCATGTGCTCAAGGTCGACCGGCAACATGTCTTGCCGTGCGTAGCCTTCGACTTTGCGGCTGTAGGCGCTTGCCGCCTCCAGCCTG
>NZ_AKJL01000212.1 GCF_000282355.1 Pseudomonas sp. GM49
TGTCCAAAATTAGTTGACCAGTTCAAGCTCGCTCCTACAGGGAAACGAGTTCAGTTGGCTTTGGCTTTGGCTTTGGCTTTTGATCTTGATCTTCTTGCCCCCTCGAGAGGCCGAGTGGAGGTTCTGCGCAGTGGGCAACCCGGCATGGATGGCGGCGGGCCCACGGAGCAGGACCGGAGCGAGGGAATGCCGAGCCTTGGCGAGGCACCGAACGTCAGGGGCAAGAGCCCTTGGTTACTTGGGGCTTTTCCAAGTAACCCGCCGTAAGGGCGGAACCATAAGTAGCCGTTACCGAAGAAACGGATATGTACACCCAAAGAACCCCTTCGCCTGCCACATAGCCATCGCGGGCAAGTCGGATCGCCGCACCGCCGCACCGCCGCTCCCACAGAGACCTTCAGTGGCCACAAGTCCCGCGTAAAACCGGGAAGCCAATGTGTGGGAGCTTACTCGCGATAGCCATGGCTCAGTCTTTATCGTGGCCCGCGGCGTTAAAGCTCATACCGTTTTTGCTACGCCACCACCCGATAACACGGCACATACGCCGCGCCGCCCGGCAGTTTCATGCGGTGCTGGGCGACGAAGGCTTTGAGCAGCAGGTCCAGCGGTTGCATGATCGCCGCGTCGCCACGGATCTGGTAGGGCCCGTGTTCTTCGATCAGGCGGATGCCCTTGTCCTTGACGTTGCCGGCGACGATGCCGGAGAACGCGCGGCGCAGGTTGGCCGCCAGTTCGTGGGACGGCAGGTCGAGGCTCAGTTTCAGGTTGGCCATGTTTTCGTGGGTCGGGTCGAACGGGCGCTGGAAGCCTTCGTCGATTTTCAGCAGCCAGTTGAAGTGGAACGCATCGTTGCGCTCGCGGCGGAATTGTTTGACCGCCTTGAGGCCCTGGGTCATCTGCCGCGCCACTTCGGCCGGGTCATCGATGATGATCTGGTAGTGCTGCTTGGCGGCGTCGCCCAGGGTCGCGCCGACGAACGCGTCCAGTTGTTCCAGGTACGGCGCGGCATGTTTCGGCCCGGTGAGGACGACCGGGAAGGGCAGGCCTTCATTGCCCGGGTGCATCAGGATGCCGAGCAGGTACAGGAACTCTTCGGCTGTACCGGCGCCGCCCGGGAAGATGATGATGCCGTGGCCGACGCGGACGAAGGCTTCCAGGCGTTTTTCGATGTCCGGCAGGATCACCAGTTCGTTGACGATCGGGTTCGGCGCTTCGGCGGCGATGATCCCGGGCTCCGTCAGGCCCAGGTAGCGGCCGCCGTGGATGCGTTGCTTGGCGTGGGCGATGGTCGCACCTTTCATCGGGCCTTTCATCACGCCGGGGCCGCAACCGGTGCAGATGTCCAGGCTGCGCAGGCCCAGTTCATGGCCGACTTTCTTGGTGTATTTGTATTCTTCGGTGTTGATCGAGTGCCCGCCCCAGCACACCACGATCTTCGGCTCGACGCCGGGGCGCAGGGTGCGGGCGTTGCGCAGCAGGTGGAAGACGTAATCGCTGATGCCCTGGGAATTGCTCAGGTCGATGCGTTGGCTGTCGAGTTCGTTTTCGGTGTAGACGATGTCACGCAGGGCGCTGAACAGCATTTCCCGGGTGCTGGCGATCATTTCGCCGTCGACGAAGGCGTCGGCCGGGGCGTTCAGCAGTTCCAGGCGTACGCCGCGGTCCTGCTGGTGAATGCGGATTTCAAAATCCTTATAGGCTTCAAGGATGGTCTTGGCGTTGTCGACGTGGGCGCCGGTGTTGAGGATGGCCAGGGCGCACTGGCGGAAGAGGGTGTAGGTGCTGCCGGAACCGGCTTCGCTCAATTGCTGGACTTCCCGTTGCGAGAGCGTTTCCAGGCTGCCTTTGGGACTGACGGAGGCGTTGATAACTTGGCGTTGGGTCATTCAATGATCCTTAAAACGATGTCATTCACACAGCAACCACGAATGGCATCCGAATAATGTGTATTCATGAAAGAAGATGGCACGAACTGCGCGGTCTCGCCATGTCCCCCACTTGACGATGAAAAGATGAAAAGGAGCCCCAGCATAGCTAAATCCCTCGCGCAGGCGATAATGGCCCGCAGTCTTTTTGTCTCAGACCCCTTTTTACCATTGAAGCTCAGGAAACCCGACGCAATGTTCGAAATCCAGCCCATGAACGCCGAGACCTACCGGCAACAGACGCGGCGCAGCACGGTCATCATTGCCCTGATCTTTCTGGCACTGGCGATGGTGTTGTCCACGGCGGCGGTGGCTCTGTTCGGCACACCGGGGGGCGACAATCTGCACTTCAACGTCGGTGGCGTGTTTGTTGCGGTGCTGGCGATGGTGGCGCTGATGCGCAAAATGTTCTGGCGCCAGGAATGGATGGCGCCGGCAGTCTACAGTTGGCAACTCAAGCGCAGCCTGATGAGTGTTACCAATGTCATGCATCATGTAACGACGGCCGTGGAAAAGGGCGACCCGGTCGCGATGAAGCTGTTGCGTTTCTACCATTTGGGGTTGAACCAGATGCATCAGCTCGATGGCAACTCCAGCGACCACAGCCAACTGATCCGCGAAATGGATCAGCACAGGGAACGAATGCAAGCGCTGGGCATCGATACCGAACAGACGCGGCTGGATCCGGCGTGGCTGGAGGCGGTAAAGCAGGCGTCGCGCTAACATCGTTGCGAGCCTGGATCAGGCATAGTGAGCAAAAAAGGCGATTCAGGAAGGTTCGCCCCGTCATAGACCCTCAGGGAGCACCATGGGACATCCGTCGATCAAAGATCATATTGAAATGCTCCGGCCAACCGTGACCCGGCTCAAGGTCCGCTCGGTGGTGATCCTGCTGGTCGCGGTGTGCCTGTCGATGACGGCTATCGTGATCTGGGAAGCCTGGAGCTCGCGCCGGTACTACCTGCATGACAAGGAAGTGGCGATGTCCAACCTTGCGCAGACCCTGGCATCGCAAGCTCAGGCAACGATCAAGCAGGCCGACACACTGCTGTTCACCCTGGTCGATCGTCTGGAACACGATGGTATGGATCAATCCCGGCTGCCGCCCTTGCTCAACGCCCAGCGCAGTGAGTTGAGCCAGCTCCATGGCTTGTTCGTGTTCGACGAAAAAGGGCAGTGGATCGCCAATTCCAATGGCGCCGGCCAAACCGGCGTCAACAACGCCGACCGCGAATACTTCATCTTCCATCGCGACAACCCCAGCCGTGGGCCGCACATCGGGCCGTCGATCAAGAGCCGTTCGAGCGGTGAATGGATCATGACGGTTTCGCGCCGGGTCAATCATCCCGACGGCAGCTTTGCCGGCGTGGCGCTGGCGACGATCTACCTCAGTCATTTCCTGCAGCTCTACGACAGCATCGACATGGGCAGTAATGGCGTGATCAACCTGATCGCCGACAATGCCACCATTGTCATTCGCAGACCCTTCAAGGAGACGGAGATC
Organism: Pseudomonas sp. GM49; assembly: GCF_000282355.1. GTDB lineage: Bacteria > Pseudomonadota > Gammaproteobacteria > Pseudomonadales > Pseudomonadaceae > Aquipseudomonas. Next base: position 3,430 of record NZ_AKJL01000212.1, read on the forward strand.
GGCACCAGCCTCGCCAAGAGCCCGTTGTTCACCCAGTTGCTGCCCAAGGGCGGTGCGGGAACTGCCACGATCACGTCGATCATCGACGGTGTCGAGCGGGTGACGGGGTATCGCCGGGTCGAGGGTTATCCGCTGATCGTTTTTACCGCGCTGAACAAGGATGAAGTGCTTGGCAGCTGGCGCAAGGAGACGCTGCTCAGCGCCGGCATCGTCACGCTATTGTTGAGTTTTCTCGGCGTACTGGGGTTTCGGCTTATCAAACTGATGAAGCAGCAGAATGTGGTGCAGGTCGAGTTGCTGGACACCCAGGACAAGCTCCTGGAAGTCAATCGCAACCTCGAAAGCCTGGCCCTCAAGGATGCGCTGACGGGGCTGGCCAACCGGCGTCTGCTCGACGCTTTCATCGATGCCGAAATGGGGAGTGCCCGGCGCAGTCAGTCCGAGTTGGCGCTGCTGATGATTGATGTCGATCATTTCAAACCGTTCAATGATCGCTATGGTCACCTGGCCGGTGATGAGTGTTTGCGCAAGGTCAGTGCGATCATCACGGACAACATCAAGCGCCCCGGAGACCTGGCCGCCCGCTATGGTGGCGAAGAGTTCGCCGTGGTGCTGCCCGGTACCGACTACGTGGGGGCATTTCTGGTGGCCGAGAAAATCCGCCTCGCGGTGCTACAGGCCGAAATTGCCCACAGCGACAGCCCGGAAGGCAGCGTGACTGTCAGCGTCGGCGTGTGTGCCGGCAATGCCGCTTCCCTGGTCCGCCCCGAAGACCTGATCGGTGCGGCAGACAAGGCGCTGTACGTGGCCAAGACCAGTGGCCGGAACATAAGCGTGATTGCCAACTGAGCGTCGGGTGTCAGGCAAACCGGTCCGTTCCCTGGACCCGTCGGGTCAGGCGCGAGACGTCCTGCATCAGCCGCGTCGCTTCGTTGACCAGCAACTCGCCCGCCGGGGTCAGTTGCAAACGGTAGCGGCGACGGTCGAACAGCAACGCATCGAAGCGTTCCCCCGGTTGCCGCGCCGCATAGGATACGGTCGACAGCATGTGTTCAGTCCTTGGCGGGTGGTTGAAAATTCAGGCGGCCCATTGCCGGATCAATCGAAGATAGACCAGCACGTTGATCACCAGCACCACGGCGCCCAATCCCAACTGAATGCCGGGTGTCAGGCCCGCCGGGTAAATGACCGGCCAAACGTAATGCTCGATGAATCCACCCCCATAGCCGGTTTGCCCGGCCCCATGGCGCATGCGGTTTTCCCAGTCGGTCAGCGGGCAGGGCAGGTGGAAGAACTCCACCGCCATACCCCACAACGCGGCGGGGG
>NZ_AKJL01000213.1 GCF_000282355.1 Pseudomonas sp. GM49
ATCGCGAGCAAGCTCGCTCCCACAGGTGTTTACGGTACCTGAAAGTCAGCAACGCCCTTCAAGAATCGCCGCATAACCCTCGCGAAAACTCGGGTACTTCGGCGTCCAGCCCAACGCTTTTGCCCTGGCATTGCTGCAGCGCTTGCTGCCAGTGCGACGCACGCTGTCGTCATCGGCCCATTCGGTCACGCCCAGATACTCACGCAACCAGCCCACCACATCGGCCAGCGCTGCCGGCGCATCATCCACACCGATGTAGACACCATCCAATGCCACGCCATGCCGATCCGCCTCAAGCAGGCACGCCATCAACCCTGCGGCATCGTCCGCATGAATCCGATTGGCATACAACGGTGGATCGACCGCCACGCGATAACCCCGGCGCACCTGCGTCAGCAGCCATTCTCGGCCGGGGCCGTAAATGCCGGTCAAGCGCACGATACTGGCTGGAATGCCGCTTTTGAGAGCAAGTTGCTCGGCTTCGAGCATCACACGCCCGGAATAGCCCGCCGCCACGGCCGGTGAAGTTTCGTCGACCCATTCGCCATCCTGCTGACCGTAGACACTGCTACTGGACACAAATAGCAGGCGATTGGGCATCTGCCCGTAGTCGTTCAGCCACTCCAGCACATGCTCCAAGCCCTGGACATAGGCAGCACGGTAACCGGCTTCATCGTGATCGGTGGCCGCCGCGCAATACACCAGGTAATCCACGGCACCGATTGGCCAAGTGGCCGGGCAGTCTTTGTCGAACAAGTCACCGGCAACGCCGATGACGCCCTTGGGCAGGCGTGAAACGTCGCGTCGCAGGCCATGGACCTCCCACCCCGCCGCCAGCAATTGCGTGGCCAGGCGGCTGCCGACATCACCGCAGCCGGCGATCAAAACAGTAGGCGCAGACATCAGAAAACTCCCATCGGAAAGCCACAGACTAGCGCCGGCAATAGACAGGCGGCTAGCAATGCAGGAAAAAAAGAGACGCTATTACTTTTGTTAACAAGAATTACTTGCAATAATGCGCCCCACTTTGTTCTCGGCCTTTCGAGGCCTGGAAGAACATCACCCGTTTATTCTCTCAGGTCCGGCCAGCATGACACGCAATCAATTCCCCGCTTCGCCAACCAAACGACCTCGCGCCTGGAGCGCGGTGGCCGCGCTGCTCCTCAGCCTGATGCTCGCGCCAGTCGCCGCTTTCGCCGATGCCCAGCCGCCAGCTACTCCGGCCGCCGCAGCACCTGCACCGGTCGTTGCTCCGACCGCGACTGATCCTGCCCAGGCAGCACCAGCGGAAAACCTGGGGGAAGACGTTCCTGAAGTCCTCGAAGCCGATAACACCCTGGGCATGGCCCATGACCTGTCGCCGTGGGGCATGTACAAGAACGCCGACATTATCGTGAAAATCGTGATGATCGGCCTGGCCATCGCCTCGATCATCACCTGGACCATCTGGATCGCCAAGGGTCTTGAGCTGATGGGCGCCAAGCGTCGTCTGCGCGGTGAAATCGCCCAACTGAAAAAATCCGCCTCCCTCAAGGAAGCCAGCGCTACCGCGGCGAAGGAAGGCACCCTGGCGAACCTGCTGGTGCACGACGCCCTCGAAGAGATGCGCCTGTCGGTCAACAGCCGCGAGAAAGAAGGTATCAAGGAACGCGTCAGCTTCCGTCTTGAGCGTCTGGTGGCGGCCTGCGGTCGCAACATGAGCAGCGGCACCGGCGTGCTGGCCACCATCGGTTCCACCGCGCCGTTCGTCGGCCTGTTCGGTACTGTGTGGGGCATCATGAACAGCTTCATCGGCATCGCCAAGACCCAGACCACCAACCTCGCCGTCGTGGCTCCCGGCATCGCCGAAGCCCTGCTGGCCACCGCTCTGGGTCTGGTTGCAGCGATCCCTGCAGTCGTGATCTACAACGTCTTTGCCCGCTCCATCGCCGGCTACAAGGCTCAGGTGTCCGACGCGTCGGCACAGGTCCTGCTGCTGGTCAGCCGCGACCTCGACCACCAGCCTGAGCGCAGCTCGCAACCGCACATGGTGAAAGTGGGGTAATCGGCCATGGGCCTGCATTTGAAAGAAGGGGCAGACGACGATCTGTCCGAAAACCACGAAATCAACGTCACGCCGTTCATTGACGTGATGCTGGTGCTGTTGATCATCTTCATGGTGGCGGCCCCGCTGGCCACCGTGGACATCAAGGTCGACCTGCCCGCCTCGACCGCCAAACCGGCGCCGCGGCCAGAGAAACCGGTGTTCCTCAGCGTCAAGGCTGACCAGCGCCTGTTCCTCGGTGAAGACGAAGTGAAGGCCGAAGCACTCGGCGCCACCCTCGACGCCAAAACCCAGGGCAAGAAAGACACGACAATCTTCTTCCAGGCTGACAAAGGCGTGGATTACGGCGACCTGATGAGCGTGATGGACAACCTGCGCTCTGCCGGTTACCTGAAGGTAGGTCTGGTCGGACTCGAGACGGCAGCCAAGAAATGATCACGACGCGCCATAAGCTGACGCGTTACAGCGGTAGCCTGGCAGTGGTGCTGGGCGTTCACGCGCTGGCCATCGCGCTGGCACTGAATTGGTCTGCCCGTCCGCCCATCGAATTGCCCCCTCAGGCAATGATGGTCGAACTGGCACCGGTTCCCGCCCCGCCACCGCCTGCACCGCCGAAGGTCGTCACCCCACCGCAGCCACCAGCTCCGGTTGAAGAACTGCCGATACCCAAGCTCGCTGAAGCGCCGAAAGCTGAAATTGCCGTGCCCAAGCCGGTCAAACCCAAGCCGAAGCCGCAGCCGCCCAAGCCGGTAGAGAAGAAACCCGAACCGCCGAAGGAAAAACCGGCCGAAGAAACGCCTGCCGAAACGCAACAGACTCAGGCACCGACGGAGAAATCCGCCCAGCCTGCGCCCGGCCCTTCGCCGGCTCAACTGGCAGCCAAGGCCAGCTGGCAAGGCACGCTGCTGGCGCACCTGCAGAAGTACAAAAAATACCCTGCAAGTGCCCAGGCGCGGGGCAAGGAAGGCATGAACCGTCTGCGTTTCATTGTGGATGCCGAAGGCAATGTGTTGTCGTTTGAGCTGGTAGGCGCCTCGGGCACTGCCGATCTGGACCGGGCCACCCTGGAAATGATCCGTCGCGCCCAACCGCTGCCCAAGCCACCGGCCGACATGCTGACCAATGGCTCCATCGAAATCGTTGCACCCTTTGTTTACTCGCTGGAAAAACGCCGTCGGTAAAAATGTGGGAGCGCTCCCACAGGGTACTAATCCAGCCAGAAAGGCACCGAAAGGTGCCTTTCTCTTATCTGCCAGCGGCAAACCGGCATTGCCCAGTGTCACCCGACACGTTCAGTCTGATAACGTGCGTCTATCGATTGCAGCCGGTATGCTTGGCCCGCAACTACATGGACGCTTGCTATGACCCTCACAGAATTACGCTACATCGTTACCCTCGCCCAAGAGCAGCACTTCGGCCACGCGGCCGAGCGTTGCCATGTCAGCCAGCCGACCCTTTCGGTGGGCGTGAAAAAGCTTGAAGACGAACTCGGTGTGCTGATTTTCGAGCGCAGCAAAAGCGCCGTGCGCCTGACGCCGGTCGGCGAAGGCATCGTGGCCCAGGCCCAAAAGGTATTGGAGCAGGCCCAGGGCATCCGCGAACTGGCCCAGGCCGGCAAGAACCAGCTGACTGCCCCACTCAAAGTCGGCGCGATCTACACCGTCGGGCCGTACCTGTTCCCGCACCTGATTCCGCAACTGCACCGGGTCGCCCCGCAGATGCCGTTGTACATCGAAGAAAATTTCACCCACGTGCTGCGCGACAAACTGCGCAACGGCGAACTCGACGCAATCATCATCGCCCTGCCGTTCAATGAAGCCGACGTGCTGACCCTGCAGCTCTACGACGAGCCGTTCTACGTACTGATGCCAGCGCAGCACCCGTGGACACAAAAGGAGTCCATCGACGCCAGCCTGCTCAACGACAAGAGCCTGCTACTGCTCGGCGAAGGCCACTGCTTCCGCGATCAGGTACTGGAAGCCTGCCCGACCCTGACCAAAGGCAACGACGGCGCCAAGCACACCACGGTGGAATCCAGCTCCCTGGAAACCATTCGCCACATGGTCGCCTCGGGCCTCGGGATTTCGATCCTGCCGTTGTCTGCAGTCGACAGCCATCACTACGCCCCCGGCGTGATCGAGGTGCGTCCGTTGTCGGCACCCGTACCGTTCCGCACGGTGGCCATTGCCTGGCGCGCCAGCTTCCCGCGTCCAAAGGCAATTGAAATCCTCGCTGACTCCATTCGCCTGTGCTCGGTGGCCAAGCCAGCGACGCAAGTCGCGGCGGGTTAAGCAACGGTCATGAGCGAGTTGTCGCAAGTGTCGGTGACGGCACTCAAGGGTGTCGGTGAAGCCATGGCCGAGAAACTGGCCAAGGTCGGCCTGGAAAACCTCCAGGACGTGTTGTTTCACCTGCCCCTGCGCTATCAGGACCGCACTCGCGTGGTTCCGATTGGCGCACTGCGCCCCGGACAGGACGCGGTCATCGAGGGTACCGTCAGCGGTGCCGATGTGGTCATGGGCCGTCGGCGCAGCCTGGTGGTCCGGCTGCAGGATGGCACCGGTGGACTCAGCCTGCGCTTCTACCATTTCAGCAACGCGCAAAAGGAAGGCCTCAAGCGCGGCACGCGGATTCGCTGCTACGGCGAAGCGCGGCCCGGTGCTTCGGGGCTGGAGATCTACCACCCGGAGTACCGCGCCATCACCGGCGACGAACCACCACCGGTGGATGAAACCCTGACCCCGGTTTACCCGCTGACCGAAGGCCTGACCCAACAGCGCTTGCGCCAGTTGTGCATGCAGACCCTCACCCTGCTCGGCCCCAGCAGCCTGCCCGACTGGCTGCCGAACGAACTGGCTCGCGACTATCAACTGGCGCCGCTGGCCGATGCAATCCGCTACCTGCACAACCCGCCCGCCGATGCCGACGTCGATGAACTGGCCCTCGGTCACCACTGGGCGCAGCACCGTCTGGCCTTCGAAGAACTGCTGACCCATCAACTGTCGCAACAGCGCCTGCGCGAAAGCATGCGTGCCTTGCGCGCGCCGGCAATGCCAAAAGCCACCAGGCTGCCGGCCAAGTACCTGGCCAACCTCGGCTTCAACCCGACCGGCGCCCAGCAACGGGTCGGCAACGAAATCGCTTACGACCTCAACCAGCACGAACCGATGCTCCGGCTAATCCAGGGTGACGTCGGCGCCGGCAAAACCGTGGTCGCCGCCCTCGCCGCGCTGCAAGCGTTGGAGGCCGGTTATCAGGTCGCCCTGATGGCGCCCACCGAGATTCTCGCCGAGCAGCACTTCATCACCTTCAAGCGCTGGCTCGAACCGCTGGGCATCGAAGTCGCGTGGCTCGCCGGCAAGCTCAAGGGCAAGAACCGCGTGACCGCGCTGGAGCAAATCGCCAGCGGCACCCCGATGGTGGTCGGCACCCACGCGTTGTTCCAGGACGAAGTGCAATTCAAGAACCTGGCGCTCGTGATCATCGACGAACAGCACCGTTTCGGCGTACAGCAGCGTCTGGCCTTGCGGCAGAAAGGCGTCGGCGGGCGCATGTGTCCGCATCAGCTGATCATGACCGCCACGCCGATTCCGCGCACGCTGGCCATGAGCGCCTACGCCGATCTCGACACTTCGATCCTCGACGAACTGCCCCCCGGCCGCACCCCGGTCAACACCGTGCTGATCACCGACACCCGGCGGGTCGAAGTCATCGAGCGGGTGCGCAGCGCTTGCGCTGAAGGGCGTCAAGCCTATTGGGTGTGCACGCTGATCGAAGAGTCGGAAGAGCTGACCTGCCAGGCCGCCGAAACCACCTTTGAGGACCTCACCGCCGCCCTCGGCGAGTTGAAAGTCGGGCTGATCCACGGCCGCATGAAGCCTGCGGAAAAAGCCGCGGTGATGGCCGAGTTCAAGGCCGGCAACCTGCAACTGCTGGTCGCGACCACAGTAATCGAAGTGGGCGTCGACGTGCCCAACGCCAGCCTGATGATCATCGAGAACCCCGAGCGCCTGGGCCTGGCGCAACTGCACCAGTTGCGCGGCCGCGTCGGCCGGGGCAGCGCCGTCAGCCATTGCGTGCTGCTCTACCATCCGCCGTTGTCGCAGATCGGCCGTCAGCGCCTGGGCATCATGCGCGAAACCAACGACGGTTTCGTCATCGCCGAAAAGGATCTGGAATTGCGCGGCCCCGGCGAAATGCTCGGCACCCGCCAAACCGGCCTGCTTCAATTCAAGGTCGCTGACCTGATGCGCGATGCCGATTTGCTGCCAGCCGTACGTGATGCCGCCCAGGCATTGCTCGAGCGCTGGCCGACCCACGTCAGCCCGCTACTCGACCGCTGGCTGCGTCATGGCCAACAGTACGGCCAAGTGTGACAACCGTCGCAGTTTCTAAGGCGTGGCCCCGAGCAAGCTGGTTATACTCCGGCAATTGTTTTAGCACGGATACAAACCATGACCGAAGTTGCCTTCGCACCCGACACCCCGCACGCTCCGTCGGTTATTCGGCTGATGCTGGGCAAGTTGGGCATTGCCTACGAAGAAGTGCTGGACCATCACGACCTCAATGCCGCGCGCAAGGTCCAGGCCGTTCTGCTGGATGACAGCATTGGCGCGCTGATGGTGCTGTTCCCGCAGAGCCAATTGCTGGACCTCAATCGCCTCACTGAACTCACCGGTCGCCGCCTCACCGCCGTACCGATCGAACGCCTGACAAAAATGCTCGGCAAGCACAACCTCAGCTTGCTGCCGGGCCTGCCGGCGCTGACCAGTTCACCCTGCCTGTACGACGAAAGCCTGCTGCATGAGCCGAAGTTGCTGATCAACTCCGGTGAGCCGGGCGTGCTGCTGGAAGTCTCCAGCGAAGACTTCAAGACCATGCTGACCAAGGCCAGCGCCGCCAACTTCGGCGAGAACCTGACCAGCATCCGTCCGAACCTCGACCGCCCCGATGACGACCGCGAGGAAATCACCCAGGCCGTCCAGGCGTTCACCGCACGGCGCATCCAGCAGCGCCTGGAAGCGACCATCGAAATCCCGCCGCTGGCCGAAACGGCGCAAAAAATCATCAAGCTGCGCGTCGACCCCAACGCCACCATCGACGATATCACCGGCGTGGTCGAAACCGACCCGGCGCTGGCTGCACAAGTCGTGAGCTGGGCGGCGTCGCCGTATTACGCCTCGCCAGGCAAGATTCGCTCGGTGGAAGACGCCATCGTGCGCGTGCTGGGCTTCGACCTGGTGATCAACCTGGCGCTGGGGCTGGCCCTGGGCAAAACCCTGAGCCTGCCCAAGGACCACCCGCAACACTCCACGCCGTACTGGCAGCAATCGATCTACACCGCCGCCGTCATCGAAGGCCTGACCCGCGCCATGCCACGCGCCCAGCGTCCGGAAGCCGGCCTGACCTATCTGGCCGGTCTGTTGCACAACTTCGGCTACCTGCTGCTGGCCCACGTGTTCCCGCCGCACTTCTCGCTGATCTGCCGCCACCTGGAGGTCAACCCGCACGTGTGCCACAGCTTCGTGGAACAACACCTGCTGGGCATCAGCCGCGAGCAGATCGGCTCGTGGCTGATGCGCTACTGGGACATGCCCGAAGAACTGGCCACCGCCCTGCGCTTCCAGCACGACCCGGCCTACGACGGCACTTACGCCGAATACCCGAACCTGGTCTGCCTGTCGGTGCGCCTGCTGCGCAGCCGAGGCATCGGCTCCGGCCCCGACGAAGACATCCCCGACGCCCTGCTCGAACGCCTTGGCCTGAGCCGCGAAAAAGCCAACGACGTGGTCAGCAAAGTCCTTGAAGCTGAAGTATTGTTGCGCGAACTCGCCTCGCAGTTCACCCAGGGCTGAAAAGCATCGCGGGCAAGCCCGCTCCCACAGGAATCACCAAAACCCTGTAGGAGCGAGCTTGCTCGCGAAAGTCGTCAACGATGACGCGCGCATCCTGGATAAACCCGGGGGTACTTGAGTTTCTCGTCGGAACGCCGCCCGGAGCAAGCTCGCTCCTACGCCTTCTTCGGCTTCAAATACTTGGTCAGCCCCTGGAACCAGATCACCAGCGCCGGGTTGCCCTTGATCTGAATCGACTTGTCCTGAATCCCCGTCATGAACGCCAGTTGCTTGTTCTTGGCCTGCATCGTGGCAAAACCGTACGCGGCGTCTTTAAAGGCAATCGCAAACGCAGGCTCGGCATGCACACCCGATTGGCTGGTGATGCGCTGGTCCTTCACACGGAAATGCCGCGCTACTTTCCCGTCCAGGGTCTGCAACTGAAACACCAGATCCTTGTCACCCAACTGCTGCTGAAACGCCGGATTGGTCCGGCTGGCCTTGCCCATCAACAAACCCAGCATCCACAGCAGAAAACGAAATTTCATGCGCACAGCCTCAAAGAAAAATGAACGGCTGGGGCAGTTTAACGGCTTCAGAGGATAACACCAGTATTCAGCTGCATTAGGAGAAGATCATTACCATTACCTGCACGATGACTACTAAGTCACAATTATCAGAACATCACTCCGGCCACTCCATACGCCACTTCTGCACCTGAAGAAACACATTCTGTAGGAGCTGCCGAAGGCTGCGATCTTTTGGTCCCCCACCCTGCAAACCTATCGGAAACTTCCTTCAAAATGCTGCGCCATACATGAACTAGGCGAGTTTTGGATTCATCGATAACCTCTGATCGTCACCGCCAAAAACGGCGACCGGATGTGCAAGTCCGAAATCGGGAGCAAAACTTCTTAACCAAGGATTTACACCAATGACTCCGATACCCGACGCATCCGAAAACGAAGCCACATCCCCCTGCGAATCCCTCGATTCCAAAAAACTCCACGAAGCCACCGAACGCGCCCTCGATCACTATCTCGCCCCACCAAAACAAACACCAACGAAACGCAGCGGCCAACTCTTCAGCGTCTGCCCGGACATCAATACCGAAGCACTCCTGGCCAACGCCTCGGAAGATCTGCTGTCCATCAGCGCCATCGCCGCTGACCTTGCCGATGATGTAGAAGGCTCACGCCGCTCAGTAGCCCTGGCGATCAGTCGTGTGGCTGAGGGGGCGCATTTGCTGGTAGAGCGGGCGCTGGATCATCTGGATGGGCCGGAAATGGCGGCGATTCTCGCCAAGCAACAGAGCGGGCTCGGCTGATTCGCCACCCACAAAAAATGGGCACCCAACCCTGGTTGGCGTGCCCATTCTTCATTCCACTCCCCCGCTGCGCGAGAGGTGAAAACGGCTTACGGATTAACGCTGTCTTTCAACGACTTGCCTGGCTTGAACGCAACGGTGTTGCTGGCCTTGATTTTGACGGGTTCACCGGTTTGCGGGTTTTTGCCGGTGCGGGCACCGCGATGGCGTTGCAGGAAGGTGCCGAAGCCCACCAGCGTCACGCTGTCTTTGCGGTGCAGGGCACCGGTGATTTCTTCAAGAACGGCGTTGAGAACGCGGTTGGCTTGTTCTTTGGTGAGGTCTGCTTTTTCAGCAATGGCTGCAGCGAGTTCTGGTTTACGCATATGAGTGAAGCCCCTTTGACGGTTTGTTGTTGTTATGTCCGTGCTGCCCTCTGCGGAGCAGCGCCCAAAGCGCCGCAGGTGCTCTACTCTGCGGCAGACGGGAGTGAGGATGGCACGCAGTGAGGCCCCGCGCCAGTATCGGCGCGGCCTTTGTTAGGGCAAAAGGGGGGTGATTCCGACAGAACGACCGCTATTTATGCCAGCAGGGCCGGAAGCTCTTTGTTCAGGGCCAGTTTTTCCATCACGGCGGCACCGGTAAGCGCATAACCGAGCAGCCTGCCCGCGGCATCGCGGCATAAAACCTTGATATCGGCGCCCTGCCCTTCGACGGTCCAAATGCCCTCTGCGCCCCGTGGCGGCGGGGACACCACCAACGGGCAGACCGGGGTTTTGACGGTGATCGGCATCGGGCCATAGGTGACGGCGGTCGGGTTGCCGGCCAGGGTTTGCGCCAACGCTCGCGCACAGCTCATCAAGGGCATGACATACAGCAGGTTCAACCCGTCGACCTCGGCACAGTCGCCCAGGGCGTAGATGTTGGCGTGGGAAGTTTTCAGGTGCCGATCGACCATGATGCCGCGGTTGACCTGCAGACCGGCCGCTGCCGCGAGGTCGACGCGCGGGCGCAGGCCAATGGCCGAGACCACTACGTCGCACGGGATCACCTGGCCATCGGACAGGTGCGCTTCCAGGCCATCCGCCACGCGTTGCAGGCGGTTGAGCACCGGCCCGAGGTGGAAGCACGCGCCGAGGCTTTCGAGGCCAGCCTGCACCGCAGCGGCGGCCGCCGGG
>NZ_AKJL01000214.1 GCF_000282355.1 Pseudomonas sp. GM49
AATGAGCTTGCAAGGTGTCTAGAGAATCCGGGGCGATTCATTAGATGCACGTTCTTGAACGCCGATTTCCCTCTAACCCTTGTATGGCCGGCTTTACGAGCACTTCGCAGGTGAAATATTCGAGAAAAAATTACGATGGTTTGCGCGTTTCCGGTTAATTACAGCGTGCCCCTCACTAACAGCTTTATCTAATGCCACTGTTGGCTCAATCACGCCTAGTCGAGCGTCTGTTGCTCTGGTCGCTGATTGTGGCGCGAAAACCGCTGTTGGAACTTCGCCGCACTGATGCGGAGCAATTTATGGAGTGTTCTAACCTCGCAATGGCCATCCATGGGCCAATGACGGGACAGGCAAAATCCCGGCGAAGTATCGCGACGCTTATCCGCTGCAACCACTGCGTCTGACGCAAATCAATTTTTCCTAAATTGCACGAATGCGCGACTCCAAAGCCAGTCAGTATCCCAAGCGCGTGGGTCACACCGGGTTCAACAACGCCTCACGCAACAGTCTGGCGGCGGGTGAGTCCGGCACATTTTTGCGCGAAACCAACTCATACGGTTCGCTGCGCGAGGTAATGGGCAGCGGCAGCGTGGTGGTGAAACCGTAGCCGGAGCAGAACTTCGCCACGTCGGTCGAGACCAGCGCGACGAGGGTCGGGTTTTCCTGAAGCAGCGACAAGGTGGCGAACGCTGATGTCGTCTCCAGCAGGTGCACCGGAAAACGCAGGTCGGCCTCATGAAACTCTCGTTCCAGCAGCAAACGCATCGGCATGTTGGCGCGATAGACCACCCAGCGGTAATCCACCAGGTCCTTGAGCGACAACTGCCGGGCATAGGCAAACGGATGCTGGGTGCTGGCGATCACTGCCAGGGTTTCCTCGACGAACGTCGAGCTCTCATACAGATAGGGAGTGGTGCTGATGGTTGTACGACAGATCGCCAGATCCAGGCGCCCCGCGTCAATCTGGCTGAGCAGCGCGGCGCTGGTGTCTTCGACAATCTCGATGGACAGCTTCGGGTGATCGGCAATCACCCGGCTGATCGCCGTGGTCAATAGCGGCACGGCGCCCATGATGGTGCCGACCGACACGCGCCCGCCCTCGCCGCTCATGATGCCGATGATCTCTTCGCGCAGGTGCGTGAGGTCGGTCTGGATCAATCGGGCGTACCGAATGACAGAGCGTCCGGCATCAGTGGGTTCAAGCCCGCGGTTAGTGCGAGTGAATAGCGAAGTGCCGAAGGTGGTTTCAATTTCTTGCAGGGCTTTGCTGGCACCAGGTTGTGTCAGCGCGACCTGTTTGGCCGCGCCCAGCAAGGAGCCGTGCACATCAAGGGCTATCAACAGGCGCAGCTGCTTGATGTGCAGGCGGGACATGATCGAGTTCAGTGAGGGCGTCATCAGGATTAACTAAAAGTTATAGAGGTATCGAAAGTTGTCAGTATCGAGGCTCGCCACGACGGACCTATAGTCCACCCCACAACCAGGCAATGCAATGGGTTTGACCAGAGAACGAAAGTCCTCCTGCCGTAGACCGGTTGCAACAATAACAATCCTGTATAACTCGCGGTGAATCATGTCCCTGATCAATTACGTCACCAAGATCCAGTTCGGCTACGACAGCCTGCAGCACCTGGCCGCCGAAGCCGAGCGCGCCGGCATCACCCGGCCGCTGATCGTTACCGACCTCGGCGTGCGCAATGCCGGCATCGTCGACAAAGTCATCAAAGCCCTCGGCGCTGAGCGTGCACCGACGATTTTCGACGCCACCCCACCCAACCCGAACGAACACGCCGTGCGTGAAGCCGTGGCGCAATACCACCTCGGCGAATGCAACGGCATCATCGCCGTCGGCGGTGGATCCTCCATCGACCTGGCCAAGGGCGTGGCGGTCTGCGCCACTCACGACGGTCCTTTGCAAAGCTTTGCGGTGATCGAAGGTGGACTGGATCGCATCACCCCGGCCACCGCGCCATTGATCGCGATTCCGACCACCGCCGGCACCGGCAGCGAAGTGGGTCGCGGCGCTGTCCTGATTCTCGACGATGGTCGCAAAGTCGGTGTCATATCGCCATATGTCGTGCCCCGCGTGGCGATCTGCGATCCGGAATTGACCCTGGGCCTGCCGGCCATGCTTACCGCCGCCACCGGCATGGACGCCATCGCACATTGCATCGAAACCTTCATGGCGCCGGCCTTCAACCCCGCCGCCGACGGCATCGCCCTCGACGGCCTGTGGCGCGCCTGGGAACACATCGAACGCGCAACGGCCGAACCCGGTGATCGTGAAGCGCGGATGAACATGATGAGCGCCTCCATGCAGGGCGCCCTCGCCTTTCAAAAAGGCCTGGGCTGTGTGCACAGCCTGTCCCACGCACTGGGCGGGATCAATCCGAAGCTGCACCACGGCACCTTGAACGCGATCTTCCTGCCTGCGGTCGTGCACTTCAACGCTGATGCCCCGACCGTGCGTGACGAGCGAAAACTCGAACGATTGCGCCATGCCATGGGCCTTGAGGCTGGCGCCAATATCGGCGTGGCCATCGAAGACATGACCCGACGCCTGGGACTGCCGACCCGGCTGAGCGAGATCGGCGTGGACGAGAGCCTGTTTGCCGGCATCGTCGAAGGCGCGCTGCATGATCACAGCCACAAGACCAACCCCCGCGAAGCGTCCTCTGCGGACTACCTGTCGATGCTCGAACAATCGCTGTAAGCAGCCGCTATCCAACAACAATAAATCAGGAGGCATCCGCGTCGTCGGCCCGGCCGACGCCAGCGGAATAATCATGAAACCCACCGTCCTTATCGAACGGCAAGATGCCATTGCCATCGTCACCCTCAGTCACCCGGGGAAAATGAATGCCCTGACCCTGTCCATGTGGCAGGACCTGGGTGACGTCATGACCGAACTGTCTGCCGATTTCAGCGTGCGTTGTGTGGTACTGCGTGGCGCCGGCGAACAGGCCTTTGCCGCCGGTGCCGATGTCGGCGAGTTTCCAAGCGTGCGTGCCAACCAGGCACAAGCCCGGGTGTATGCCGAAGTTACCTCGGCGGCGATGCGTGCGGTCGCCGACTGTCCACACCCGGTGATCGCGATGATCCACGGCGTGTGCGTCGGCGGCGGCCTGGAAATCGCCGCGCTCTGTGACCTGCGCATCTGCGGCAGCTCCAGCC
>NZ_AKJL01000215.1 GCF_000282355.1 Pseudomonas sp. GM49
CGCCAGCCAGTCACAGGCTGCCGGTCAGTCGGACTGGGAGGCTGTCAAACACCTGTTCGGCTCGGGCATTGAGCGCATTTCAGCCCTGCTGCCGGGCAAACTCGCGTATGGGCAATTTCTTTGGCAGACCTTCAAGGACGCCCGAAATTCGGCCGAAGCCCTGCAGGACCATCACTGGGGGGCGGCATTACGGAACTTTATTGCCGGTGCGGCGCAACTCGTGTCATTGGGCCGGTTATCGTTTGAAGGATGGACCGACACCGCCCAGGCAACCGGTGAGGCGGTTGCTCAACCGGTTGCCACCCCCGTGATTGCACAACCCTGGTCGCAGGTCCGGTCGACAGCCGCGCTGCGTACGCGGCTGCAACCGTTCGAAACCACGGTCGAACTGAAAGCCCTGACGAAAAGCCGCACTGACGGCACCTACCTCGAAGCGGCCAGCCAGAAGACCTTCGCCGCCATTGCCGGCAAGGTGTACGGCGTGAACAAGACCGGGGCGGTTTGGCGAATGCTCAAGGGCGAAGAAGAAGGCCCCGTGTTACGGGCAGCATCTGACAAGCAACTGCTGATCGACCCGGATACCCACACCGTCCACTTCGGCAAAGCCCTTTCGAAAATGCACAATCAGTTTGCCAACGCCCAAGTTGCCCGGGATGTGCTGAACATCGAGGCCCGGGGGATGGAAGAAATCCGCGCAAAACATCCCGAAAAAGCCCGGATGATCGTGCAGGCCATAGACATGGCTCGCTATTACGCGTTCAACAGCCTCCACAACATGGTGCAGCTACGCAAACTTCTCCCAGGAACACGGCTGGATACGTTCCTTAAAAGGTTTTTTCGGCGTTGGGCAGATCGACCAAGGGCTGCTCGACAAAATCAAACAGGCCATCCTTCCCATCTGCAACGCGCTGGTCGATCCCGATGAAGACTGGTTGAACTCGCGACGCTTTATCGTGGGTTCAAACCGGAACCCGCAAGACAACCTCATCGCGTTTGTCCTGGACAAGGATCAACAGCGCAATGTGCACTTCACCGAACGATTCTTCGATCAGCAACTCGACTGGTACAAATCCTGTTTAACCCAGCCCTTCAACGTCGACGGCCACAGTCAGGCCGCCACGCTGATACACGAATTCGCCCATTTGTTTTCCGAGGCCGTGGACATCGCCTCCCTGGAGGCCAGGCGCCCGTTCAGCGATCTGGTCGCGCCGATCACCGCCTATGGCGCAGCCATGAAACAATCACAGCTGGACTTCCAGCGAGAAGCCTTGTCGATGGAAACGCCGCAGGAGGAACTGTTCGCACGCTGGAACAGTGGGCTGCAAACGTGGATCAGCCTGGATTCGATTCCGGGTTCTTATCACGTCGGCAAGGCCATCCTTAAATTAACGGGCAGCAAGACCATGGATAAGGCACGGGAAGCCTTTTTAAACGTGCAGGATCCGAAGTTCCGAACCGATGTCATTTTGCACAATGCCGACTCGATCGCGTTTCTGATCTGCGAAATGGGCCGGCAACTGGACCCGGTGCCCGTCACTTCGCCCCCTGAAACCTGACCCCGACGTAACACCGCGCAGATCACCGGATTTGCGCGGTGCAGCGGCGCGTATTTAGATCCTTTTTTCACCCGTCCTGTGGATACTGCTACCCGACAACAAGTGCTCCAGAGGCGAGGCGTTGAAAAAGAACTGCACATTGATATTTAAATGCCATGACTGATGTTCTCGCAGACTTCCCTCAAGGTTAGAATGCACGAAATCAGGATGAGCCAATGACCGACCACACGCTCTCGGAAGCCGAATACGACGCCGTCACCGATGCCGCTGCGCATTGGTGCATGCGTCTGCACGCCAATGACTGCACCGAGCAAGAGCGCCAGGCGTTCGAGCAATGGCGTGATGCGCATCCGCTCCACGCCTTCGAGTACGAGGCGATGCTGGAGATCTGGGATGTCGCCGACGACTTGCCCCGTCCCGAGCCGGTCGTGCCGCTGGTTCGCCCCCAACCCGAAAAAGCGTGGCGCCGCCTGGGTATTGCAGCGGCGGTCTGTGCCCTGGCACTGCCCCTGGCCGGTTATGGCGGCTGGCACCTGGGCTGGGTACCGAACGCTTACCAGCATTTCGAAGCGACCGACAATGTTCGTACCGTCACTTTGAACGACGGCAGCCAGGTGGAACTGAACCTAGGCAGCGAGTTGACGTACAGCAACTTCAAGGATCAGCGGCAAGTCACGCTGAAAAAAGGCGAAGCCTTCTTCAGTGTCAGCCATGACACCCGTCACCCGTTTGTGGTCAAAGCCGCCGAAGGCCGGATTCGGGTGACCGGGACCCAATTCAATGTGTGGATGTACGAAGACCAGGTCAAGGTCAGCCTGATCGAGGGTTCGGTACTGGTCAGCAGCAACGACGACCTGCCCGGCGACGGTTTGCGCCTTGACCCGGCAATGCAGGCCAGTTATCGCCACGGCGACTTCATCCCCCGCATCAGCCAGACCTATGACAACGACAGTTCGCTGGCCTGGCGCCAGGGAAAACTGGTGCTCGACAATCTGGCACTCAACGATGCGCTGCCGCTGATCAATCGCTACCTGGACAAACCGTTGATGGTCGCTGACAACAGCACCGGCTCGATCCACATCGGCGG
>NZ_AKJL01000216.1 GCF_000282355.1 Pseudomonas sp. GM49
CCCCTGCTGCTGCACCTGCACCTGCGGCAGCCCCGGCTGCTCCAGTGGCCGACAGCGTTCAGGATATCCACGTTCCGGACATCGGTTCGGCGGGCAAGGCCAAGATCATCGAAGTCCTGGTCAAGGCCGGCGACACCGTTGTGGCCGACCAGTCGCTGATCACCCTGGAATCCGACAAGGCGAGCATGGAAATTCCATCGCCAGCCGCTGGCGTGGTGGAAAGCATTTCCATCAAGCTCGATGACGAAGTCGGTACCGGCGACCTGATCCTGAAACTGAAAGTCAAAGGCGCGGCCCCGGCTGCACCTGTTGCTGCGACCGCACCTACCGCTGCCGCACCGAGCGCACCTGCTCCTGCCGCTCCTGCCGCTGCTGCACCTGCTGCAACGCCGGCCGCCGCTCCAGCCAAGCCTGGTGCAAAAGTTCACGCCGGCCCTGCCGTGCGTCAACTGGCCCGTGAATTCGGCGTCGAGCTGAGCGCCGTTGGCGCCAGCGGTCCGCACGGTCGCATCCTGAAAGAAGACGTGCAGGTTTACGTCAAGGCCATGATGCAGAAGGCCAAGGAAGCACCGGCTGCTGCTGGCGCAACCGGTGGCGCGGGCATCCCGCCG
>NZ_AKJL01000217.1 GCF_000282355.1 Pseudomonas sp. GM49
CCGCCGCTCCCACAGGGTCCGCGTCGTACACATGGTTTGTGACCGACGCGGTCATTGTGGGGGCGGCGGTGCGGCGATCCGACTTGCCCGCGAAGAGGCCCTGATAGTCACCTGAGAACTTTCAGGCTTTCAGTTCTGCTCATTCTCATACCGGTCCAGCGTATCCCGCGCAATCTCCCGTCCCAGCGCGATCAGCTCCGGCGCCTTGTAGAACTCGAAAAAACGGCACACTCGCTTGGGCACGTTGATCAGGATGTCCGGTGGATACCCGGCAATCTTGTACTGCGCCAGCGACGTCTGCATCACCTCGAAACTCTGGTTGATCAGATCCAGCAAGGACGCCGGCCCGACGTTGTCGATGATGAACGAACCGGTGGCGGAGCGGGGCGCGCCACTGGCTTGGGGGGCTGCCGCGGGTTGCTGCGCGTCGGGCTCGGCGGATTCGATCCACGGGTTGAAGTCCGCACCTTCGGCCTTCAAGGCTTCCTGTTCCAGAACCAACAATTGTTCAGCCTGTTTGCGCCGGAACGGCAACTTCGAGCCGACGGAGTTGATCAGGCTGTCAAAGCGGGTCTTGAAGGCGGCGGGGCGCTGGATGACCGGCAATTGATAGTGGCGCTGGTTGGTGGAGTTGAGGTTGACCGCGATGATCAAGTCGCAATGGCTCGACACTACGGGCACGATCGGCAGCGGGTTGAGAATGCCGCCGTCGACCAGCATGCGGTTACCCTGCATCACTGGGGTAAACAGGCTGGGAATCGCTGCCGAGGCGCGCATGGCCTGATGCAGGCAACCTTCCTGGAACCAGATTTCCTGCTGGTTGGTCAGGTCGGTGGCAACCGCGGTGTAGGGGATACGCAAGTCTTCGATGTTGACCTCGCCGACGATCTTGCGGATCTGCCCGAACACCTTCTCGCCACGAATCGCCCCCAGACGAAAACTCACGTCCACCAGACGCAACACGTCGAGATAATCCAGGCTCTCGATCCAGTCGCGGTAATCATTGAGTTTGCCGGCGGCATAGATCCCGCCCACCACCGCGCCCATGGAGCAACCGGCGATACAGGCAATGTCATAGCCGCGCCGTTCGATCTCTTCAATGACCCCAATATGCGCATAACCCCGGGCTCCACCAGAGCCCAATACCAGTGCGACACGCTTTTTCATGGATCGCCCTCGCTTGAATGGTTCAACAATGCACCCATCGAGGGCCATGCTTCAATCGCCATGGTCGTTCGATGGGGCAAGAGCGTCGTTTTTTCGACACTCCATGGCGGCACATGGTTATTCTCGGCAGCGCTATAGTTTGCACAACGGACCCACGGCACTTTTCAGGTGCCACACCGTCTTACCTGCACAACTGTTGACCTATCTTTGAGGAGTGAGTGATGAAAGCCTGGATCTGCGTGCCATTGATTGCCCTGGCGCTCGCCGGTTGTGCCGGCAAAACCGCTTATCGCGACAGTTGCGGTAGTAACCTGGATGCCGCGTGGCATGAGCTGGACCTGGCCAAGGCCGAAGGTTTCGCCGGGACCGTCAGCTACTCCAAGGCCTTGTCGCTGTTGACCGCGGCCAAGACCCAGCAGCAATTCGAGGGGTTCGAAGGCTGCACCACCAAAGCCGAGAAGGCCCGTTTCTATATTCGTGAGTCGCGCGCGGGGCGTTGAAGGCAAAAAGCAGCCGCAGGCTCTAAGCTACGAGTTGCAAGACTCATCGGGCTTGCAGCTCGTAGCTTGCAGCCTGGCGCTGTTTACGGAGTAAACCCCCATGATCGATCGGTTGGTGGCTCATGTTCTGGGCCTGGAAGTTCGTCTGCTGGCCTGTCAGGCCCGTTTGAAGGAGCGTACTGACCCTGAAGCGTTACACGATCTGCGCACAACCATGCGTCGGTTACGCAGCCTGTTGCGACCCTTGAACGGGGTGCCCGGAGTCGAACAACTGGAAGCGGCCGCCTCACGGGTGGGTGAACTGACCACGCCATTACGTGATCGCGAAGTGCTGGCGGCGTACCTGCTCCAGCACCATCAACTCCAAGCCGCACAGTGGCGCATGGCACAAATGGCCGAGGCCTATCCGGTCGTAGCGGCCAGTCCCGAGCTCGCGCAAATGCTGATCGTCCTCGATGCGTTTCCGCGTTTTCTACGCGCCGCCCAGCGCCAGGGATTGCTCAAGGGCTTGCGCAAGCGCATTGAAAAACGCCTGGGCAAGCAGTGGAAAAAACTCGACGAAGCGTTGCACGACCCGACCCACGACCGCCACCGGCTGCGCCTGCTGATCAAGCGCGTACGCTATGGCATCGACGCTTACCCCGAGCTGGACCGTTTGCCGAAAGCGGCCATGCCCCGATTGAAATCGGCCCAGGGCGCGCTGGGTGACTGGCACGATTGCGTGCAATGGCTGGCCATGGCTGAACGGGAAGCGGATTTGCAGCCCTGTGTTGCAGTGTGGAAAGCCACTATGACCGAGGCTGAACAGTGCGCAGACCGTGTGCTGGAAAAACTCAGTCGCGATTGCTTCAAATCCTGAGACCACCACCGAACAAATGTGGGAGCGGGCTTGCTCGCGATAGCGGATTAACATTCAGCACACATCGTGACTGTTAGACCGCTTTCGCGAGCAAGCTCGCTCCCACATGGGCTCAATGTTGGCCATGGATTTTGTGT
Organism: Pseudomonas sp. GM49; assembly: GCF_000282355.1. Lineage (GTDB taxonomy): Bacteria > Pseudomonadota > Gammaproteobacteria > Pseudomonadales > Pseudomonadaceae > Aquipseudomonas. Next base: position 2,664 of record NZ_AKJL01000217.1, read on the forward strand.
TAGAACCGAGCACGGCTCATCTGTCAGTCAATTTGGCCGGAATGGGTGCTGTATAGCCATCGCTGGCTGGTTAAGATCCCTTCATCTTTTTCCGATCCCTGAGGTTTTCATGCGCTTTTCCGAACTGCTTGACGCTGTCCGTAGCCAGCCGCTGGAGCTGTCTATTCCGGCCTCCTGGGCACAGGGGCGGGCCAGTTTCGGTGGCCTGGTGGCCGCTTTGCAGTACGAAGCCATGCGTGCCCGGGTTCCGGCGGATCGTCCGGTGCGTTCGTTGGCAATCACCTTTGTCGGCCCGGTTGAACCCGAGGTTCCGGTCAGTTTCGAGGTCGACGTGCTGCGCGAAGGCAAGGCCGTCAGTCAAGTGTTGGGCCGGGTGATGCAGAAGGGCCAGGTAGTGACGTTGATCCAGGGCAGCTTTGGTGCCTCGCGCCCCTCGGAAGTGGCGGTGGTCGCTGAACCGGCACCGGAAATGAAGCACTGGGACGAGTGCCAGGAACTGCCTTTTGTCGAAGGCGTCCTCCCGGCGTTCATGCGGCATCTGGCGATGCGCTGGAGCGTCGGCGGACTGCCGTTCAGCGCAAGCACATCGCGTCAGATGGGCGGCTGGGTACGCTTGCGTGGCGACGTGAAGGAAGAGGCGATCAGCGAAGCGCATATTCTGGCGCTGGTGGACGCCTGGCCACCGGCCCTGATGCCGTTTTTGAAGAAACCGGCGATGGGCAGTACGCTGACCTGGACCATCGAGTTCGTGCAACCGCTGCTGCAACTGAGCACCCTGGACTGGTGCAAATACCTCGTCGAAACCGAGCACGCCGCCGACGGCTACGGGCATGCCGCCGCGAAAATGTGGAGCGCGGATGGCCGGTTGATCGCCATGAGCCGGCAGACGGTGACGGTGTTTGCCTGATCAGTGACGGCGGTGGCGCTCACGCCAGGCGCGCCACCAGCCACCGCTGAGGAAGAACCTGGGAAAAGTCAGGAACTGCTCGACCAACAAGCGCGATATCGCATCCTTGCGATCACTGAAAGGTTCGGAGGCTTGCGTCTCCAGGTTGTGGCCGTGACGTTGCAAGGCCAGCGCAGCAATCACACCGACCACGCCAATGGCGACGTTCGCCAGGCTCAGGCTGAATACCCCGGACACGATCAACAGAAACGCCACGATGAAGAGTGGCACCGCGATCAGGTGCAACACCAGATTGGTTGGGTGCTGATGATTGTTCGGGTACGCTCGCCATTGCCAGGCAGGAAGGTTGGGGTGACGTTTGCCCATGATGCTGATCCTCGATCCATGTTGAATACATGTGATGAAGAATAGGCCCGGTCAATGCTGGCGGCGAATCAAGGCTGACTATTGGCTTGATAGGCGTCATGGTCAATATTGATGTCGCTGGTTCCGGCCTCTTCGCGGGCAAGCCCGCTCCTACAGTGAATCGCGTTTCCCTGTGGGAGCGGGCTTGCCCGCGAAGAGGCCCTTACAGTTTGAGCTGACCGATGGCCGTGCTCAGTTCCCCGGCCAATGCCGCCAACTCATTGCTGGTAATCGCCGAAGTCACCGTCTGCTGCACCGTATTCTCGGTCACGTCACGAATGCTCACCACCGCCCGGTTCATCTCTTCCGCTACCTGACTCTGCTGCTCGGCCGCCACCGCGATCTGCGTGTTGCTTTCACGCATCTGCGCCACCGCGCTGGTGATCTCGGCCAATGCCGAACCTGCCTCCTGCGCCTGCTGCACGCAATCGTCGGCCTTGAACGAGCTCTCTTGCATGAAATCCACGGCGTCCCGCGTGCCAGACTGCAACGCCGACACCATGATGGTGATTTCATCCGTGGAGACCTGCACGCGTTTGGCAAGGTTGCGCACTTCATCGGCGACCACCGCAAAGCCGCGACCCATCTCACCGGCCCGGGCCGCTTCGATGGCAGCGTTCAACGCCAACAAGTTGGTCTGCTCGGCGATGCTGTGAATCACGTTGACCACGCCGTTGATCTTCTGGCTGTCCTCCGCCAGGCGTTGAATCATCTCGGCGGTCTGCTGGACGCCGGTGGACAGTCCGGCAATCGACCTCTGCACCCGCGCAACCACCTCCTGGCCGCTGCCGGCCAGGGTATCGGCCGATTGTGAAAGGTCACGGGTGGCGCCCGCGTGTTGGGCGATGTGATAGACCGTGGCAGTCATTTCATTGATCGCCGTGGCGGCCTGATCGGTTTCGCTTTGCTGACCCAGCATGCCGTGGCGCACCTCATTCATGCTGGCTGCCAGCCGTGCGGCGCCGACGTCCAGTTGCCGGGCGGTGCTGGCGACGGTCCTGACCACCCGTTGATAACCGGCTTGCATGGCGTTGAAGGCGTTGGCCATTTGCCCGACTTCGTCGCTGCAAGCCAATGGCACGCGGGCCGACAGGTCGCCGGTTTTCTCCACGTGCAACATGACGTCTTTCAAGGTGTTGAGCTGGCTGAGCAGGAAGCGGATCAGCAACTGCGATGCGCCGAGCATTGCCAGCATCAGAATGAACACGGCCACCGCGTAATTGGCAAAACGCTCGCTGAACACCTGGCTCAGGCTGGGACCATGAGCAATCACGGCGACCTGCTGGCTGCCGGCGCGGGTAAACACTTCGGCGCCCATCAACGGGTTGTCACCGAACAGCGGCATCGCGTTGATCTCGACCCAGCCATTGGCATTGGCCAGTTCCTGCACGGGTTGTTCATTGAGCGTGGGTGCCTGCCCGCGACTGAACGCCAGCAGGTTGTCGGCATGGGGCAGCGGTTGCCCTGCGGGCCAGGCTTCGAGCAATCGGGCCTGGGCCTGGGCCGAAGCCTGGGCGGACTGACTGCGAGCCTGCTGTTCGAGCTGCACCGCGTACAGCACCAACAACAGGGTGGTGACGAAAGCGACGGCGTTGACCGCCCAGAATTTGTATTTCAGCGAGATATTGCTAAGCCAGGCACCCATGGAGGTCTTCTCTGATAGCGGAAACAGTTTTGGCAAGGTGCCATCATTGTGCCGCTACTCAGGTGACTGATTCTTGATGCAGATCAACGGGCCAGCAGCATCCCCATGTGGGAGCGAGCAAGCTCGCTCCCACAGGGGATTTGTGGTTATTGAGGGATTGATGGCAACCCGAAGAACGCCCGTGCGCACGCTGTGGTGTGCGCCGCCAGATCTTCCTGGCTTTCGCCGCGATGCAGCGCCACTTCGCGCAATACTTCGGTCAGGTACGCCGGCTCGTTACGCCCGTTTTTTGGCTTGGGGCGCAGGCTGCGCGGCAGCAGGTACGGCGCATCGCTTTCGAGCATCAGGCGCCCGCGCTTGATCTCCTTGACCAGTGGATGCAAATGCGTGCCCCGACGCTCGTCGCAAATCCAGCCGGTAATGCCGATGTGCAGATCCAGGTCGAGATAGCTGAACAGTGCCTTCTGTTCGCCAGTGAAGCAGTGCACCACGGCAGCCGGCAATTGATCGCGGAAGTCGCGCAGGATTTCCAGCAATCGCTGGCTGGCGTCGCGTTCGTGCAGAAAAACCGGCAGCTGCAATTCAACAGCTATGGCCAGATGTTCTTCGAGGACCTTCTCCTGCTGCGGACGCGGCGAGAAATCACGGTTGAAATCCAGCCCGCATTCGCCCACGGCCACCACATTTGGCTCATTGAGCAAACTGCGCAAACGTCGGGCGCTGTCGGCGTTCCAGTCGCTGGCGCAGTGAGGGTGAATACCGGCGGTAGCGAACAGGCGCTGAGCACTTGCGTCCAGCTGCTGGCACAGCTCAAGGGCCTGTTCGCTGCCCTCGACACTGGTGCCGGTCAGCACCAGTTGGCACACCCCGGCCGCGTAGGCGCGGTCGAGTACGGCCTGGTGTTTGTCGGCAAAACCGGGGTTGGTCAGGTTGACGCCGATATCGATGAGTTGCATGGTGCTACCTCGGCCCAAAGGCCGGAAAGCATATCAGAGCCGTGGATTTATAAGAAAAGCCAAGAACTACAACGGGTTAACGCTGTCTCTTGAGCCGCGAGCCAGACCGGGTTGGTAGTTTTGCCATCATTGTGCCAGTCTTTCGCACTTTGCCAGCGCCTTGGGCGCTCTGTTTTTGTCGCCGTGCTTGATGTCATTCGTCATTGAAGCGGGCCTCATATTCTTTCCGGAGAGTGGATGATTCGTCCCTCGGTTTTGCTACTGCTGTGTTGTTCGCTGCTACTGCCGATGTCGGCGGTCGCGCGTCTGCCCGGGCCGTTGCAAGCCGTACC
>NZ_AKJL01000218.1 GCF_000282355.1 Pseudomonas sp. GM49
CGGCCCGCCGACAGACTGTCCACCCGGCGGCGCAGTTTTCGGCAGTAGCCTCGCGGGTCGGCGAGGCCGTCGATGTGGTCGATGCGCAACCCGTCGATCAGCCCTTCAGCCACCAGTTGGAAGATCTTCGCGTGGGTGGCTTCGAACACGGCGGGACGCTCGACGCGCAGTCCGCCGAGTTCATTGATATCAAAGAAGCGCCGCCAGTTGATGTCGTCGGCGGCCGTGCGCCAGCTGGCGAGGCGATAGCTCTGGCGTTCCAGCAGGTTGTGCAGGCGCTGGAAGCCTTCGCCGGTGAGTGAGTCGTAGTTTTTCGAGTGTTGCTCAATGGCTTGAGCAATGAGCGGATCGCTGACCAGATCGCGAAGCTCTGCTTTGAGCGGCATGGCCAGGCTGCGGGCGTCGGTCTGGTAGCTCAGGGTGCTGAAGCGATCGGCCAGGGTCTTGAGTTGTTCGGCCTGTTGCGCATCAAGCGGTGCATCGACCCTGAGCAACTCGCCGTAATCGCTGGGACAAATGGGAAAGCGGTGTTCGTAGTGCTCGACATGGAACGTGCCGTGCCAGGCATCGAATCGCAAGGGCAGGGTGCCGTCCTGCAGCGCGACGCCGTAGTCGCTGCCCAGAAACGGCAGGAGCAACTGGCCTTCCATCAACGGATCGGGGGAGTGCCACTGGATATCGAAAAACTCGCCGTAGGGGCTCAGGCGCCCCCACTCCAACAAATCCAGCCACCAGGGATTATCACTGCCGCCGACTGCCATATGGTTGGAGACGATATCGAGGATCAAGCCCATGTTCTGCCCGTGCAAGGCACTGACCAGGCTGCGCAGCGCCGCCTCACCACCCAGTTCCGGGTTGACCCTGGTCGGGTCCACCACGTCATAGCCATGCGTGGACCCGGCGCGGGCGCGCAACAGCGGGGAGGCATAGACATGGCTGATGCCGAGGCGGGCGAAATACGGCACCAGTGGCACTGCATCTTCCAGCGTGAAGCCTTTATGAAATTGCAGCCGCAAAGTGGCGCGCAGCGGGCGGGTCGGTGCTTGAGTCATCGATCACGCTCGGCCGCCTGAAGCCGCGCGCAGGCGAGCAGTTCCAGACGTCGTGCCGCATCCGGTCCATCGAGCAGGGCTTCGCTGTAACCGGCCAAGCGCCGCGACCAGTTGGGGTGTGTATCAATCGTGCCGGGCAGATTGGCCTGTTGTTCCACGCCAAGGGCATCTTCCAGTGGCAACAGCACCAACGGCGACCGGGTATGACCGAGAAAACGCACGCTGGCATCGAGCACCTGATCGGTTTCGTGGGACTCTTCACGAAAGTTTTGCGGGTCCTGGCTCAACGCCCGGCGCAGGCCTTCGCGCTCACGTTCGCGGTGTTGGCGCCATTCGATTTCAGCGCTGGCATCGACCATGCCGAGCCGGGCGTTCCAGTCGATATCGCGGCCATGCCACCAGCCGTTGAGGGTGGGCAGGTCATGGGTGCTGGTGGTCGCCAGGGCGTTGTCCGGCCAGTCGAGGATGGGTTTGAAGTGCGTGTTGTCCTGTTCGAACAGCAATACCCGCATGCCGAGTATCGAACGGGCGATGAGTTTTTCCCGCAGGCCGTCCGGCACGGTGCCGAGATCTTCGCCGAGGACGATGGCTTGATGGCGATGGGATTCCAGGGTCAGCAGACGCAGCAGATCGTCCACCGGGTAATACAGATAAGCACCGTCGGCCGGCGGCGAGCCGTTGGGGATCACCCACAAACGCTGCAAGCCCATGACGTGGTCGATGCGCAAGCCACCGGAATGGGCGAAATTGGCCCGCAGCATTTCGATGAAGGCCCGGAAGCCATTGCGCACCAGGCCTTCAGGGGAGAACGCGGAAATCCCCCAGCCCTGGCCGCTGCGGTTGAGAATGTCCGGCGGCGCACCGACGGTGAGGGAGGCGAGCAGTTCGTCCTGACGGCTCCAGGCCTGGCTGCCGCCGCCATCGGCGCCGACGGCCAGGTCGGCGATCAGGCCGATACTCATGCCGCTGGCGCGGGCGGCGGTTTGCGCGCGCTCCAGGCAGCGAGTGATCAGCCACTGACAGAAAGCGAAGAAGCTGATGCGCCCGGCATTTTCTTCGGCAAATGCCGCCAGTTCGGCGCTGCGCGGGTTACGCCAGGGTTCGGGCCATTGCCGCCAGTCGAGGTGTTCACCGCAGGCGGCGCGAGCCTCCTGGATCGCCTCGAAGCGGCAGTGGTTTTCCAGGGCTTCGCCAGCGGCGTGACGAAAGCTGCTGAAGTCTTCGTGCAACGGGTGTTCGCCGAGGACGAAGCCTTCGTACAGCGACTGCAACAACCGATGCTTGGCTTCGGCGGCGGCCGGCCAGTCGATCAACGGACGCTCTTCCAGGTCCTTGAGTTCTTTTTCCAGTCCGGTTGCATCAATGGCGGCACGCAGTGCGCGTTCGCCGAGAATGGCGCCGGGAGCGCAGTAAAGGCTGTTGAGAAACAAACGGCTGGACGGCGAATACGGGCTGTAGCGTTGGGTGTCACTGGAAAACATCGCATGCAACGGGCTGATCGCCAGCGCTTCGGCGCCACGCTCACCGGCCACCCGGGCGAGGTCTTCCAGTGCCTGGGTGTCACCAAACCCGCCATCGCCGGGGCGGCGCAATCCATACAGCTGCACGCTCAGGCCCCAGGCACGCGGGATCGGATTATCCACGGCATCGGCCACGCTGTAGCAACGGGACGGGGCCACGGCCAGGGTGAAGGTTTGTCCGTCGATGCTGACCTGTTGATAGCCGACCGGTACCAATCCCGGCAACACCGCGCTGGCGTCCAGTTTCAGGTTGAGTCGCGAACCGTCTTCGAGGTGGATTTCGCAAGGGGTTCCAGGCTCGAAATAACGCGCCAGGTCCAGGCCCGCCCCGATATCGGCGGTCATCAATGGCGGCAAGTGACTGGTCTGTTGCGCCGTCTGCAATTCCAGCAGGCTGGCGTCGATTTCCTGGGCACTGCCGGCCGGGTGGCCAAGGCCGGTCAGCACGTTGCGCAACACCGAAGGCGCGACTTTTTGCGGGCGGCCGTTGGCGTCGATCCAGTCGACCGCGAGGCCGGCACGGCTGGCCAGAATTTCCAGTTGCGCATCACTCATGGTCGCTCTCCATACGAGGTAGCAAGGGGGGCTGCAGCGGCGAGGCTGACGAGCGCGCAATACGGGGCAAGGGTGCCTTGGGCCAGCAGGTCGGTGCTCTGTGGCGGGTATTCGAACAACTGCACGGCGCCGGACTGTGAGGTGTGGACTACGGGCCTGTCGCTGAGGTTCAGGTCAATGCGCAATTGGCTGCCGTCGCCCAAACGCCAGGCTGCGCTGACTGCGCCTTCGCCCAGCACGTCGCTGCCCAGTGCCTGGGCGCCCGGCAGGCGCGGGATGATGTGCCGGTGACGGATCTGTAACAGCCGGCAATACAGGTCGTGCATCTCGCAATGGCCGGTCGATGGCAGGACAGGGCGGGACGCTGCAAACGTCTGCGGATCATTCGGGTCCGGAATGTGTTCGCGCAGGTCAGGGTCCGCAAACGCGCTAAGCGCAGCGAACTCGTTGCGCCGGCCGTCGCGTACCCGCTTCGCCAGTTCACCATGATGGCTGGTGAAGAACAGGAAGGGTTGTTCGACGGCAAACTCGTCGCCCATGAACAGCAGCGGAATCATCGGCGACAACAGCAGCAACACCGTGGCGGCCCGCAGCGCTTGCGGGTGGGCGAGTTGATGCAGGCGCTCGCCGAAGGCGCGATTGCCGATCTGATCATGATTTTGCAAAAACAAAATGAATGCGCCGGGGGGCAAATGCCCGCTGGGTTCACCCCGCGCCACACCATGGCGGTTGAGATGGCCCTGGAACGCGAAACCCTGGTTCAGGCAGCGCGCCAGTTGTTCGGTGGGGTTGTGCGCGAAGTCGGCGTAATAGGCATCGGTTTCGCCGGTCAGCAAGACATGCAAGGCGTTGTGGCCGTCGTCATTCCATTGCCCGTCGTAACCCTGTTCGAGCAGGCTGGCCTGGTTGTGTTCGTTCTCCACCATCAGCCAGACATGCCGTGCCGGTCCCGTCTGCTCGCGCACCCGTCGCGCCAGTTCCTGAAGGAAATCCGGGTCTTCGATGGCGTGCACCGCGTCCAGGCGCAAACCGTCGAAGCGGTATTCCAGCAGCCACATCAAGGCGTTTTCGATGAAAAAGTCCCGCACTTCGCGGCAGCGGAAATCGATGGCCGCACCCCACGGAGTGTGTTGGTCTTCGCGGAAGAAACCCTTGGCATAACGATGCAGGTAATTACCGTCCGGGCCGAAGTGGTTGTAGACCACGTCGAGAATTACCGCCAGGCCGTGGCCGTGGGCGGTGTCGATCAAGTGCTTGAGTTGTTCGGGTGAGCCGTATGAAGCCTGGGGTGCGTAGGGCAGGACGCCGTCATAACCCCAATTACGCTCACCGGGAAACTGCGCGATGGGCATCAGTTCGATCGCGGTGACGCCCAGTTCGACCAGCCGCGCCAGATGCGTCTCGACGGCACTGAAGCCGCCGAGCGCACCGACGTGCAACTCGTAGATCACCGCCTCGTTCCACGGGCGTCCCAGCCATGCACTGTGTTGCCACGCATAGGCCAACGGATCGACCACCACACTGTGCCGGTCGATATCGCCGGCCTGAGCGCGGGAGGCAGGGTCAGGCACCTCCAGCTCACCGTCGATGCTGTAGCGGTAACGCGTGCCTGCCGGGCAGCGAGTGTTGCTCACGAACCAGCCGTCGGCCTGGGGCAGCAACGGCAAGGACTGTCCATTTTCCAGTTCGACACTGACGTAGAACGCATCTGGCGCCCACAACGCGAATCGCGTGTGCTCGGCATCCAGCATGATTGCGCCGTGGGGCCAGGTCTCAAGGGTCCGTAACGGCATCTTGAAAGCCTCTTACTGTTTGTTCGATTTCCCCAATGCCTTAGCCACAAGCTGTTCATAGAGCTCGGCGTAGGGTTCGACCGCCTTGCACCAGTTGAACGGCGCTGCCATGGCCCGGCAGCGCATGGCATGCAGCAGGTCGGGGAAGGCGAACACCTTGAACGCGCGGCTCAGGGCTTCCTGGTAGCTCTGCACTGTGGATTCATCGAACAGGAAACCGGTCACGCCGTTTTCGATGGTGTCGGCCAGGCCACCGGTATTGCGCGCTACCGGCAACGAACCGAAGCGCTGGGCGTACATCTGGCTCAGGCCGCACGGCTCGTAACGCGAAGGCATCAGCAGGAAATCGCTGCCCGCGAACATGCGCCGGGCGTCGGTTTCGTTGAAGCCGATGCGCACGCCGATTTGCCCCGGGAAGCGCAAAGCCAGTTCACGCATTGACTGTTCTTCTTCCGGTTCGCCACGGCCGATGATCGCGATCTGCCCGCCGTTTCTGACGATGTACTCGGAGACCGCTTCGGTGAGGTCCAGGCCTTTCTGGTAGACCAGACGCGAAACCACTGCGAACAGCGGCCCTTCGGAGTCTTGCAGGCCGAACAGCTCGCGCACATGGGCAGCGTTCACGGCCTTGCCGTCCCAGTCGCCGATTTCGAACGGGCAGAACAGGTGCGGGTCGGTCGCCGCATCCCAGCTTTCATCGATGCCGTTGGGAATTCCGCTGAGCAGGCCTTGCTGGGTCTTGGCGGCGAGAAAACCGTCGAGACCGCAGCCGAAGTCCGGGGTGGTGATTTCCTGGGCGTAGGTCGCGCTGACCGTGGTGATGTGGCTCGAATAGGCCATGCCGGCCTTGAGGAACGACATCTTGCCGTAGAACTCCATGCCTTCCTGTTGCAGCGCGTGATGGGGAATGCCCAGTTCGGGGCACGAACCCAGGCTGATCACGCCTTGATAGGCCAGGTTGTGAATGGTGAATAGCGTCGGCGTGCGCTGCCCACGCCAGTGCATGTAGGCCGGGGCCAGGCCAGCTGGCCAGTCGTGGGCGTGCACCAGGTCCGGGCACCAGTGGATTTGCGCGAGGTTGGCGGCAATATCGGCAGCTGCCAGGCCTAGGCGGGCGAAACGGATATGGTTGTCCGGCCAGTCGCGGCCGTTGTTGGCGCCGTAGGGCGAACCTTCGCGCTCGTAGAGCTCGGGGCAGATCAACACGTAAATGACCAGACCGTCGGGCATGTCCATGCGCCCGATCTTGCACGGTGGCAACGCCGCATGACCGCCGAGCTCACCGATGATATGAATGGGGTTCTCGCTGTGCAGTACCTGCGGGTAACCCGGGATCAGTACCCGCACATCGTGCAGGTGGGCCATGGCCCGTGGCAGCGCCGCGGAAACGTCGCCCAGGCCACCGGTTTTCACCAGGTCGGCAATTTCCGAGGTGACGAACAACACTTTTTTACGGTTCGGATTCTGCTTGGCTACCGGGGTCGGCGTCCTGGTGCCAGGAACGCTGACGGGTTGGGTGTTTGCGGCAGTTACGGCGCTCGACTCGCCGACCTGATGAGCACGCTCTCCCTGTATTTCCAAAGCCGTACTGATCATATGAATCTCCCGTGTTGTTGATCTAATTCTTAGGTCTGGCAAACGGTGTTTCATGGCCAATTCCCGTGGCCGGGCGCAAACGCGCTACGCATCAGTGAGCAAGCGCTGCCCAATGCGTCGAAGCAAAAGGGGTGAATGAGCCATTGCAAAGATTGCACCAGTCGCAACGCACCTTCTTTTCAGAGGACCGATCGGGATTGGAAAAAGTTTCGACTATTTTTCCACTTTGTGACCAACCGGTTTCGTCTTGAGAAAATGAGTCTAGGCCAGAACTTAGAGCGGTAAAGGCCAGATGGCAAAATTGTTCGACAATCGGTTTGTAGCGGTACGGACGTGCCTGATCGAGGTGCAAACGCGCCGACGAAGTGCATGTTTTTTTGCGTTTTGGCCTCAAAAAGTCACTGGGCAGTCACATAAATGTGCGACGCGCTTTGAGGGCTTTGCACTGTTATGGTGCGTGCTGACAAGTCCCGCATTTGGCCGAACCACTGCCTTACTGCCCACCTTGGTGCCTTGTTATAGTTCGGGCCTCATTTTTGCCCGCAAAAGGATCACCGGCATGTCTCAGTACAGCGCGTTCAACGTCGAACTGGTCGATAAAATCGCCCACGTGCAGATTAACCGCCCGGAGAAGATCAACTCGATGAACGCTGCGTTCTGGAGTGAGATCGTCGAGATCTTCCAGTGGATCGACGACACCGATGAAGTGCGCGTGGTGGTCCTCAGCGGGGCAGGCAAGCATTTTTCCTCGGGTATCGACCTGATGATGCTGGCCGGTGTGGCCAATGAATTGGGCAAGGACGTGGGGCGCAATGCGCGCCTGTTGCGGCGCAAGATCCTTACCTTGCAAGCGTCGTTCAACGCGGTCGATAACTGTCGCAAACCGGTACTTGCGGCCATACAGGGTTACTGCCTGGGTGGCGCCATCGACCTGATTGCCGCGTGCGACATGCGTTATGCCGCCGAGGATGCACAATTTTCGATCAAGGAAATCGACATCGGCATGGCCGCCGACGTCGGCACGTTGCAACGCTTGCCGCGGATCATCGGTGACGGCATGCTGCGCGAACTGGCTTACACTGGTCGCACGTTCGGCGCCGACGAAGCGCGGGGCATGGGGCTGGTCAATCGCGTCTACAGCGACAACGCCAGCCTGCTCGACGGCGTCATGGGCATTGCCCGTGAAATCGCCAGCAAGTCGCCGATCGCCGTCACCGGCACCAAAGAGATGATCAGCTACATGCGTGACCATCGCATCGATGACGGCCTTGAATACGTCGCTACCTGGAACGCCGCCATGCTGCAATCCACCGATCTGCGCGTGGCCATAGCCGCCCATATGAGCAAACAGAAACCCGAATTTCTGGATTGATTAACCATGATTCCTCGCTGGACCACCGCAGTACTGGACACCGATCAACCCGGCGGCTGGGCCATTGCGCGCAGCCCCGAAGGCTTTCTGTTCGATGACAATGGCGCTCTGTTTCCGCGCGAATGGCTCAAGCGTCAGGACCTGGCGATCCTCGCCGAACATGGCATCGGTCATCTGGACGGCGAGCCGGTCTACCTGCTGGAGCTGCGCAATCACAGCGAAGTGCCGGGTTGCAACTGGAAAGGCCTGCGGGCGTTCATGCTGGAAGGCGATCACACGATCTACAAGGTACTCGGTTACGCCGCGCAGATCGGCACCTGGGCCCGCGAGCACCGCTTTTGCGGTAACTGCGGTCAGGCCATGACCCAGGTGCCGCGCGAACGGGCAATGTATTGCCAGCCGTGCGATCTGCGCAGCTACCCACGGATTTCGCCGAGCATGATCGTACTGGTGACTCGAGGTGATGAAGTGCTGTTGGCACGCTCACCGCGTTTTGTCAGCGGCGTCTACAGCACCCTGGCCGGGTTTGCCGAGCCGGGTGAATCGGCCGAGGACTGCCTGATTCGCGAGGTCCGTGAAGAGGTGAGCATCGAGGTCAGGAACATCCAGTACCTGGGCAGCCAGTGCTGGCCGTTCCCGCATTCGATGATGCTTGGTTTTCATGCCGAATACGCCAGTGGCGAGATCATCTGCCAAGAGGACGAGATCGAGGACGCCCAGTGGTTCAACATTCGCGACTTGCCGCCGTTGCCGGCGTCACGCTCGATTGCCCGTTACCTGATCGACGTCTATGTGGCGCGGCGTTTAGGCCACGCTGAACCAGTGCTGCCAGGCTAGGCGCACGGTCAGGCCCAGCACCACGGTGATGAACACCGGACGAATGAATTTCGCGCCGCCGCTGATGGCGGTGCGGGCGCCGAAGAAGGCGCCGACCATCAACGACGAGCCCATGCACAGGCCGATGATCCAGTCCACCTGACCGGAAAAGATGAAGATCGACAGCGCCGCTGCGTTGCTGACGAAGTTCATGCTGCGCGCCACACCGCTGGCCTTCACCAGGTCGATGGGGTAGAGCAGCAGGCTGCTCACGGTCCAGAACGCGCCCGTACCGGGACCGGCCACGCCGTCATAGAAGCCGAGGCTGAAGCCTTGGGTCGACTGCCACGTTTTCTTGATCGGTGCGTTGCTGTCCAGTGGCGCTTTCGGCGTGCCGCCAAACAACAGATAAACACCGCAGGCGAAGACGATCACCGGCAGCATTTTGTTCAGCCATTCCGCCGGCAGGTAATGCGCGACCACGGCGCCGGTCAGTGCACCGACCAGGGTGCCGACGATGGCATGAATCCATTGTGCTGGATGGAACAGCTTGCGTCGGTAGAAGGTGAAACTGGCGACGGCCGAGCCGAAGGTCGAACTGAGTTTGTTGGTGCCCAGCACCAGATGCGGCGGCAGGCCGGCCGTGAGCAAGGCGGGGGTGGTCAACAGACCACCGCCACCGGCAATGGCATCGATGAAGCCGGCAACAAAAGCGACAAGGGCCAGGATGGCCAGGGTGGAGAGGTCAACGCTGAGTTCGAAAGGCATGGGATCGGCTTATTCGGCGGGTGCAGAAAGAGGCTGCGGGGAAGGGCAGCATCTTAACCACCTGCACAACACAAAACCAATGTGGGAGCGAGCTTGCTCGCGAAGAGGCCGTCAGATCCAGCATAAATGTTGGCTGACACACCGCTATCGCGAGCAAGCTCGCTCCCACAGGGATTAGTGTGGATTTAAATTACAAGCCCAGATCCGACAGGCTCGGATGATCGTCAGGACGGCGCCCCAGCGGCCAGTGGAATTTGCGCTCGCTTTCCTTGATCGGCATGTCATTGATACAAGCGAAGCGGCGGGCCATCAGGCCGTCCTCGTTGAACTCCCAGTTTTCGTTGCCGTAGGAGCGGAACCAGTTACCGGAATCATCGTGCCATTCATAGGTATAACGCACGGCGATGCGGTTGTCGGTAAATGCCCAGAGTTCCTTGATCAGCCGATAATCCAGCTCCTTGGCCCATTTGCGGGTCAGGAAACCTTTGGCTTCTTCGCGGTTGTGGGCGAACTCGGCGCGATTGCGCCATTGGGTGTCCAGGGTGTAGGCCAGGGACACGCGCTCCGGGTCGCGGGAGTTCCAGCCGTCTTCAGCCAGGCGAACTTTCTCGATGGCCGATTCACGGGTGAAAGGGGGCAATGGCGGACGAATTTCGGCATTAGACATTTAAAGTCTCCGTATCAAGTTGATGTTAAAACATATTGTCGAGCTTGATTGAGTTGCTACAGGTCCAATAACTTTCGCGCCATGCATTGCGCATTATCGGCGGCACTGTGATCACCCGTTACAAGCGCCACGGTAATGGCACCATCGATCAGGATCAGCAGCTGTCTGGCCAGCATCTGCGGATCCTCGGCACCATGTTCGGTACACAGCTCGCACACGTAGTCGAGCAGCTTCTGTTTATGCTCCCTGGCGACCAGGCGCACCGGGTCTTGCGGGTCGCCGGTTTCGCCACTGGTGTTGATGAAGGCGCAGCCGCGGAAGCCTTCGGAGGCGAACCACGTTTCAAGTACGGTAAACAGATTGAGCAGCCGCCCGGCCGGGGTTTGTGCCTGGTTGACTTCGCTCCGGTACCAGTTCATCCAGCGTTGATCGCGGCGTTGCAGGGTGGCCACGACCAGTTCGTCCTTGTTGGCGAAGTAGCGGTAAATGCTTTTTCTGGAGACGCCGGCGGTCTTCACCAGGAGATCCATGCCAGTAGCAGCGATGCCACTCTTGTAGATCAACTTTTCGGTGACATCCAGAATGATGTCGCGTGTGTCATTGCTAGTGATTTCGTTCATGGGGCTAACAGTAGAATGATCGTTCTCCTTGGTCAATCGATATTTTTGTAGTGCCTGATAAATGGTCTTCGCGAGCAGGCTCGCTCCTACATTTGAAATGCGTTCCCCTGTGGGAGCGAGCTCGCTCGCGATGGTGTCATTACAGACAGTAACAAGACCCGAACCTTTGCATGGTGTAAGCTCACGGGTTCTTCGGATTCGACCCATTGCGAGCCCTATGCCGTCGCTTTTCAAACGCTCCCTGCTGCCCAAGCTGCGCAGTTTTCCGCTGACGGCCGATGCCGTCGGCATCCTCTCCGGCGCTGCCGAATTCCGTCGTTGCCTGCTGGAGAAAATCGCCAGCGCGACCCGGCGCATTTACATCGTTGCGCTGTACCTGCAACAGGATGAAGCCGGCCAGGAAATTCTCGATGCCTTGCACGCGGCCAAACTGGCGCGTCCGGAACTGGACGTGGTGGTGGTCGTCGACTGGCTGCGCGCCCAGCGCGGGTTGATCGGTGCTGGCAAGCAGGCGGGCAACTCCGCCTGGTATCAGGAAATGACCCGCACTCATGCCAGCGAAGTGCCGGTCTACGGCGTCCCGGTGCAAACCCGAGAACTGTTCGGTGTGTTGCACCTTAAAGGCTTCGTGATCGATGACTGCGTGATCTACAGCGGCGCGAGCCTGAACAACGTCTATCTGCACAAGTTCGACAAGTACCGCTACGACCGCTATCACCTGCTGCACAATCGCGAACTGGCCGATTCGATGCACCACCTGGTGCAGCACGGTCTGCTGCCCTCCAAAGCGGTGCACCGCCTCGACCTGCCGAACCTGCCGACCACCCGCAGCCTGCGCAATGACATCGGTGACTTGCGCAGCCGCCTCAAGCACGCGGCGTACGACACCACGCGTGGCAGCACTGACAGGACCGGTTTGTCCGTCAGCCCGTTGCTCGGCGTCGGCAAAAACAATCCGCTGAACCGAGTGATCTGCGAACTGATCGCCAGCGCCCAGCAGCAACTGACCATTTGCACACCGTACTTCAACCTGCCGCTGGCGATCATCCGCGAGATCAATCGCGCGCTGGCCCGCGGGGTGAAGATCGACATCGTGGTCGGCGACAAGACCGCCAACGACTTCTACATTCCGCCGAGCGAACCGTTCCGGGTCATTTCGGCGCTGCCGTACCTGTACGAAATCAGCCTGCGCCGGTTTGCCAAGCGTCATCAGCGCGACATCGACAGCGGCCAGTTGAACCTGCATCTGTGGCGTGATGGCGACAACACCTATCACCTCAAGGGCATGTGGATCGATCGGCGCTATACCTTGCTGACCGGCAACAACCTCAACCCGCGAGCGTTTCGACTCGATCTGGAAAACGCCTTGTTGATCGATGATCCCCATGGCGAACTGCTGGAGCCGCGTCGCAATGAGCTGGCAGAGATTTTCCAGCATACCCGGCGAATCGAGCACTTCCAGAACCTGGAAACCCTGGCCGAATACCCTATGGGCGTGGCCAAGTTCCTCAAACGCGTGAGTCGGGTGCGGATCGAGCGGTTGCTCTATCGCATCCTCTGAAAAAGATCGCAGCCTGCGGCGACTGACGCCTTCGCGGGCAAGCCCGCTCCCACAAGGGATCTGCGTTGAGCGGGCGGTTTCAGCTAATATGCCCCCCACTCGAACAAGAACAGGGCTTGCCGCGATCCATGTCGGAAAAAGACACCATCTCCATTCAACTGGTGCGTGAGGCACTGTTGCAAAGCTGCGCGCCAGGAATTGCCACGCAAGAGGTGTTGATCAAGGTTGGCATTGATCCGCAGTTGTTGGATAGCACCGATGCCCGCGTTCCGGCCACTGCTTATGCACGTCTGTGGCGATTGTTGGCACGGCGCGGGGATGATGAGTTTTTTGGCATGGACCCACGCAAACTGAAATCCGGCAGTTTTGCGTTTCTGTGCCGCAGCGCCATGGTCCAGCCCAACGTGGCGGCGGGACTGGTCAGCGGCCTGGCGTTTCTGTCGTTGATCCTCGAACACTTGCCGGCGCAGTTGGTGCGCCAGCAAAGTCTGGCGGAAATCGTCCTGCTGGAGGACGACAAAGACCCGCGCCGGGCCTTCACCTATTTCACCTACTGGATGATCGTGCACGGTGTTGCCTGCTGGCTGGCAGGACGACGGATTCCGATCCTGGCCATCGAACTGCGCTGTTCGAAGCCGGATTTTTGCGATGACTATCAGGTGATGTTTTCCGAGAACCTGCGTTTCGACCGTCCGCGTACGCGGATGATTTTCTCCGCCGATTGCCTGGACCTGCCCATCAAGCGCAGCCCTGAAGAACTCAAGCGATTCCTGGCTCATGCGCCGGCGAACATCCTGGTCAAATACCGCGACCCGCAGAGCCTGGCCAGTCGCATCAAACACGATCTACGCCACTTGCCGGCAGAACACTGGCCGGAAACCGAAGCCCTGGCGCAACGCCTGTGCATGTCGGCCTCAACCTTGCGCCGCCGACTGGCCGAAGAAGGGCAAACCTATCAAGGTCTCAAGGACAGCGTGCGCAAGGAACTGGCGATTGTCTGGCTGGCGGAGCCCGCGATCAGCTTCAGCGATATCGCCACGCGGCTTGGGTTCGCTGACGTCAGTTCGTTCTACAAGGCGTTTCGCAAATGGTCGGGGTCAAATCCGGGGCACTACCGCAGCCTGATTCTCAATGACACCGAGTAGGTTCAGCGGCGCAGCAGCCATTCTGCGCGGGTGATTTCCAGGTTTCCTGGGGAAAGCAACACCGACAAATTGACCTGCATCGGTGCGGATCAAACGCAGGTCTTAACGGTTGCCAGTGGTCGATCCAGGCAGATTGAGCGTGCCACTGTCCACGAAGCGCATCGTGTTGAACACCCCACCCGAGAGCTTGCCGCGCAGGACATAAGGCATGTTGTTGAGCCGTTTCATTTGGCTGATGCCATAGGTCTGGCGGACCACCGAAAACGCCGAAACGCTGACCGGCACGCTCACGACGGTGTCGGAAAAACGCCCGATCGAGCCACTCTCATCGCTGACGCCGGAGGCGAATGGCTGGCCGTTGATGTCCAGGTCCAGCGCGACGCCGTTGTAGGTGATAGTGGTGTCATTGGGGTTCTGCACGCGGATTTTCACGGCAAAGCGCACTTCCATGCCCTGGCCTTGCAGGGGCTCGATGCCCACGACGTTGATTTTCAACGGGTCTCGATTGGGCAGAGAGGAACAGGCGCTCAGGCAGAGCAGGAGGGAAATCAGGACTGCGTGGACGCTGCGCATGGACGTGCTCTCATCTGGAAAAAGGCTGAACCGCCAGCGGCTCAGCCCTGGAGCCCGTCTAGCGGTTTGATTGTGGGACCCTCGCAGCCGTTGCGGGTTCATCCCTGGCGGTCACATCGGGGTTCTGCATCACCTGAAGCACGGAGGCCTCCGGATCGAATTCGTCCTCTTCCAGTTCGATGAATTCCTCGGGCAGGAAGATATTAAGAACGATAGCGCACAGTGCGCCGACGGTGATGGGCGATTCGAAAATGTTGTGCAGAGCCTTGGGCAGTTCACGCAAGACTTCCGGCACGGCGGCCACACCCAGGCCCATGCCGACGGAAATCGCCACGATCAGCATGTTGCGCCGATGCAGGCCGGCCTCGGCGAGAATCTTGATCCCGGCCACGGCGACGGTGCCGAACATCACCAGTTCCGCGCCGCCCAGTACCGGTTTTGGCATCAGTTGCAGTACCGCGCCGATCATCGGGAACAAACCAAGCACCACCAGCAGGCCGGCAATGAAAAACGCTACGTAGCGACTGGCCACGCCCGTGAGCTGGATCACCCCGTTGTTCTGGGCGAAGGTCACCATCGGCATGCTGTTGAACACCGCGGCCATGGCCGAGTTGAGGCCATCGGCGAGCAGGCCGGACTTGATCCGGCGAATGTACACCGGGCCTTTGACCGGTTGCCGGGAGATCATCGAGTTGGCCGTGAGGTCGCCGGCGGCCTCCAGTGGCGAAACGAGGAAGATCACCGCCACCGGAATGAACGCTACCCAATCGAAAGAGAACCCGTACTTGAACGGTACCGGTACGCTCATCAGCGGGACTTCGGGCAGGCTGTTGAAATCCACCTGGCCCATGAGCCATGCCACCACGTAGCCCAGGGTCAGGCCGATGACAATCGCCCCCAGGCGCAGAAACGGCACGTCCACCCGGTTCAACACCACGATGGTTCCCAGCACCAGCGCCGCCAGGGCCAGGTGACTGGCAGCACCCAGGTCCGTTGCACCGAAGCCTCCGGCGATGTCAGTCATGGCGACCTTGATCAGCGACAAGCCCATCAGCGTGATGATGGTCCCGGTCACCACCGGGGTGATCAGCATGCGCAGCTTGCCGATGAACTGGCTCAATACCACTTCAATGAACGCGGCAAAAAAGCACACACCGAAGATGGTCGAGAGAATCTCATCGGTGCCGCCACCCCGGGCCTTGACCATGAAGCCGGCACTGAGAATCACACTGATGAACGAGAAACTGGTGCCTTGCAGGCACAACAGGCCCGAACCCACCGGGCCGAAGCGCCGCGCCTGGACGAAGGTGCCCAGGCCGGAGACGAACAGCGCCATGCTGATCAGATAAGGAATTTCGCTTTGCAGGCCCAGGGCGCTGCCCATGATCAGCGTCGGGGTGATGATGCCGACGAAACTCGCCAGCACATGTTGCAGGGCGGCGAAGACGGTGGCAGTCAGATGCGGGCGGTCATCGAGGCCGTAAATCAGGTCGCTGTGGCGTGGAGCAGGGGCTTTTTCGGAGGCGGTCATGGTGGTTTGCGTGCCAGAAGGCGGGCCGGGTCAGAAAATGGAGGCGCAGGATGCCAGAACCGCCGGGCCACGGCAAAAGAACCTCCAAATCAGTGGTTTACAGTCGTGGCGCGAACACCTCGCTGACGCTGCGGCGCCTGGCGTGCAATTGGCTGGCCTGGATCAACTGTTCCAGGTCCTCGGGCGTGACGTCATAGAATGCTTCCATGTCAGCCAGCGCCAGTTTCAGGTCTTCGACGGTGATGGCCTGACGGTCCACCGGCGGGTGATCGGCAGGAATCGTGACCACTGGTTCGCTGGCACCCTTGGGGTAGCGAATGCGGGTCAGGTTGTTGTAGGCCAGGGCGCTGAGCAGCAGCGTCGTAGCGCCGAGCATCACCGGCTCCATGGCTTTCCAGTCCATGGCAATGGTCGCCGGATCGGCCAATACCAGGGTCAGGGCCAATGCACCGGCCGGTGGATGCAGGCACCGCAACCAGCACATCAGGATCAACGCCATGCCCGCCGCCAGACAAGCGCTACCGAGGGTTCGGCCCAACACATGGGCCACCAGCAGCGCAATCACCCCGGCGCTCAAGTAACCGCCGATAATCGACCAGGGTTGGGCGAGCGCGCCGGAAGACACGGCAAACAACAGCACCGCCGACGCCCCCAGTGGGCCGATCAGGTGCTGGGCCACTTCGATGCCGAATACCTGACCACAGCACCACACGCTGAACAGCGTCCCCAGGGCCATGCCGATGGCGGCGCGGCTCCATTCGGTGGGACGGGTATTGATGGCGGCGGGCAGCCAGCGAGCAAGCATTTTGACAAAAACTCCGGCAAAAAAAATCGAGGCAAAAAAAGGGCTTAGCTGGGAAACCCAGAAAGCCCTTGAAGGTGTTCCAACTATTGGGGGAGGAACAGGCACAGTGTGCCGTTCAATCAAGGTACTGACAAATTCATATTAATGAGCTTTCAGTACATTAATTTTGCTTTAAGTTGCCCCGTCGGCCGCTTATGTAGCACAGCAAACCTCCCAGCGCAGCCAGTGCACTCAAGGCATAAAACATCGTCGGTGCCGGGGTGTGCATCAACATGAAGCCGCAAATCACCGGACTCAACGCACCGCCAAGTGCAGCAAGGTTTTGCGCGCCATAGTAGCTGCCGCGCAGCTCTTCCGGAGCCAGGGTGTCGACGAAGAGAAATTCGGCCGGATAAATAATGATTTCACCGAGGGTGAAGATAAACATTGCCACGCACCAGCTCACCAGACTGTCTGCCAGGCTGAAGCCGATCAGCCCGAGGATGAACAGGCCGGTACCGGCAACAATCCACTGGCGCAGTTGCTCGCGTTTGAGGAAGCGCCCGATCTGGTACTGCAACAAGATCACACTGATGGCGTTGCACGCGAGCAGGGCGGCCATGATTTCCATGGTGTGTTGGGGGTTACTGGTCACCAGCAGGTACTGCGACAGGTAAAACGTGAAGCGCCCGTGCACCACGGTGCTGAGCAGGCAGCCAGCGGTGAACAGGATCAGTGTGCGGTCGTTTTTCAGGGTGATCAGGGTTTTGAGAAAACTCTGAGTCTGACCGGTGACAGACGAGCGCGCCGGGTCCTTCGCGATCCCGGTCATCAGGAAAATACTGAAAAAGGCGATGGCCGCCGCAACCAGGAATGGTGCGCTGGCAAAGGCACCGGCAATCAGCACGCCGAGCATCGGCCCGACAGCGTAGCCAATGTTGGTCAGCGTATAGCTCAGGGAAAACGCCTTGGCGCGTTGGCCCACCGCAAGGTTGTCGCTGAGAATCGCTTTCGAACCGATCAGGAACAGCGATGAGGCGGTTTCGGTGACGATCAGGGTGATCGTGGTCAGGTAGAGGTTTTCAGCAAAGGTCAGCAACACCAGGCCGATAGCGCTGGACGCCATCGACAGAACAAGCAATCGGCGTTTTTCGAAGCGATCGATGATGTAGCCACCGTAGAGGGAGAGCAGGGTGGCGACGAATACGGCGATGCCGAGCAGCAGACCAACGTCCTGTTGATTGAGGCCAAGCTTGTCGCTGACGAACAGTGTGAGCAGCGGACTGGTGATGGCACGGCTGACGACGATGGTCAGCGAGCAGATCAGCAGGCGGCGGATAAGGGGGGAGTAGGTGGTCACAGGGTGAATGTCCTTATTCGATTGGGCCGGCATCAGCCCAATCGTGGACGCTACTCTAGCAGTCGGACACTGGGTCGTTGCTACAGGATTTACTGGCGGTGCAGCAACACAAAATCATTCTTGTCGAACCGCCCGCTCAGCACGGGTGGCAAGGCGCCAAATGCAGTGCCTTGCAATGCTTTATAGGCGTTCAGGTCCATCATCAACCACGCAGGCCCTTTGAGGTTTTCCAGTTCCAGGGGCGAATCGGTGAACACCGGTTGCAGGTCCTGTTTGATGTTGACCATGAACTTGATGGCCTTGGCATCTTTGCCCATCGCGTGCATCACCAGCGGCGCGGGGGCTTTTTGCATGAGGTCGACAGTGGCGCGGCTGAAGGTCCGGGTGTCGTAGAGTTGTCGTTGGACAGGCTCGAATTGCAGGATGTAGAACGACCAAATTGCCAGGACCGCGCAAAGAGCCAGTGTTTGCGCTCGCCAGCGGGCGCGCTTGAGCACTGCCAGGGCGATCACTTGCAGCAGGCCGAGAATGATGAACAACGAAGTGAGGTGAGCCACTTCCTCGGGGAATTTTCGCCGGACTACCAGCAATGCCACGATCAGCAGGCCCGGGATCAGCAGCCACAGGCCCTGCATCAACCCCCGCAGCCAACCAAACAATCGACCCTGTGTGGCGTAGAACGGATACGCCGCCACAATCGCCGCCATGGGCAGCATCGGCAGCAGGTAGCGGGCTTTTTTCGCCTGGGGGATCGAGAGGCCAATCATCACAATCAGTCCGGCGGCGACGCAGTATTGCAACAGGCGCAATACCGGGCCGGTTTCCCGGCGGTCGCAGATTCCGACCGCCATCAGCGCCAGCACTGCCAAGGGCCACGCCAGTGCGTAATTACCCACCGAACTGGTGAAGTAATACAGCAAATCGTTGGAACCCTCGGTGCCGTCCATGCGACCCATGAACTGCATGCGAATCACATCTTGCAAAAACGCCGGGCCGCCACTGACATCTGCCAGCCACAACAACAGACCGATGCACACCGCCAGCAGCAATGCTGCCAGCGACCCGAAGACGATCAGCCGCCGCCATTGGCGACCAACCAGAAAATAGCTGCAGAGCATCCCCGCAGGAATGACCAGGCCGATGGGCCCACGAATCCAGAAGCCCAGCATCAGCAAGGCAAAGACCAGGCCCCAGCGGCGCGGCGCCGTGAAGTGATCGGCGGCGTAGCCCAGGTAGAACGCGCTGAACGCGACGGCCGCGAGCATCAGGTCGAGGGAAACGGCGCGGGTTTCAGTGATGAAGGTGTTGGTCATCAGCATCAAGGCGATGCTCAGCAGCGCCCAACGCGTGGAATAGGGCGCCAGCAAGCGGTACATCAAGGTGACGATGACCGCTGCGGCGATGGCGCTCGGCAGCCATGCGGTCAGGCTGGTGACCTGGCCGAACGGCAGCGAAAGCAGCCAGATGAATATCGTTGAAAGTCCCGAATAGTCTGCGTAGGGCTGGCCATAGGTCGTCGGAAAAAACGACGGCCCATTGCGCAGCATCTCCTGGGCGAACAGCACGAAGCGCGAATCGAAACCGATGGCCGCCTGCTGGTACATCCCGGCGCAGAACAACAACAGCGCCAACAGACCCAGCGCGAGGGACTGTTGGCGGATGTGAGGGATCATGAGGTTCAGGCGACCACTGATTCGGTTGGCCATTGCTGGTAAGGAATCGGCAATTTGCGCGATTCGCCACGGCCGATCGGGAAGTAGGTGAAACCGATGCGTGCCAGACGGTCTGCGTCATACAGGTTGCGGCCGTCGAAGATCACCGGTGCATTGAGCCGCTGCTGGATCAGCTCGAAGTCCGGAGCCTTGAACTGTTGCCATTCGGTACAGATGATCAGTGCGTCAGCACCGGACAAGACCGACTCAGGCGTACCCATGAGCATCAGTTTCGATTCATCGGGATACAGCTTCTGGGTTTCCTGCATGGCTTCCGGATCGAACGCACGGACATTCGCCCCGGCGGCCCACAACGATTCCAGCAACACCCGGCTCGGTGCATCACGCATGTCGTCGGTGTTTGGCTTGAACGCCAGGCCCCACACGGCAAAGGTCCTGCCGCGCAATTCGCCCTTGTAGAACGCATTGATGCGTTCGAAC
Source organism: Pseudomonas sp. GM49 (assembly GCF_000282355.1). Classification (GTDB taxonomy): domain Bacteria; phylum Pseudomonadota; class Gammaproteobacteria; order Pseudomonadales; family Pseudomonadaceae; genus Aquipseudomonas. The sequence goes on from NZ_AKJL01000218.1 coordinate 19,867, forward strand.
AGCTTGTGTTTCTGGCGCTCGTTGATGGCTTCCACGGCTTGCAGCAGGTCGCTGGAGCAATGGGCCTCCTCGGCACTGTGGATCAGGGCGCGCATGTCCTTGGGGAAGCATGAGCCACCGTAGCCGCAGCCGGGGTAGATGAAGTGGTAGCCGATACGCGAGTCGGCGCCGATGCCCAGGCGTACCGATTCGATGTCGGCACCCAGGTGTTCGGCCAGTTCGGCGATCTGGTTGATGAAGCTGATCTTGGTCGCCAGCATGCAGTTGGCGGCGTACTTGGTCAGCTCGGCGCTGCGCAGATCCATGAACATGATGCGTTCATGGTTGCGGTTGAATGGCGAGTACAGGTCGCGCATCACGTCACGCACTTCGTCGCGTTCACAGCCGACGACGATACGGTCCGGACGTCGGCAGTCGGCCACGGCCGAACCTTCTTTCAAGAACTCCGGATTGGAGACGATATCGAACTGCAATACACGCCCGGCGTTAAGCAGGCATTTGTCGATGTGTGCACGCAAGGCGTCGCCGGTGCCGACCGGTACGGTGGACTTTTCCACCAGGATCGCCGGTTGTTCGCGATGCCGTGCCACCGCTTCGCCCACCGACATTACGTAGCGCAAGTCTGCCGAACCGTCGTCCCGGGACGGAGTACCGACCGCGATGAACAGCACCTGTCCGTGCTGGACCGCGAACTTTTCGTCGCTGGTGAACTGCAACCGCTTGGCGTCAAGACCTTCGCGTACGAGGCTGGCCAGCCCCGGTTCGAAAATACTCACGTGGCCCTGTTTGAGCAGTTCGACTTTTTTCTCGTCAACGTCCATGCAGACCACGTCGTGGCCGACTTCCGCCAACACCGCTGCCTGCACCAGGCCAACATAACCGCTACCAAATACACTGATTTTCATGGAGCACTCCTTAATTCGGGCGCACGAGCAGGTCGAGAATTGATGGTAATGACGCCGAGGATGACCAATGCCACGCCAAGGCTTTTTGTAAGGCTGAACGCTTCGTTGAACAGTGGCAGGCTGGCGGCCAGCAGGTACACCAGCGCGTAGCTGATGCTCAGTAATGCGTAGGCACGGCCCAGGGGCAGGTCCCGCAGGGCGGCGAGCCAGCAGAGCATCGACAACGCGTAGGCGAAGATGGCAACGAGCACCACGGCAACGGCTGTCAGGTCGACAGGAGCGATGAGCCATTGTTCGGGTTGTGGCAGGTGACTCATGCTCCAGCGCATACCCAATTGGGCCGCGCTGACCAGCAGCACACTGCCCAGTGCGAAGGTGATACCGCGACTCGGGTTCATGTGTGCTGCCCCAGCAGAGCCACGCCGCCGATCACCAGCGCCACGCCCAGCCAGTGGCGGCGG
>NZ_AKJL01000219.1 GCF_000282355.1 Pseudomonas sp. GM49
CCCGGCCAGCCGCTGCTGCACTGGCTGCTGTATCGGCATCGTCCCGCGCTCCGGCCGTGCCACCGGCGGAAAAACCGGCGAGCGAAGCCGAGACCACCGTGCGGGTCGATACCGCGCGCCTCGACGAAATCATGAACATGGTCGGCGAGTTGGTGCTGGTGCGTAACCGCCTGGTCCGTCTGGGCCTCAACAGCGGCGACGAGGCCATGTCCAAGGCCGTGTCGAACCTCGACGTGGTCACGGCCGACCTGCAAACCGCGGTCATGAAGACCCGGATGCAACCGATCAAGAAAGTCTTCGGACGCTTCCCGCGCCTGGTTCGCGACCTGGCTCGCCAGCTCAAGAAAGAGATCAACCTGGAACTGGTCGGCGAAGAAACCGACCTCGACAAGAACCTCGTCGAGGCCCTGGCGGATCCGCTGGTCCACTTGGTGCGCAACGCGGTCGACCACGGCATCGAATCGCCGGAAGAACGCGAAGCCTCGGGCAAGGCCCGTGGCGGCAAGGTCATCCTGGCGGCCGAGCAGGAGGGCGATCACATCCTGCTGTCGATCTCCGATGACGGTAAAGGCATGGACCCGAACGTCCTGCGTTCCATCGCGGTTAAACGCGGTGTGATGGACAAGGACGCGGCAGACCGACTGAGCGATACCGAGTGCTACAACCTGATCTTCGCCCCGGGTTTCTCGACCAAGACCGAGATCTCCGACGTATCGGGTCGTGGCGTGGGCATGGACGTGGTGAAAACCAAGATTTCCCAGCTCAACGGTTCGATCAACATCTACTCGGTCAAGGGCCAGGGTTCGAAGATCGTCATCAAGGTGCCGCTGACCCTGGCGATCATGCCGACACTGATGGTCATGCTCGGCAACCAGGCGTTTGCGTTCCCGCTGGTGAACGTCAACGAGATCTTCCACCTCGACCTGTCGACCACCAACGTCGTGGACGGCCAGGAAGTGGTGATCGTGCGGGACAAGGCACTGCCACTGTTCTATCTCAAACGCTGGCTGGTCAGCTCCGCCGCTCACGAAGAGCAGCGCGAGGGTCATGTGGTGATCCTTTCGGTGGGCACGCAACGGATCGGCTTTGTCGTCGATCAGCTGGTGGGCCAGGAAGAAGTGGTCATCAAGCCATTGGGCAAAATGCTCCAGGGAACGCCGGGCATGTCCGGCGCCACCATCACCGGTGACGGCCGCATCGCGCTGATTCTCGATGTTCCGAGCATGCTCAAGCGTTACGCCACACGGCGTATTTGATTCTGGTGGAGCGGGGCGCCTGGCCTCGCTCCATCTAATGGAGTGTTTATGGCAGTCAAAGTCCTGGTGGTGGACGATTCGGGGTTTTTCCGCCGCCGCGTCTCGGAAATTCTTTCAGCGGATTCGAATATCCAGGTCGTCGGCACGGCGACCAACGGCAAAGAGGCGATTGATCAGGCGCTGGCCCTCAAGCCCGACGTGATCACCATGGACTACGAGATGCCGATGATGGACGGCATCACTGCCGTGCGGCACATCATGCAACGCTGCCCGACCCCGGTCCTGATGTTCTCCTCGCTGACCCACGAAGGCGCCCGCGTCACCCTCGATGCGCTGGATGCCGGTGCGGTGGACTTCCTGCCGAAGAATTTCGAAGACATCTCGCGCAACCCCGAGAAGGTCAAACAACTGCTGTGCGAGAAGATTCTGAGCATCTCGCGCAGTAATCGTCGAGTCAGTCACTACAGCGCTCCGGCGCCTGTCGCTGCGCCAGCCCCGACGCCTGCGCCTTCGAGCGTGGGCAGCTTTGGCAGCAGTGCCCCCGTGCGTCCGGCACCGGCACCGATCCCTGCGCGCGCGCATGCGGCCGCCCCTTCGTCGCCCGCGCCGAAACGCAAAAACTACAAACTGGTGGCCATCGGTACGTCCACCGGCGGCCCGGTTGCCCTGCAACGGGTATTGACCCAATTGCCGGCCAACTTCCCGGCCCCGATCGTGCTGGTTCAACATATGCCGGCCGCCTTCACCAAGGCCTTTGCCGAGCGCCTGGACAAGCTCTGCCGCATCAGCGTCAAGGAAGCCGAGGATGGTGACATCCTGCGTCCGGGCCTGGCGCTGCTGGCACCGGGTGGTAAGCAAATGATGATCGACGGCCGCGGCGCAGTGAAAATCCTCCCGGGTGACGAGCGTCTCAATTACAAGCCGTGCGTGGACATCACATTCGGTTCGGCAGCCAAGTCCTATGGTGACAAAGTTCTGGCGGTCGTCCTGACCGGCATGGGTGCCGACGGTCGTGAAGGCGCGCGCCTGCTCAAGCAGGGCGGCAGTTCGATCTGGGCGCAGGACGAAGCCAGTTGCGTGATCTACGGCATGCCGATGGCCATCGTCAAAGCTGAGCTCGCCGACGCGGTGTACAGCCTGGACGACATCGGCAAGCACTTGGTCGAGGCGTGCATCTGATGGATGTTCTAAGCCTGATCGGCATCATCATGGCCTTTGTCGCCATCATCGGCGGCAACTACCTTGAAGGCGGTCATCTGGGCGCCCTGGCCAACGGCCCGGCAGCACTGATCGTGCTCGGCGGCACCATTGGCGCGGCGCTGCTGCAATCGCCGATGAGCGCCTTCAAGCGTGCCATGCAGATCCTCGCCTGGATCCTGTTTCCGCCCCGTGTCGACCTGGCCGGTGGCATCGACCGCGTGGTGAACTGGAGCCTGACGGCACGCAAGGAAGGCCTGCTCGGCCTGGAAGGTGTCGCCGACGCCGAACCCGATAATTACGCGCGCAAAGGCCTGCAGTTGCTGGTGGATGGCGCCGAACCGGAAGCGATCCGCAGCATTCTGGAAGTGGATTTCTACACCCAGGAAGCCCGCGACATCGAAGCCGCCAAGGTCTTTGAAAGCATGGGCGGCTATGCGCCGACCATCGGTATCATCGGTGCGGTGATGGGCCTGATTCACGTCATGGGCAACCTGGGTGATCCGTCGCAACTGGGTAACGGTATCGCCGTGGCCTTCGTCGCCACCATCTACGGTGTGGCCAGTGCCAACCTGGTGCTGCTGCCGATTGCCGCCAAACTCAAATCCATCGCGTTGCGCCAGTCGCGGTATCGCGAAATGTTGCTGGAAGGGATCCTGTCGATCGCCGAAGGTGAAAACCCTCGCTCCATTGAGTTGAAGCTTCAGGGCTTCATGGATTAAGGGAATAGGCTCATGGCACGTCGTCGCCAGCATGAAGAGCATGTAAACCATGAACGTTGGCTGGTTTCCTATGCCGACTTCATCACCTTGTTGTTCGCCTTTTTCGTGGTGATGTACTCCATCTCTTCGATCAACGAAGGCAAGTACAAGGTCATTTCCGAAGCGCTGATCGGCGTCTTCACCGATTCCGATCGCGCGCTCAAGCCGATCCCCATCGGGGACGAGCGGCCGAAGACCGTGACCCCGGCCAAGCCGTTGGTCAAGGACAGTGACCAGGTCGATGCCGGTGTCGCTGGCGCCAGCGATCCGTTGAAAAGCATCGCCGACGATATCAGCGCGGCGTTCGGTGACCTGATCAGCTCCAATCAGATGACCGTGCGCGGCAACGAACTGTGGGTCGAGATCGAGCTCAATTCCAGCCTGTTGTTCGGCAGCGGCGATGCCATGCCCAGCGACATCGCATTCAACATCATCGACAAGGTCGCCGCGATCCTGAAGCCGTTCGACAACCCGATTCATGTCGAAGGTTTCACCGACGATCAACCGATCCGCACCGCGCAGTATCCGACCAACTGGGAACTGTCCTCGGCCCGATCGGCCAGCATAGTGCGCATGCTGGCGATGCAAGGGGTGAACCCCGGTCGCCTGGCTTCGGTGGGCTACGGCGAGTTTCAGCCGGTGGCCAACAATGCCACCGCTGAAGGTCGCGCCCGCAACCGTCGCGTGGTGTTGGTGGTGTCGCGCAACCTCGATGTTCGCCGCAGCCTGACCGGCACCGGAACCGCCCATGCGCAACCGGATGCCGCATTGAAGCGTGCTGGCACACAAACTGCACCGACCCCGGTCAAGTCGCCGGTACGAGAGAGCGCCGTCAATTCTCCGTCACCCGCATTAACACGTTGAGCTATTTCTCGGCCGATCCGTGCGGCCGGGAGGAACAATCCGAATGAGAGTCTGGGCAGTCGCCAATCAAAAGGGTGGTGTTGGTAAAACCACTTCCTCCATCGCTTTAGCCGGTTTACTGGCGGAGGCGGGCAAGCGCGTGGTCGTGGTCGATCTCGACCCCCACGGCTCGATGACCAGCTACTTCGGCTACGACCCCGACGCCCTGGAGCACAGCAGCTACGACCTGTTTCTGCACAAGGGCAACGTGCCGCAAGGACTGCCGGGTCAACTGCTGCTGTCGACCAGTGACGAACGCATCTCCCTGTTGCCCTCCAGCACCGCGCTGGCCACCCTTGAGCGCCAGTCGCCGGGGCAGAGTGGTTTGGGCCTGGTGATTGCCAAGAGCCTGGCGCAACTGTGGCAGGACTTCGATTACGCCGTGATCGACAGCCCGCCCTTGCTCGGCGTGCTGATGGTCAATGCCTTGGCGGCGAGCCAGCAACTGGTGATTCCGGTGCAGACCGAACACCTGGCAGTCAAAGGCCTTGAGCGCATGGTCAATACCCTGGCGATGATCAACCGCTCGCGCAAACAGGCGTTGCCCTTCACCATCGTGCCGACACTGTTTGACCGCCGCACCCAGGCGTCCCTCGGGACGTTGCGCGTGCTGCGCGACAAATTCCCCGACGAAATCTGGCAGGGCTACATCCCGGTGGACACGCGTCTGCGTGATGCCAGCCGTGCCGGGCTGACGCCTTCGCAGTTCGACGGCAAGAGCCGTGGTGTTCTGGCTTATCGCGCATTGCTCAAGCACCTGTTGGCGGCACAACTTGTTCCGCAGGTGGCGTGATATGACCTCGATCCCTGTAGGAGCGAGCCTGCTCGCGATGGTCGTCAACGATGACGCGGGAAACCTGGCACCCCGTGGCGCTCTCAGGTTCATCGCGAGCAAGCTCGCTCCTACAGGTGAGCGCTCATGAATCGACTGGTAAAGACAACATCGCGCCCGCAACTGGCGTTGCAGTCGTATCTGGATAATTTGCTGCAAGACGCAACCGAGGAGATGGCCGAGGTTGTCGAAGCGCTGAGCGTCGTCGAAGAGCAAGGCGTGCTGGACGAGTTCCAGGCTGCCGTGCTCGAAGAACAGGCCCGGGATGCGCAGCAAATCGCGGTGGCAGCCACTGCGGTGACTGCGCCTTTGGCCAGGACTTCCGTCGTCGTGATCGATGCACCGGAACCCGTTCTGGCACCGGTATCGACCATCGCACCGCTGTTGCAAACCCTGGTGGCGCCGATTGAAGAGGCCGAAGTGCTGGAGACTCCTGTTATCGAGGAGCCTCAGGTACGGGTACCGCCCGTCGTCGAAGTGCATCTGCCACCGAGCAACACGCCGCCCCCGGTGGAAACCGACGGTCGTCCGTCCTGGGCTGCCGAACCCTTCGAATGCCTGCTGTTCGATGTCGCCGGCTTGACCCTGGCAGTGCCGCTGGTGTGCCTGGGGTCGATTTACTCCCTGGCCGGTCACGAGCTGACGCCGTTGTTCGGCCAGCCGGAATGGTTCCTGGGCATCCTGCCGAGCCAGGCCGGCAACCTCAAGGTGCTCGATACGGCGCGCTGGGTCATGCCCGACCGTTACCGCGACGATTTCAAGCAGGGTCTGCAATACGTGATTTCGGTCCAGGGCTATGAATGGGGCCTGGCGGTGCATCAGGTCAGCCGCTCGTTGCGTCTGGACCCGAATGAAATCAAATGGAGAAGTCACCGGGGGCAGCGGCCATGGCTCGCCGGTACGGTGATTGAACACATGTGCGCCTTGCTCGACGTCGCCTCATTGGCCGAGTTGATCGCCAGTGGCGGGGCAAAGCACATGTCCGGCAGCAAACCGAACCACAAACCGACAAACATTAGATAAACAACAGGCGACGTCACTCGATGGCGTTGCACGGAACACACACCGCCAGGGCGGTTTCTTGAGGGGGCAGGGTATGAATGACAAGGCAACGGCGGCAAAAGGTTCCGAAGATCCGATCCTGCAATGGGTCACCTTCAAGCTGGACAACGAGACCTACGGCATCAACGTGATGCGCGTTCAGGAAGTCCTGCGCTATACCGAAATCGCCCCGGTCCCGGGTGCCCCCAGCTACGTGCTGGGCATCATCAACCTGCGCGGCAACGTCGTCACCGTGATCGACACCCGTCAGCGCTTCGGCCTGATGAATGCCGAGATCAGCGACAACACCCGTATCGTCATCATCGAAGCCGACAAGCAGGTTGTCGGGATCATGGTCGACAGCGTGGCCGAAGTGGTTTATCTGCGTCAGTCGGAAATCGAAACCGCGCCGAACGTGGGTAACGAAGAGTCCGCCAAGTTCATTCAAGGCGTGTGCAACAAGAACAACGAACTGCTGATCCTGGTCGAGCTGGACAAGATGATGAGCGAAGAAGAATGGTCGGAACTGGAGAGTATCTGATTGATTCTCGAGGTTGCGGTCATTGTCCTGTTCCTGTTCTGGGCAGGCACGCTGGCAATGTTCCTGGCGTACATTCGCGGTCAAAAGCAGATCGCCGCACAACAGGCCCAGGGTGATGCATTGCGTGATCAGCGCATCAAGGACCTGGGCAAGCGCGTCGAGGACTACCAGAACGGCAACGTGCGCATGGGCGAAGACCTGCATGAACTGCGCGCGATCGTTGCGCCGTTGCCGGACAAGCTGGCTCAGATGGAACAACGCGATCCTACAAGCCTGTCGTTTGCCCAGGCGGCGCGACTGGTCGGGATGGGCGCCAGCGTCGACGAACTGACCCAGTCCTGCGGCTTGACCCAGGCTGAGGCGGAGTTGATGAGCAAGCTTCACAAGAACTAGTTACCTGTAGGAGCGAGCCTGCTCGCGATGGACATCAACGATTGCGCGGGCTGTCTGAATGACCGCGTCGCACTTGAGTTCATCGCGAGCAGGCTCGCTCCTACAGTGGTTCTATGTCGGACACAGGACATGTGTTCACCGAAGATCAACTGTAGGAGCGAGCTTGCTCCGGGCGGCGTTCCGACGATGGACGTCAACGATGACGCGGGCCTCCTGAAGAAACACGGCGTTCCGACGATGGCGTCTTCGAATGCGCAGCAATCTTCTCCGCGATCCGACGCATTCCTCTCTATCCTCAGACGGGGATTGCGCTGCGGTAGTCTCCTGCCTATAGCTTTTTCAGATTCCGCTATCTTGTGATCGCAACCCGCCATCAGTAGTTTGATCATCTTGTTCAAAATATGCAGTGCCAAGGAGGCTCATGATCGACATTTTGCGCGGTACACCGCTGTGGGTTTATGCGGTTTTTCTGATCCTGACTTATTACGGTGTCATTGCCTGCTTCAAGAATCACGTGTCGAAAAGGTCATTGCAGATCACACCGGTGATATTCGTGACCCTGTCCCTGGCCTCGCTGAATCTCTCCCAAGGTGTAGTCATTCCACTCTCGGCCTATGTAATCGGGTTATTGGCGGGATGGTTACTCGCATTGCGTTTTTACTCGTACACGAATGTGAGGTGCGTGGGAGAAAGTTTGGAGTTGGGCGGTACAGTCAAGGTACTGATGGTGTATTGGGGCTTCTTCGCATGGCGTTACTACCTTGGCTATCAGGTAGCGATGTACCCGGAAATGGCCAATGAATTGCCGATGACGTCATGGTCGGCACTGGGGGCTGGCCTTATCAATGGATTGATTATTGGTCGCAGTCTCAAGCTTTTGCGTTTTGCAGGAGTTGGCTTGCCAGCGAAGGCGGCTAAATGATCGGTGCAATATTCAAGGCCTTGTTCGTCGGCAAGCCGGCTCCTGCACAAGCGGGACGTAAGCTCAGTAATCATCCCCGCGCTTGGTGATGTCCTTCTCCACCATTAGCGCATCCGGACCCAACCCCGCCGGAAACTTGCCCTTCAAATTCCAAGCAAACGCAATGATCTCGGCAATCGTCAGATAAAGCTCCTGCGGAATGCTGTCCCCCAGTTCCATGCGCGCCAGCAGCCTCACCAACTCGGCATTTTCGTAGATCGGCACTTCGCAGTCGCGAGCGATTTTCAGGATTTCTTCCGCCAGTTCTTCGTCGCCCTTGGCAGTGAGAGTAGGGGCGTGGGTGCCGTCGTATTTGAGGGCGATGGCCTGGCGTGGGGCATTGGGGTTTTTCATGCGGTTTCGTCGACCCAGCGTTGTTCGAGGCGGGTTTGGGGGCCTTGGGGCGGTGTGCCGAGGTGGCAATCCAGGTCGCCGACGTTCAGGCCGGCGGACAGCAGGCGATCACGCAGCCCGGCCAGATTGCTTTCGATCAGGCTGGCGGTGTACGGCCGTTCGGCCCAGAGCTGGCCGGAGAGGCTGCCCTTGATCAGTTGCGCCTGGATTTGCAGCGGCCCCAAGGGCTCCATGGCGAAGGCCAGTTCGACTCGCCACAGCTGTTGCCTGGATTCGCGTACTTCGCGACGTTCTTTTGGCTGTTCTTTCTCGGGGGTGTCCTCGCGCTGGAACTTGACCTGCAAGGGCACGATGTCCTGGAGATTGCGCATCGGGATTTCCAGCTGCCAGGTGCTCATCAGCCGTCCGTCGGCGGTTACGCCGGTTTGTTCCAGACTCGACAATTGATGGCTTTGCAGGCGCGAAACTGCGGCGGCAGCCAGGCGCAGCAGGTGTTCGAGGTCGTTTTCACCGTCGGCGCTTTGCAGCAGGCGTTCGGGCAGCGGGAAACCGGTCGGCGACGGTTTGGCACTGACTTGGCCGAGCATGCCCAGAGCATTGCGGACAAAGTTCGGCATGGCCTGGGCCAGGGTGTTGGCGGCGATGATCGCGCCGAGGCTGGTGCTGGCCGGCAAGCCCTGACTCAACTGCGCAACCAGTTTCAGCAGGTCGCCTTTCATGTCCGGTGCGAGCGTCGGGGTTTGCCCGTTCAGCAGTTTGCTTTCGAGGAACGCACCACTGCTGGCCAGCGCCAGGGCCAGGCCCTTGGGGGTGCTCAGTTGCTGGACATCCGGCAGGCCGGCGAGCAAACGGGCAGCGGCGCTGCGCAGTTCGGCAGAGGTCTGGTCCGAGGCCGGAAGGTTCTGCAGGAGCTTGAGCAAGCCATCCAGCGAGCCCTGGCGGCTTTGCTGGTCGACCAGTTGCCGGGTTACCGCCAGTTGTTCCTGGCGGCTGCTCAGTGGCACGAATTTCAATGTCTGGCTGTCTTGCACCTGCGCGCTCAACAAGGTGCCGATGCGCAAGGGCTGCGGACTGTCGATGCTCAGGGTGCTGCCGCTCAGTGCGCTGTTGAGCAGGCTCACCATCGAGCGAAACACCATGGGCTGGCCGGGCACTTGCGGCAGCACTTGCGAAGTCAGCACCTTGCCCTGCAGCAGGGTGCCAACGGGCAACTGTCCGGTGTCGAGGTGGGTGAGGGTGGCGACGCTGGAGGCAATGGCCTGTTGCGCCGTCACGGCCAGATTGCCGGCCGAGGGTTGGGTGACGAATAGCGTGGTGCCTTGGGGCAGCGGTTGATTGCTGGTGGTCTGGACTGTGGTCTGGCGGCCGCTGTCGAGGGTGACCTTGAGCAGCATCTGGAAAGCCTGATCCGCCTGCTTGAGCGACAACACTTCGGCCTGGGCGGTTTGACCGACGCTGATCAGCCCCTCCACCGGCGTCAGCAACTTGAGCAATTCACCGCTGACCACCTGCGGGCGTGAGGGCGCCGGGAGGGTTTGCGGTAGCGGGAGGATGTTCATTTCGCCTGTCATACGCGGTCACAACCTGAGGAAAATGCACTCTTTAGAGTAGGGCCTGGCATGTATAATGCCGCGCCGTTGTATCCAAAAATGGCGAAAACTTTGCAATTGTTTGACGCAGCTCTCTAGTACAAGACGTCATTGCATCTATGCTGCATCTCTTTAACGGCCGCGCCAGTGCCGACTTGAACCGTATAAGGCCCGTGAACCCTTGACCAGTCCTGTCCTGCAAACCGTTGCCCTTGCCTGTGAGCGAGACCTTCGGCTGCTCTTCGAAAATCTCGATTTGAGACTGGCCAGTGGCGAAATGGTGCAAATCAGCGGCCCCAATGGCAGTGGCAAGACCAGCCTGTTGCGCCTGCTCTCGGGGCTGATGCACCCGACCGCCGGTCAAGTGCTGCTCAATGGCCAGCCACTGAACGAGCAACGCGGCGAACTGGCGCGCAACCTGCTTTGGATCGGCCACGCTGCCGGGATCAAGGATTTGCTGACGCCGGAAGAGAATCTGAGCTGGCTGTGTGCCTTGCATCACCCGGCGACCCATGAGGCGATCTGGCAGGCGCTGGCCGCAGTAGGCCTGCGTGGTTTCGAGGATGTTCCCTGTCACACCCTGTCCGCGGGCCAGCAGCGTCGCGTTGCCTTGGCGCGCTTGTACCTGGACAGCCCGCCGCTGTGGATCCTCGATGAACCCTTTACCGCCCTCGACAAGCAGGGCGTGGCACAACTCGAAGAACACCTGGCCGGCCATTGCGAACGCGGTGGCATGGTGGTGTTGACCACTCACCACACGCTGAGCCGGATGCCGGCCGGTTATCGCGACATCGATCTGGGGAGCTGGGCCGTATGAGTGTTTTCGGCCTGTTGGTCGCCCGCGAGGCGCGTCTGCTGTTCCGCCGTCCAGCGGAGTTGGCCAATCCGCTGGTGTTCTTTGCCATCGTCGTTTCGCTGTTCCCGTTGGCAGTCGGCCCCGAGTCTCAATTGTTGCAAACCTTGTCTCCGGGGTTGGTCTGGGTGGCGGCACTTTTATCGGTTCTGCTCTCGCTGGACGGGCTTTTCCGCAGTGATTTCGAAGATGGATCCCTTGAACAGTGGGTCCTTTCGCCGCACCCCCTGCCTCTTCTGGTTTTGGCCAAGGTGCTGGCACACTGGGCCTTTTCCGGCCTGGCACTGGTTTTGCTCGCACCTTTGTTGGCGTTGATGCTCGGATTGCCTGCCGCCTGTCTGCCGGTGTTGCTGCTTTCGTTGCTGCTCGGTACACCGGTACTGAGCTTGCTCGGTGCAGTGGGTGCGGCGCTGACCGTGGGCTTGAAGCGCGGTGGCCTGCTGCTGGCACTGCTGATACTGCCGTTGTACATCCCGGTGTTGATCCTTGGCAGTGGCGCCTTGCAGGCTGCCTTGCAGGGCATGCCGGCGACCGGTTATCTCCTGTGGCTTGGCAGCCTGACCGCCCTGGCGATAACCCTGACACCTTTTGCAATAGCTGCTGGCCTGAAGATCAGCGTCGGCGAATAATGAGGTCTGGTTATTTTTTAACCAGTAAAGGCCCAGGCTCTTCACAGTAAAGAGCAACCGTGATGGAAACAGTATGAACTGGACGTGGTTTCACAAGCTCGGCTCGCCCAAATGGTTTTACGGCATCAGCGGCAAAATGCTGCCCTGGCTGAGCGTCGCGGCGTTGCTGCTGATCAGCGTAGGCGTGGTCTGGGGCCTGGCCTTCGCGCCGCCGGACTACCAGCAGGGCAACAGCTTCCGCATCATCTATATCCACGTCCCGGCCGCCATGCTGGCGCAGTCCATCTACGTGATGCTGGCCGTGTGCGGCATCGTCGGGTTGGTATGGAAGATGAAACTGGCCGACGTCGCCCTGCAATGCGCCGCACCGATTGGCGCCTGGATGACCGCCGTGGCGCTGGTCACCGGGGCGATCTGGGGCAAGCCGACCTGGGGCTCGTGGTGGGTCTGGGATGCACGCCTCACGTCCATGCTTATCCTGCTTTTCCTGTACTTCGGTCTCATTGCGCTGGGCAACGCGATCAGCAATCGTGACAGCGCGGCCAAGGCCTGTGCGGTGCTGGCGATCGTCGGCGTGATCAATATCCCGATCATCAAGTACTCGGTGGAGTGGTGGAACACCCTGCACCAGGGCGCAACCTTCACCCTCACCGAAAAACCGGCAATGCCTGCCGAGATGTGGCTGCCACTTCTGCTGACGGTGTTGGGTTTCTACTGTTTCTTCGGCGCGGTCCTGCTGCTGCGCATGCGTCTTGAAGTGCTCAAGCGCGAAGCCCGGGCCAGTTGGGTCAAGGCTGAAGTGGAAAACAGCCTGGAGGTCGCTCGATGAGTTTTGCTTCATTCGGCGACTTCATCGCCATGGGTCATCATGGCCTGTATGTCTGGTCAGCCTATGGCATCTGCCTGACGGTACTGGCCCTCAACGTGGCGGCGCCGATCCTGGCCCGCAAGCGGTATCTGCAACAAGAGGCGCGTCGTCTGCGCCGGGAGAACGGCAAGTGAATCCGCTGCGCAAAAAGCGTCTTACCATCATTCTCGCGATCCTGGTCGGGGTCGGCGCTGCCGTCGGCCTGGCCCTGAGCGCCCTGCAGCAGAACATCAATCTGTTTTACACACCGACCCAGATCGCCAACGGCGAAGCGCCACAAGACACGCGCATTCGCGCCGGTGGCATGGTCGAGAAGGGCTCGCTGGAGCGTTCCAGCGACTCCCTGGATGTGAAATTCGTCGTCACCGACTTTAATAAATCCGTGACCATCACCTATCGCGGCATCCTGCCGGACCTGTTCCGTGAAGGGCAGGGCATCGTCGCCTTGGGCAAGCTCAATGCCGATGGCGTGGTGGTGGCCGATGAAGTGCTGGCCAAGCACGATGAGAAGTACATGCCGCCGGAAGTGACCAAGGCGTTGAAAGACAGCGGTCAATCGGCTCCAACGCCCGCGAAGGAGGGTTGATCCATGACATCCGGCATTTTTATTCCCGAGCTTGGCCACCTGGCGATGATTCTTGCCCTGTGCTTCGCCCTGGCCCAGGCCGTGGTGCCGTTGTTCGGTGCCTGGCGCGGCGACCGCCTGTGGATGAGCCTGGCCCAGCCGGCCGCGTGGGGGCAATTCACCTTTCTGGTGTTTGCCTTCGGTTGCCTGACCTACGCCTTCATGGTCGACGATTTCTCCGTGGCCTATGTGGCCAACAACTCCAACAGCGCGTTGCCGTGGTACTACAAGTTCAGCGCCGTGTGGGGTGCCCACGAAGGTTCCTTGCTGTTGTGGGCCTTGATTCTCGGCGGCTGGACCTTCGCGGTGTCGGTGTTTTCCCGGCAATTGCCGCAGGTCATGCTGGCCCGCGTGCTGGCGGTGATGGGCATGATCAGCACCGGTTTCCTGCTGTTCCTGATCATGACCTCTAACCCGTTCAAGCGCATCCTGCCGCAAATGCCCAGCGACGGCGCCGATCTTAATCCGTTGTTGCAAGATATCGGCCTGATCGTTCACCCACCGATGCTGTACATGGGCTACGTCGGTTTCTCGGTGGCCTTCGCCTTCGCCATCGCCGCGCTGATGGGCGGTCGCCTGGATGCCGCGTGGGCACGCTGGTCGCGCCCGTGGACCATCGTCGCCTGGGCGTTCCTCGGCATCGGCATCACCCTCGGTTCGTGGTGGGCGTACTACGAACTCGGCTGGGGCGGCTGGTGGTTCTGGGACCCGGTGGAAAACGCCTCGTTCATGCCATGGCTGGTGGGCACCGCGCTGATTCACTCGTTGGCGGTCACGGAAAAACGTGGCGTGTTCAAGAGCTGGACCGTGTTGCTGGCCATCGCTGCGTTTTCGTTGAGCCTGCTGGGGACGTTCCTCGTACGCTCCGGCGTGCTGACCTCGGTGCACGCCTTTGCCTCCGATCCGGAGCGCGGTGTGTTCATCCTGATTTTCCTGCTGTTCGTGGTCGGTGGTTCGCTGACGCTGTTCGCCCTGCGCGCGCCGGTGGTCAAGAGCCAGGTAGGCTTCAACCTCTGGTCCCGGGAAACCCTGCTGCTGGGCAACAACCTGGTGCTGGTGGTGGCCGCCTCGATGATCCTGCTCGGCACCTTGTATCCGTTGATTCTGGACGCCATGACCGGCGCCAAGCTGTCCGTCGGCCCGCCGTACTTCAATGCGCTGTTCATTCCGTTGATGGCGTTGCTGATGGTAGTGATGGCGGTCGGTGTGATCGTGCGCTGGAAAAACACCCCGGTGAAATGGCTGGTGAGCATGCTCACCCCGGTATTGCTCGGCAGCGCCGCCATGGCCGTGGTCGCCGGTGTCGCCTACGGCGATTTCAACTGGGCGGTGCTCGCGACCTTCATGCTCGCCGCCTGGGTGTTGCTGGCCGGTGTGCGTGACATCTTCGACAAGACCCGTCACAAAGGCCTGATCAAGGGCCTGCCGACCCTGACCCGCAGCTACTGGGGCATGCAGATCGCGCACCTGGGCATTGCCGTGTGTGCTCTGGGTGTCGTGCTGTCGAGCCAGAACAGTGCCGAGCGGGACCTGCGCCTGGCACCGGGTGAATCCATGGACCTGGGCGGCTATCAGTTCGTCTTTGAAGGCGCCAAGCACTTCGAAGGCCCGAACTTCACCTCCGACAAGGGCACCGTGCGGGTGATCAAGGGCGGTAAGGAAGTCAGCGTGCTGCACCCGGAAAAACGCCTCTATACCGTGCAGAACTCGGTGATGACCGAAGCGGGCATCGACGCCGGTTTCACCCGCGACCTCTATGTCGCCCTCGGTGAACCACTGGGCAACGGCGCCTGGGCTGTGCGCGTGCACGTCAAACCGTTTGTGCGCTGGATCTGGTTCGGTGGTTTGCTGACCGGCTTCGGCGGGTTGCTGGCGGCGCTGGATCGGCGTTATCGGGTCAAGGTAAAAAGCCGCGTGCGCGAAGCACTGGGCATGTCGGGAGCCACTGCATGAAGCGTTGGTTGATGTTGTTGCCACTGGCGATTTTTCTGGTGGTTGCTGTGTTTCTTTACCGTGGGTTGTACCTGGATCCGGCCGAGCTGCCGTCGGCCATGATCAACAAGCCGTTCCCGGAGTTTTCCCTGCCGGCGGTGCAGGGCGACAAGACCCTGACCCGCGCTGACATTCTCGGCAAGCCGGCGCTGGTCAACGTCTGGGGCACCTGGTGCATTTCCTGCCGGGTCGAGCACCCGGTGCTGAACAAGCTGGCCCAGCAAGGCGTGGTGATCTACGGCATCAACTACAAGGACATCAACGCCGATGCCTTGAAGTGGCTGACGGACTTCCACAACCCCTATGTACTGGATATTCGTGACGACGCAGGCTCGCTGGGCCTGAATCTCGGCGTGTACGGCGCGCCGGAAACCTTCTTCATCGACGCCAAGGGGATCATCCGCGACAAGTTCGTCGGCGTGATCGACGAGCAGGTCTGGCGCGAAAAACTGGCGGCCAAGTACCAGGCGCTGGTCGACGAGGCCAAGCCATGAAACGCTGGATCGCTACCCTTGTCCTGGGCTTGAGCCTGGCTGGCGTGGCCCACGCGGCCATCGACACCTACGAGTTCGCCAAGGAAGGTGATCGCGAGCGTTTTCGCGAGCTGACCAAGGAGCTGCGTTGCCCCAAGTGCCAGAATCAGGACATCGCCGATTCCAACGCACCGATTGCCGCCGACCTGCGCAAAGAAATTTTCCGCATGCTCGGCGAGGGCAAGGATAACCAGCAGATCATCGACTTCATGGTCGACCGCTACGGTGACTTCGTCCGCTACAAGCCCGCCCTGAACGCCAAGACTGCTTTGCTCTGGTTCGGCCCCGCCGGCCTGCTGCTGGGCGGTGTCGTGATCATCGCGGTGATCGTTCGCCGTCGTCGCGTGCAACGCGCCGGCACCCCGGGCTCGCTTTCTGCCGAGGAGCGCTCGCGCCTCGACCACCTGTTGGATAAAACCAAGAATGATTGATTTCTGGCTCGCTGCAGGTCTGCTGCTTCTGGTTGCCCTGAGTTTTCTGTTGATCCCCGTACTGCGCAGTCGTCGTGCCCAGCGCGAAGAGGATCGTACCGCCCTGAACGTCGCGCTTTATCAGGAACGCGTGGCTGAGTTGCAGACTCAGCAGGAAGAGGGCGTGCTCGATGCGGCGCAAATGGACGCCGGTCGCGCCGAAGCTGCCCGTGAGTTGCTGGCGGATACCGAAGGCGTCGAGGCGCCGCGAGTGTCGCGACTGGGCAAACCCTTGCCGTTGCTGGCGGCCGTCCTGGTGCCGATGCTGGGCCTGGGGCTGTACATGCATTACGGCGCCAGCGACAAGGTCGAACTGACCCGCGAATTTTCCCAGGCACCCAAGTCGATGGAAGAAATGACCCGGCGCCTGGAGCGCGTGGTCGCTGCTCAGCCGGAATCCGCTGAAGGCATGTACTTCCTCGGTCGCACCTACATGGCTCAGGATCGCCCGGCGGACGCGGCGAAGATGTTCGAACGCACGGTGAGGGTGGCCGGTCGTCAGCCCGAGCTGCTCGGTCAATGGGCCCAGGCCCAGTACTTCGCCGATGGCAAGAAGTGGTCGGACAAGGTCCAGGCCTTGACCGACGAAGCGCTCAAGGCCGATCCGAAAGAAGTCACCAGCCTTGGCTTGCTCGGCATTGCCGCGTTTGAAGGCGAGCGTTATCAGGACGCCATCGATTACTGGAATCGCCTGTTGGCGCAGTTGCCGCCGGACGACAAGTCCCGCGAGGCGCTGCAAGGCGGGATTTCCCGGGCCACGGAGAAACTGGTGGCCAGTGGCGGCAAGGTTGCGCAAGCACCGGCGGCCAAGGCCTCGGCGTTGCTCAAGGTCAGCGTCGATCTGGCCGCAGACCTCAAAACCAAGGTCCAGCCTGGCGACAGCGTGTTCATCTTCGCCCGTGCGATCTCCGGTCCTCCGGCCCCGCTGGCGGTCAAGCGCATGACCGTGGCCGACCTGCCGGTGACCGTCGAACTGGGCGATGCCGACGCGATGATGCCGCAATTGAAACTGTCGAACTTCCCTGAAGTCCAACTGGTTGCGCGCATTTCCCGTGCCGGCAAACCGACCGCCGGCGAATGGATCGGTCGCAGCCAGCCCCTGGCCAGCAGCACCACCGCGCCGCAAACACTGACCATCGACAGCCCGGACAAATAACAGGAAAACGCAATCATGACCGCATTCGCTCGTATCACCCTGCTCAGCGTCGTTATGGGGTTAAGCGCTTGTGCGGTCCAGCAACCAACGGAACATCCGGCACCACCACCGTTCCCGCCGTCGCAGCCCAGCCCCACGCCATCGACTTCGCCCACACCGGTTAAGCCGGGCATTCCGGCGAAACCTGCCAAACCGTTGCCCCGCACATCGGCCAGCTTTGCGCCGCCACCGGGGGGCAACAGCCATTGGGATCCGAAGCTTGGGGTCTATGTGCTCGATGACCAGCCCAATACCTTCTATCGCCAGCGTACCTATTACCGCTGGGATAACGGCTGGAGCCGGTCGATTGGTCCGAACGGGCCGTGGGAAGAGACGGACATTCACGGTGTACCGGGTGGCCTGGGACGGCAATTCGGGCAGTAACGCACTAAGGCGACTTTCGGGTCGCCTTTTTTGTGCCTGCTCTGGAATGTGATTGGCGGCTCACTGCTGACCCCTGTGGGAGCGGGCTTGCTCGCGAAGGCGGTGTGTCAGG
>NZ_AKJL01000220.1 GCF_000282355.1 Pseudomonas sp. GM49
TGTCCAAAATCATTAGGCCAGTTCAGCTTGCTCGCGATGGCGGCCTGTCAGTCGACTCAAATGCTGACTGGTACACCGCTATCGCGAGCAAGCTCGCTCCCACAGTGGCTTTCAGCGTCTATCAAAACTGTATTCGCCTCAAAGCACCAACGGACTACCCATGAAACTCTCCCCCTTCGCCCTGACGCTGGCCCTGTTGCCGGCCGGCCCACTGCTGGCCGACACCTTCGAACGCGATCAAGCCCTGAAGCTGCCCGACGTATTGATCAGCGCCAACCGCCAGGTCGAAGCGCGCAATGACAGCAGTGCCGCCAACACTGTATTCACCCGCGAAGACATCGATCGCCTGCAGCCCGATAGCGTTACCGATCTGCTGCGTCGGGTGCCAGGCGTGCAAGTCTCGCAATCGGGTGGGCGCGGCAGTTTGCCGGGCATCTTCATCCGCGGCACCCAGTCGGCCCAGAGCCTGGTGTTGGTGGACGGCCAGCGCATCGGCAGCTCGACCTCCGGCGACAGCAATCTGCAACACATCAATATCGAGCAGGTCGAGCGCGTGGAAGTGCTGCGCGGCTCTCGCTCGGTAATTTATGGCAGCGATGCGATTGGCGGGGTGATCCAGATCTTCACCCGCCGTGGCGGCGAGCAAGGTCTGCAACCGCGTTTGCACACGGGTTTTGGCAGCAACCAGTCCTGGGAGCACAGCCTTGGCCTGTCCGGTGGTGATGAGCGAACCCGCTTCAACCTCGGCGCCAGCCTCGACGAAACCGCCGGGATCAATCGCACCCACCAGTCACACCCCAGCGACGGCGACCATGACGAGTATCGCAACCAGTCGTTCAGCCTGAGCTTGAGCCATGCCCTGGGCGATGACATCGAGATCGGCGCCAACGTCCTGGATAACCGTGGCAAGAGCGAGTTCGACAGCCCGTTCGGGGCAGTCCAACAGCAGCCCTACAACGAATTCGATGTGAGCAGTGTCAGCAGTTACATCGACGCGCGCATCAATGAAGCATGGAAAACCCGTGTTGAACTCGGTCACAGTGAAAATCGCGAGAAGACCTTCGACAAGCTCAGCGATGAGCGCAGTGTTTTCAATACTTACCGCGATTCGGTGACCTGGCAGAACGACCTGACGCTCAACGAGCACAACAGCCTGCTGCTGGGTGGTGACTGGTATGAAGACCGGATCAACAGCAGCACGGCGTACGACGAGGACAGCCGCTGGAACCGCGCCGCGTTTATCCAGCATCGTTTTCAGGCGGACAGTTTCTCCACGGAGTTGGGCCTGCGTCACGACGATAACCAGCAGTTCGGTAGCCAGAATACCTGGAGCGGCACCTTCACCCTGCCACTGAACCCGGACAACGAAATGCTGCTGACCTACAGCGAAGGCTTCCGCGCGCCGACGTTCAACGACCTGTACTACCCCGACTTCAGCAACCCGGACCTGAAGCCTGAAACCTCGAAAAGCTATGAGCTGCAATGGCGCAGCCAGTTGACCGAGAGCAGTCGTCTGGAGGCCTCGCTGTATCGCACCGACCTTGAAGACGCGATCATCTTCGGCAGCAACTCGCGCCCGGAGAACGTTGCCTCGGCGCGGATCAACGGTTTTGAAGCGGCATTGAAGCAGGAGTTGTTCGGCTGGCAGAGCAACCTTGGCGTGGCGATCATCGACCCGCGCGATCGCGACACTGGCCATACTCTGGCCCGTCGTGCGCGGCGCACCTTGAGCCTGGACCTGGATCGACAATTCGATCGCCTGGGCCTCGGCGCCAGTTGGCAAGCGGTCAGCAGCAGCTATGACGACCTGAACAATCAACAGCCGCTCGGCGGCTATGCCTTGTTGGGACTGCGCAGCAGCTGGGAGCTCAATCGTGAAATCGAACTGGAGCTGAAGGTCGATAACCTGCTGGACAAGGGTTACAGCCGGGCGTTGTATAGCTACCAAGGTAACCAGTTCGGGTATCGCGAGGAAGGTCGGGCGTGGATGTTCGGGGTAACGTGGACGCCGGAGATCTAAAAGCTCGACTCGATCCTTTGTGGCGAGGGGGCTTGCCCCCGTTGGGCTGCGAAGCGGCCCCAAAATCCTACACCCGTACTTCTCAGATGCATTGCATTAATCTGATTGCGGGTGCTGCGCACCCGAACGGGGGCAAGCCCCCTCGCCACAGGGCGCGATCAACTGGCAAAGCTTGGCGGTCGCCTCGACCATCTGCCCACTCGGGCGCTCCAACCCCTTGTCCGTGACCAGGCGCAATTGCCCTTGCGCTACCGCCGCCACCTGCGGCCAGGCTTTCCACGCATCAAGTTGCGCCTGATCGCTGGCCAGAATGACCTCGGGATTGCGCTGCAACACGGCTTCCACACTGACTTGCGGTGCCGGCAACTTCAGGTCGGCAAATACGTTTTGTGCACCGCAGACCTCCAGCGCGTCGCTGATGATCTGCTCGCCGCCGACGGTGTACAGCGGTCGATCCCACACCTGATAGAACACCCGTAATGGCTGATCTCGGCGATAGCGTTGGCGCAATTCATCCAGCCGCTGGCGTAAATCGGTGGTCAATGAAATTCCGCGTTCAGGTCGACCGAGCTGAGCGGCAATGGCCTCGATCTGCGCGGTGAGCTGGTCCAGGCTGTGGGGTTCGGCGACGAAAGTGGGAATATTCAGGCGCTTGAGCTGGTCACGCTGGGCCGGGCCGACGCTACCGGGCCATAGCAGCAACAGATCGGGTTTCAGGCTGAGCAGGCGTTCCACGTCCAACTGGCCATAGCGGCCAACGGACGGCAGGTTCTTGAGTTCGGCGGGGCGTTCACCGGCGTCCAGCACACCGACCAGGAGGTCGGCGGAACCCAGTTCAACGACAATTTCAGAGAGCGATGGTGCAAGGCTGACAACCCGCTCGACCGCGACTGCCGGGCCGCTGGCGGCCAACAGCAACACCGCCAGCCAGACCGAGCGCATCAACCGAGTTGACGCGGAATACGGTAGAGGTAGAACAGCACGGCGGTCGACAGCGCCATCAGCATCAGCGGCACCGCTTCGAGACCGACGAATACCGCCAGGGCACCGATCCAGGCCGGCAGACCGGCGGCAAGGAATGCCGTGCGACGCTTGGCAGCAAGACTGACCCAGGCGGCCGGCTCTTCAGGGGTATCGAGGGCTTTCTGGGTGGCGATCAACGCGTGTTTGTAGGCACCGAAAAACTTCAGGCTGACAAACATCGAAGCGACACCGGCGATGAACAACGGCATCGCCAGCACCGGCAGGATGGCTTCGGCCTGGCCGAACACCACGTTGATCACCAACAGCGGCAACAAGGCCAGTGCCAGGTATTGCCACCAGTTGACGGACAGTCGCCGCCGCACCTGACCGCGGGTCACGCCCGGTCTACCTCGCCCTGATGCTCATTGCCCATCATGTGGTCGAGCTTGCTGGCCTTGGTCGCCAGGTAGAGTCGGTTATGCGGGTTGTGGCCGGTGTGCAGCGGCACGCGCTCGGCGACCGCGATCCCCATATCGGTCAAGGCTTTGACCTTGCGCGGGTTGTTGGTCATCAGGCGCAGTGACTTCACACCCAGGTGCTCCAGCATTGGCAGGCACATGGCGTAGTCACGCTGGTCGGCAGCAAAACCCAGGCGCTCGTTGGCTTCAACGGTATCGGCGCCACCGTCCTGCAGCTCATAGGCGCGGATCTTGTTCAGCAGACCAATGCCCCGGCCCTCCTGGCGCAGGTAGAGCAAAACACCACGACCTTCGCGGGCGATGGCCTGCAAGGCGGCCTCCAGTTGCGAGCCGCAGTCGCAACGCTGGCTGAACAAGGCATCGCCCGTCAGGCATTCGGAGTGCAACCGGCCGAGTACCGGGGCACCGTCGGCGAACTCACCCAGGCTCAGCACAACGTGCTCGCGGCCGGTGGCCTCATCGAGAAAGCCGTGCATGGTGAATTGCGCAAAAGGCGTTGGCAGCTTGGAAGCGGCGACAAAAACGACAGGCACCGGTGTGCTCCTGATCTAAAAGTCTGAAGATTCGCAGAGCCGGCATTGTAACAGCAGGTTCCGGAGGACGCTTAGGCTGAATTATCGGCGATAACTATCAATAAGTTTGATATGCGCCCTGACGACACTCTCCTGTGTAGGAGCGAGCTTGCTCGCGATGGAGTGTCAGCTATCTCGCTGTCGACTGACACTCCTTCGCGAGCAAGCTCGCTCCTACAGGGTTCTGTATCAGCCCTTCAGTTCGAATCAAACGGATACGGCTGTTTCCAGCGTTCAAAAATCGGTTTCAGCTCGCCGCTTTTCACCAGTTGCTCCATGCGCTGATCGAACAGGGCCATCAGGCTGCGCGCCTTCGGGGTCTTGGCGAAACACAGATACAGCGGCAACTCTGTAATATGGGTGCGCCGCAGCTGGGACGGATCCTTGGCGCGTTTGAGGACGTCATCGACTTCGGTCAGGGCATCGATATAGAAGTCGACGCGATTGTGGGTCAGCATCGACACGATGCCGTCGCGCCGCTGCACTTCAGCAAAGTGCTGCACGTTGGGCAAATAGTCCTGGTAATCGTAGCCACGGACCCAGGCCAGTCGATAATTGCCCAGGGTTTCCGGGGTTGGCACCGGACTGCTCGCCAGGCCCAGGGCATAGATGTGATCGGTGTCGAAGCTCCAGTGGGGATAGAGCACAGCCTCGGACTCGTCGCGATAGGAACCGACGCAGGCATCGACTTCCCCCCTTTCGGCCAGGCCCAGCGAACGCACGTAGGGCTCGGTGCGGATGTCCACTTTGACACCTGCCGGCTCGAACACTTGACGCAGCACGTCCCAGCCCAGGCCATGACCGTCAGCAGCGGTGTAGTCTTCCCAGTCTTCGCTGGCCAGATGAATCACCGACGGCGGCGTACCTCCCCCTCCTCCCGCTTGGGCAAAAGAGCAAAACATCGCGAACACCACCATCAATCCACGTAGAACCATCCCTGCTCCCCCGATTAACGCCTGGAAACCCTTGATCAGGCGAAAAACCACACCAGTCCCTGCATTGCCAACCAGGCGAACACCCCGGCCAGGACATCATCGAGCATGATGCCGACGCCGCCATGTACGTGCCGGTCAATCCAGCGAATCGGCCACGGCTTGAGGATGTCGAAGAAGCGGAACATCAAGAAGCCCGCGAGCAACCATTGCCAACCTTCCGGCACCAGCCACAGGGTGATCCACATCCCGACCATTTCGTCCCAGACGATGCCTTCATGGTCGTGTACCCGTAAATCGTCGGCCACTTTGCCGCACAGCCAGAAGCCGAACAGCATGGTGATGCCGAGCATCAGCCAGTAACCCCAGTCGGGCAGCATTTGCCACAACGGGATAAAAGGCAGCGCAACTAACGATCCCCAAGTGCCGGGCGCCTTTGGCAAGGTGCCCGAGCCGAAGCCGAACGCCAGGAAATGCCACGGATTACGCCAGACTGACGGCGGTACGAATTCCGCCGGGACCTGTTTGGGATGATCTGTCACGGTGACTCCCGAAAATGTTGATAACCCCGATTTTGCGGGGTGATGTCTTTGCCGTCGGCGTCCAGCAGCCTTACGCCCAGCCCCGTCACCACCTTTCCAATCACATGGATCGGCCAGCCGTCGGCCAGCAATAGCGGCAACTCGACGGACGGTAAGGTGAAAACCAGGACGTAGTCATCGCCTCCGCTCAAGGCCGCAACCTGTGCATCCGATTGACCGAGAAAGTCGACCAGGCTTTGCGACAGCGGCAAACGATCCCGCTCGACTTCGATACCGACCTTCGAGGCCAGCGCGATATGCCCGCAATCAGCGAGCAAGCCGTCGGAGATATCCATTGCCGAAGTGGCCTTGCCACGCAGCGCCTGACCCAGGCCAAGCTGCGGTTGCGGCGACCAGTAATGCGCCAGCAACGGCTCGGCGATGCTGGCTTCGGCCGTGCGCTGACCGAGCACCAAGGGCAAGGCACCGGCGGCATTGCCCAGGTCGCCACCGACACACAGCAGATCGCCCGGTTGTGCACCGCTGCGGGTCAACGCCAGACCGCCCGGCACACGCCCGAATACGGTCATGGTCAGGCTCAGCGGTCCACGGGTCGTGTCACCACCCACCAGCGCCACGCCGCAGCTTTGCGCCATCTGGTTCAAACCACGGGCATAGGCTTGCAGCCAATCGGCGGTTACCGTCGGCAAGGTCAGGGCAAGGGTAAAGGCAACGGGGGTGGCGCCCATGGCAGCCAGGTCGCTGACGGCCACGGCCAGCGAACGCTGACCGAGCAGAAAGGGATCGCAGGGATCGGCGAAATGCACGCCGGCCACCAGCGTATCGGTAGAAATTGCCAACTGCTCCCCGAGAGGAACAGCCAGCAAAGCGCAGTCATCGCCGATCCCGAGGGCAACGCCTTCGCCGCCCTGCGCACAAGGCGCGGCGGCAAAGAAATTGCGGATCAGCTCAAACTCGCCCATTGGCAGCAACTCAAGCGCCGATCAGCGCTTGAACGCCTTCACTTCAGCTTCACGCAGACGCGGGGCCAGCTTGTCGAGCACACCGTTGACGAACTTGTGGCCATCGGTGGAACCGAAGACCTTGGCCAGTTCGATACCTTCGTTGATCACAACGCGGTATGGCACGTCGACGCGCTTGAGCAGTTCCCAGGTCGACAGGCGCAGAACCGCCAGTTCAACCGGGTCCAGCTCTTCGATGGTCAAGTCCAGGCAAGGCTTGAGTGCAGTGTCTATTTCGGTCTTGAACTGCGGAACCCCGTGCAGGATTTCGCGGAAGTACGCGCCGTCGACATCGGTGAAATCGTTATCGACCCGGAACTGCGCTTCGATCTCGTTCAGCGACTGCTTGGCCATGTGCCATTGGTACAGCGCCTGAGTCGCGAGCTGACGGGCTTCGCGACGCTTGACGCTTTTCGATGGCTTGCCGGCATCCGCAGGCTTTGGATCGCGCGGGTTGAAACGATCGCTTTCGTCGCTAATCACTTGGCCTCCAACTGCGCCAGCAGGCTGACCATTTCCAGAGCGGACAGGGCAGCTTCGGCACCTTTGTTACCGGCCTTGGTGCCGGAACGTTCGATGGCTTGCTCGATGGAATCAACGGTCAGCACGCCGAATGCAACCGGTACGCCGAACTCCATGGACACCTGGGCCAGGCCCTTGGTGCATTCGCCAGCCACGTATTCGAAGTGCGGAGTACCGCCACGAATGACTGCGCCCAGGGCGATGATTGCCGCGAACTCGCCCTTTTGAGCGACTTTCTGCGCAACCAGCGGGATTTCGAAGGCGCCAGGCGCGCGGATGATGGTGATGTCGCTTTCGCTTACGCCGTGGCGAACCAGGGCATCAACTGCACCGCTGACCAGGCTTTCAACGACGAAGCTGTTGAAACGGCCCACTACCAGAGCGTAGCGGCCTTTAGGGGCGATGAAGGTACCTTCGATGGTCTTCAGGGTCATTCGATAGATCTCTTAAAGAGCCGGGACGCGTCTTGTACGCGTCCCTCAGTGATTTATTTGCCGCGAATTCAGGGCCGGAAACTGCCGGTCATTATTCGGAGGGCACGTATTCTACAACTTCCAGATCGAAACCGGATATCGCATTAAATTTCATCGGCGCCGACATCAGGCGCATTTTGCGCACGCCCAGGTCGCGCAGAATCTGCGAACCGGCACCCACAGTGCTGTAGGTGGTCGGTTTTTTCACCGCTGCGTGGTCCGCGGTTTCGCGGATATGCGCCAGCAACACGTCGCCATCGAGCGGGTGACCGAGCAACAGCACCACTCCGCTGCCGGCCTCGGCAACCGTGGCCATGGCGGCGCGCAGGCTCCAGCGGCCCGGTTGCTTGACCATCAACAGGTCACGCAGCGGGTCCATGTTGTGCACCCGGACCAGGGTCGGTTCTTCGGCGCAGACATTGCCAAGGGTCAGGGCCATGTGCACGTCGCCTTCCACCGAATCACGATATGTCACCAGGTTGAATTGGCCCAGTTCGCTGTCCAGTGGCTGCTCGGCAATCCGCTGAACGGTACGTTCGTGGATCATTCGGTAGTGAATCAGGTCGGCGATGGTGCCGATCTTGATGTCGTGCTCGGCGGCAAAAGCTTCCAGCTCGGCGCGACGGGACATGGTGCCGTCGTCGTTCATCACTTCGCAAATCACGCCGCTCGGCTCGAAACCGGCCATGCGCGCCAGGTCGCAGGCAGCTTCGGTGTGGCCGGCACGGGCCAATGTACCACCAGCCTGGGCCATCAGCGGGAAGATGTGACCCGGGCTGACGATATCTTCAGCCTTGGCATCACGGGCGGCAGCAGCCTGCACGGTGCGCGCGCGGTCGGCAGCGGAAATGCCGGTGGTCACGCCGGTGGCGGCCTCGATGGACACGGTGAACTTGGTACCGAAACCGGAACCGTTACGCGGCGCCATCAACGGCAGCTTGAGCAGTTCGCAACGCTCGCGGCTCATAGGCATGCAGATCAGGCCACGGGCGTGCTTGGCCATGAAGTTGATGTGCTCGGGCTTGCAGCACTCGGCGGCCATGATCAGGTCGCCTTCGTTCTCGCGATCTTCGTCATCCATGAGGATGACCATCTTGCCTTGGCGGATGTCTTCAACCAGTTCTTCGATGCTATTGAGCGCCACAAGGCACCCCCTTGAGTCAGGATTTGAGGTAGCCGTTGGCGGCCAGAAAGCTTTCGGTAATGTTTCCGGATTTTGCAGGCTCTGCGGCCTTGTCGCCCAGCAGCAGGCGCTCCAGATAACGGGCCAGCAAGTCCACTTCCAGGTTCACCCGGCGACCAGGCTGATACGACGCCATAATGGTTTCGCTCAGGGTGTGAGGAATGATGGTCAGCAGGAACTCGGCGCCATCGACCGCGTTCACGGTCAGACTGGTGCCGTCGACGGTGATCGAACCTTTATGGGCGATGTACTTGGCCAGTTCCTTCGGCGCACGAATGCGGAATTCCACGGCGCGCGCGTTTTCGGTACGGGCAACCACTTCGCCCACGCCATCGACGTGACCGCTGACCAGGTGCCCGCCTAGGCGAGTGGTCGGAGTCAGGGCTTTTTCCAGATTGACCGGGCTGCCGCTTTTCAGGTCGTTCATGGCGGTGCAGTCGAGGGTTTCGCGACTGACGTCCGCCGCAAAGCCGTTGCCCGGCAACTCAACGGCGGTCAGGCATACGCCGTTGACCGCGATGCTGTCGCCCAGCTTGACGTCGCTCAGGTCGAGCTTGCCTGTTTCGACGTGAACCCGCACATCACCGCCCTTTGGGGTCAATGCACGAATACTGCCGATGGATTCGATGATGCCGGTAAACATGAGGTTCTCCTCGAGAACAAAGCCAAAGCTTGCGCGATGGCCGGAAATTATACGCTCGCTGCTGGCAAAGGAATGGCGATGACTCGCCAGTCATCGCCAACGGCACGAATTTCGGTGATTTTCAGCTCCGGCGCATCCTTCATTTGCGCGAGCGGCCAGTCCAGCAGCGGCCGCGCCGAGGAACCCAGGAACTTGCCGGCGATAAAAATCTGGAACTCATCCACCAAACCCAACTGGGCAAAGGCACCCGCCAGACGCGGACCGGCCTCGACCAGCACTTCATTGACCCCGCGAGCAGCCAATTCGACCAGCAGCTGACGCAAATCGACCTGGCCGTCGTAGCCGGGCACGATCAGGCATTCCGGACCATTGGCATATTGCTCTTCCACCGCCACGCAGGTAGCGACCAGCGCCGGGCCGGCCTTGAAGAACGGTGCATCCAGCGGCACCCGCAGGCGACCGTCGATCAGCACACGCAACGGCGGACGGCTCATGGCCAGTGCAGTTTGCTCAGCGTCCAGACCCAGCTCATCGGCGCGTACGGTCAACCGCGCGTTGTCCGCCAGCACCGTGTCGGCACCGGTCAACACCACACTGGCCTGAGCGCGCAGGCGTTGCACCGCCGAACGTGCGGCCGGGCCGGTGATCCATTGGCTTTCGCCACTTTCCATGGCCGTGCGCCCGTCCAGGCTCATCGCCAACTTGACCCGCACGAACGGCAAGCCGTGTTCCATGCGTTTCAGAAAGCCTTGGTTGAGCTTGCGCGCCTCGCTTTCCAGCACGCCGCTTTCGGTGGCGATACCCGCCTGGGCCAAACGCTGCAGACCGCGACCGGCGACTTCCGGGTTCGGGTCCTGCATCGCCGCGACCACGCGGGCCACACCGGCATTCACCAGCGCATCGGCACAGGGCGGCGTACGGCCGTGGTGGCTGCAAGGCTCAAGCGTCACATAGGCGGTAGCGCCACGAGCCTGCTCACCTGCGGCGCGCAGGGCGTGGACTTCGGCGTGGGGCTCGCCGGCGCGAACATGCCAGCCTTCGCCGACAATCTGCCCGCCCTGCACGATCACGCAACCGACCCGCGGATTGGGGTGCGTCGTGTAATGTCCCTTGCGCGCCAGTTCCAGGGCACGGGCCATGAAATGGGCGTCGAGGATGGCTTGTTCGGCAGGCGTGGTCATTCTTTCACCGGTTCACGGGCCAGGCGATCGATCTCTTCGCGGAACTCGTTGAGGTCCTGGAAGCGGCGATACACCGAAGCGAAGCGGATGTAGGCGACTTCATCGAGCTTCTGCAGCTCGGCCATCACCAGCTCGCCGACCACGAGGGATTTGACCTCGCGTTCGCCGGTGGCACGCAGTTTGTGTTTGATGTGCACCAGCGACGATTCGAGGCGCTCGACGCTCACCGGGCGCTTTTCCAGCGCGCGCTGCATGCCGGCGCGGAGTTTTTCTTCGTCGAACGGCTGGCGACTGCCGTCGGTTTTGATCAGGCGCGGCAACACCAGTTCAGCCGTCTCGAACGTCGTGAAACGCTCGCCGCAGGCCAGGCATTCACGCCGGCGGCGCACCTGTTCGCCCTCGGCGACCAGACGCGAGTCGATGACCTTGGTGTCGTTGGCACCGCAGAAGGGACAGTGCATGGTGGCAGGCAACAAAAAAAGGGAGGGCCATGGTAGCGCATCCCGGTGGCAAGACAAGCCATAGGGTTTGCGGTATACAGACGGGATGATCACTTGATCCATGGAATTCAGCTTTATGGAGCCACCAATGTCGTTACGCCCGCTCATTTTGCTCAGTGTTTTCAGCCTGCTGGTGGCTTGCGGCAGCGATGCACCCAAGCCC
>NZ_AKJL01000221.1 GCF_000282355.1 Pseudomonas sp. GM49
CGACAAGTTGATGGACGTGCCGCTGCCTTTGGGTGTGCTCAATGCCAAGGAGAGCATCGACCGCCAGACCATGTTCTACGCCTACACCCTCAACGCCGCCAAAACCCTGCGTCTGGAGCAGCAGATCGGTTCGCTGGCACCGGGCAAGCAGGCTGACCTGATCATCCTCGACCGCGATGTGTTCAAGGTCAGCGATGACGACCTGTTCGAGACCAAAGTCCTGAACACCTTCTTCGCCGGCAAGCAGGTCTACGCGCCCGCGTCCTGACCTGCGTTCAACCGCACTGCCTGAAAACTGCCAGGCCCCTCGCATTGCGACGGGCCTGGCAGCGCCGTGGCTGAAATTCCCCGTACCCCCATAAAAACAAGAGAAGCGCATGAACGCACTTTCAGCTTTGACCCTCGCAGCACTGGCATTGGCGCCTTTGACCAGCCAGGCCCTGGCCCTCAACGATGACTTCAGCCTGGACATGACCCTGGGCGTCGTCAGCGACTACCGTAGCCGCGGCATCTCGCAGACCCTGGGCGATCCGGCGGCCCAGGCCGGCGCAACATTGCTGCACAGCAGCGGCCTGTACATTGGCGCCTGGACCTCCAATGTGGACTTCGGTGGCGGCTTCGATACCCGGCAGGAACTTGAGTACTACGCCGGTTACTACTGGCAGGCGACGGACGCGATCAGCCTCGATCTGGGCTACATCAAGTACGACTACCCGAAAAATTCCGAATTCAACCTGAGTGAGATCTACGCCATTCTCGACGTCTATGGCGTGAAGCTCGGCGCCTATTACTCGAAGGACACACCGAACGTTTTCGGTGAAGACCAGGACACCCTCTACACCTACGTCGGCTACAAGTTCACGCTGCCGGCCGAGGTCGGCCTGGAGCTGCGCGTGGGGCGCAACGATGTGAAAGACCCGGCCTTCTGGTCCGCCAATGGCGACAACCGCGAGGCCTACTACGAGTGGGAGGCCAAGCTGACCCGGGACTTCGTCGGCGTGACCTGGGGCCTGAGTTATGTCGACACCGACCTGACGAAAAGCGAGTGCAGTGGCTGGTATGGCTATGACGATCTGTGCTCGGCCACGGTGGTGGCGAGC
The DNA here is from genome assembly GCF_000282355.1 of Pseudomonas sp. GM49. Classification (GTDB taxonomy): domain Bacteria; phylum Pseudomonadota; class Gammaproteobacteria; order Pseudomonadales; family Pseudomonadaceae; genus Aquipseudomonas. The sequence goes on from NZ_AKJL01000221.1 coordinate 1,101, forward strand.
GCCACCAAGAACTTCTAAGTTCTATCCCTGATAACAAAAACAGTTCCTCAAAGGAAACACCGTCATGAGTGTGCAACGAAGTCCCCTGATCGAAACCCGCTCGATCGATTTCATTCCCGAGGCTGAGCGTCATGGCAGTCTCTATAGCCAATTCACCCTGTGGCTTGGCGCCAACCTGCAGATCACTGCCATCGTCACCGGCGCCCTGGCCGTAGTACTCGGCGGCGATGTGTTCTGGTCACTGATCGGCTTGCTGATCGGTCAGCTATTCGGCGGTGCCGTGGTGGCGCTGCATGCGGCGCAAGGGCCGAAGCTCGGCCTGCCGCAGATGATCTCCAGCCGCGTGCAGTTCGGGGTGTATGGCGCGGCGATCCCGATTGTTTTGGTGTGCCTGATGTACCTCGGTTTCAGCGCCACCGGCGCGGTGCTGTCGGGGCAGGCGATTGCGCAGTTGATCAGCGTCAGCGACAGCGCCGGCATCCTGATTTTTGCGGCGTGCATCGCGTTCCTGACGATCTTCGGCTATCGGGTGATTCACCTGGTCGGGCGGGTGGCCAGTGTGCTGGGCATCATCGCTTTCGCCTACCTGTTCACCCGTTTGATGACCCTCAACGACATCGGCCTGCTGCTCGACAATCGTCATTTTGGCTGGAGCACCTTCCTGCTGGCGGTGTCGCTCTCGGCGTCCTGGCAGATCGCGTTCGGTCCTTATGTGGCGGATTACTCGCGTTATCTGCCGAGCAAGACTTCATCGTGGAAAACCTTCGCTGCCGTCGGTCTCGGCACGGTATTGGGGGCACAGGCTTCGATGGTGCTGGGGGTGTTCGCCGCCGCGTTGGCCGGGGCGAATTTCCGTGGGCACGAAGTGGCGACCATTGTCGGTCTGGGCAGTAGCGGGGTGATCGCGTCCTTGCTGTACCTGAGCATTGTGTTCGGCAAGGTCACGGTGTCCACCCTCAACGCCTACGGCAGTTTCATGTGCATCGCCACCATCATTACTGGCTTTCGTCGCCGCCTGGAAATCACCGCCCGCCAACGCATGCTGTTTGTGCTGCTGATCGTCGCGGCATCCACCACGCTGGCATTGCTGGGGCAGTACTCGTTCCTCAACTCGTTCAAGTACTTCATCCTGTTTTTGCTGACGTTCTTCACTCCGTGGAGTGCGATCAACCTGGTGGATTACTACTTCATCAACAAGGAGCGTTACGACGTCCCGGCACTGTCCGACCCGGCAGGGCGCTACGGTCGCTGGAACGTGCTGGGGATCAGCGTGTACGTGATTGGCGTGTTGATCCAGTTGCCCTTTGTCGACACCCATTTCTATTCCGGGCCGATGGTTGCGCAACTGGGCGGTGTGGATATTTCGTGGATCGTCGGGTTGTTGGTGCCGGGGGGGATTTATTACGCGCTGGCGAAGCCGTCGATGAGTGGCGTGGTGGTTGAGCGGGGTTAACACCGGAAAAGCGGCGAACTTTTGTGGCGAGGGGGCTTGCCCCCGTTTGGGGCGCGAAGCGGCCCTAAAAGATGGGCCTGCTGCGCAGTCCAAACGGGGGCAAGCCCCCTCGCCACAGGTTCGGTGCCAGGCGTGATTAACGTGCTGGCAGGCTCCAGCGCTGGCGCAATTGCTCGTACTGCGTTTCGGGCAATTGCACCAGCACCGGGGATTTGCCCGGGTCGATCCAGTTGAACAGCTGGGCGATATCCGCCGGGTCCATGGCCGTACAACCACGGGTCGGTGCTGTGGGGCCGCGCCAGATGTGGAAGAAAATGCACGAGCCGGCAGCGGGAATGGCCGGGGTGTTGTGCTGGATGAAAATGCCCTGGCGGTATAAGTCATCGTTGCGGCGCATGCGTTCGGAACTGGTCCAGTCCTTCGCAACCACCGCTCCGTCAACCAATTCGTTGTAGCGAACCGATTGGCTGTCGTCCACGCATTCGATAGTTGGCGTCAATGCCAGATAGGGCAGGCGGGTTTCGGCCGAAGGCGCGTAGCCAAACGCCGTGCCCAGCTTGAACATTCCGGCCGGGGCCTTGCCGTCGCCCTCCTGTTTCACCGGTCCTTCAGGTTGCCCGATGTCGAGCAACCCTTTGCCCCAGCCCATGCCGTTTTTGCCGAGCACCACCGCAAACGGCGCTTCGAATTTTTCAAAGGTCTTGCCGTGCCGCTCATAGCGCTGAGCAGTGGCTTGAATGTCATCCCAGTTTTTACTGGTAACCACGATCAGCTGATCGCTGCCGTCGAGTCCTTGGGCCAGAGCAACCCATGGAAAAAACAGCAGCAACAGGGTTTTGAGCAGATTGTTCATGGCGCCAACGGCGTAATGGGGAAGTCCATGACGTCCGGTTTCTGCGTATTCGCGCTGTACGTGAAGTGCCACCACTCGGCCGAATAACCGGTGAAACCCTCTTTTTCCATCGCACTGTTGAGTCGCTGGCGATTGGCTTTGGCCGTGGCATTGATCAGCGCCGAATCGGTGTGTGCCCGTTCATCGAAGCAATCGAAACCGGTGCCCATGTCGAGCGCGCCGTCGTGCCAGCGCTGGCCGTAAGGGGCGGTGCAATCCACCGGCGTGGCCGAAGGCGTCCAGGTGTCGGCGGGCAGGGCACCGGGGCCGGTCAGGGTCAGGTCGACGGTATTGCCCCGGGAATGATTGGACACCCGGGCCACGTAACCCAGGCGCCAGAAGTCCTGCTTGTCGACCCGTGGATAGAATTCGGTCTTGAGCGGGTCGCCGGGCTCGGTGGCGAAGCGGCCCATGTCCGCCACCGCACGCTTGGGTCGATAGCAGTCGAATACCTTCAAACCGTAACCCTCGGCTTTCAGCGCCGTTTGCACTCGGGCCAGGGCTTTGGCGGCGTCCACGGACAACAGGCACTCCGGCGCCTGATAACCGTCAAGCGGATGCCCGGTGAAATTGTGCGAGCTGGCGTAGCGGATGTCCTGTTCGATGCCCGGGTCGACCGCACGCAGATACACCATGTGCCCGGGTTTTGGTTCGTCGGCCATGCACGGCAGGGCCAGGCTCAGGCACAGCAACAACAGACAGGGTGAACGAGACATCGTGAGCGGCTCCATGCATGACCAGTCAACCCATCATGGCTTGAAACCGCCTGCACCTCCATGAAGTTGTTGATCGGCGTGATAGGACGAGCGCACCAGCGGTCCGGACGCGACATTCTTGAAGCCCATGCGCGTGCCTTCCTCGGCGAACCAGGCAAAGGTGTCCGGGTGCACGAAGCGTTGCACCGGCAGGTGGCTGCGGGAGGGTTGCAGATACTGGCCGAGGGTCAGCATGTCGATATCGTGCTCGCGCATGCGCTGCATGACCTCGATGACTTCCTCGTCGGTTTCGCCCAGGCCCAGCATCAGCCCGGACTTGGTCGGCACGTGGGGCACCGCGTGCTTGAATTTCTGCAGCAGGTCCAGCGACCATTCGAAGTCCGAACCCGGCCGTGCGGCTTTGTACAGGCGCGGTACGGTTTCCAGGTTGTGGTTGAACACATCCGGCGGCTCAGTGGCGGTGATTGCCAGGGCCACGTCCATGCGTCCGCGATAATCCGGCACCAGGGTTTCCAGTTGCACGCCGGGCGACAGCTTGCGGATCTCGCGCAGGCAATCGACAAAGTGTTGGGCGCCGCCGTCGCGCAAGTCGTCGCGGTCCACCGAGGTGATCACCACGTACTTCAGGCGCAGCTCGGCGATGGCCACGGCCAGGTTCATCGGCTCGCTGGCGTCCAGCGGCTTGGGCCGGCCATGGCCGACATCGCAGAACGGACAGCGGCGGGTGCAGATGTCGCCCATGATCATGAACGTGGCGGTGCCACCGGAAAAACACTCGCCGAGGTTGGGGCACGAGGCTTCTTCGCAGACGCTGTGCAGCTTGTGTTTGCGCAACAGTTGCTTGATCCGCTCAACCTCGGGGGAGATCGGCATGCGCACGCGAATCCAGTCGGGTTTGCGCGGGAGTTCATCCGTGGGAATGATCTTCACCGGAATCCGCGCGACCTTGTCCGCGCCGCGCAGTTTGGTGCCGATCTCTACTTTCGCCGGGCTCTTGCCGGTCGATTCGACAATGGCGTTCATAGTGCTTTCCTTGTGCAGCAGGGTACAGAACCGGTGGGAGACCCTGTGGGAGCGAGCTTGCTCGCGATGAGGCCATTACATTCAGCATTGATGTTGAATGAAAGTCCGCCATCGCGAGCAAGCTCGCTCCCACAGAGTTTTTTCCCACAAGGGGTTTTGTGTTGTGGGGTCAGTCGCGGTAGACCGGGAAGTCGGCGCACAGGGCGGCCGCCTGGCGGGCAACATTGGCCTCGATGTCGGCATCGCCCAGGTGATCGAGGATGTCGCAGATCCAGCCTGCCAGGGCGATGCTTTGCGCTTCCTTGAAACCACGACTGGTGATCGCCGGCGTACCGATGCGCAGGCCGGACGTCACGAACGGCGATTGCGGATCGTTGGGCACGGCGTTCTTGTTCACGGTGATGCCGGCGCGGCCGAGGGCGGCGTCGGCGTCCTTGCCGGTCAGGCCCTGGCGGATCAGGCTGACCAGGAACAGGTGGTTATCCGTGCCGCCGGACACCACGTCATATCCGCGCTCGATAAACACCTGCGCCATGGCCTGGGCGTTTCGGATCACTTGCGTCTGATAAGTCTTGAAGCCTGGTTCCAGCGCTTCCTTGAAGCACACGGCCTTGGCCGCGATCACGTGCATCAGCGGGCCGCCCTGACCACCGGGGAACACCGCGGCGTTGAGCTTTTTCTCCAGCTCCGGATTGGCCTTGGCCAGAATCAGACCGCCACGCGGACCGCGCAGGGTCTTGTGCGTGGTGGTGGTGACCACGTCGGCGTAGGGCAGCGGATTCGGGTACAGACCGGTCGCCACCAGGCCAGCGACGTGGGCCATGTCGACGAAGAAGTACGCGCCGACCTTGTCCGCAATCTGGCGGAAACGCGGGAAGTCCAGGGTCTTCGAGTACGCCGAGAACCCGGCGATGATCATCTTCGGCTTGTGCTCGATCGCCAGGCGCTCGACTTCGTCGTAATCGATCAGGCCGGTGGTGGTGTCGATGCCGTACTGCACGGCGTTGTACAGCTTGCCGGAAAAACTCACCTTGGCGCCGTGGGTCAGGTGACCGCCGTGGGCCAGGCTCATGCCCAGCACGGTGTCGCCGGCTTGCAGCAGGGCCAGATAAACCGCCGCGTTGGCCTGGCTGCCGGAGTGCGGCTGGACGTTGGCGTAGTCGGCGCCGAACAGTTGTCTGGCACGGTCGATGGCCAGTTGCTCGACCACGTCGACGTGTTCGCAGCCACCGTAATAGCGCTTGCCCGGATAGCCTTCGGCGTACTTGTTGGTCAGGCCGCTGCCTTGGGCTTGCATCACCCGCTGGCTGGTGTAGTTCTCCGAGGCGATCAGTTCGATGTGGTGTTCCTGCCGTGCATCCTCGGCATTCATCGCCGCCAGCAGTTCGTCGTCGTAGCCTTTGATCTGGTCGTGCTTGCTGAACATGGTGTGGTCCTTTTTCTGGATTCGTGGGGGCTTCAAGCGTCGGCGTGTTCGGCGGTCAGGCGTTCATAGGCGTCCAGATCCAGCAAGTCGCTCAACGCCTCGACATCGACCGGTTTGAAACGGAAGAACCAGCCTTCGCCCAACGGGTCTTCGTTGACCAATTCCGGGGTGCTCTCGAGCGTCGCGTTGATCTCGACCACTTCACCGTCCAGCGGCATGCCGATACTGCTGGCGGCTTTCACCGACTCCAGCACCGACACTTCAGCGCCTGCATCGAAGGCGCCCAGTTCAGGCACCTGAACGAACACCACATCCCCCAGCGCCTGCTGGGCGAACGCCGTGATGCCGACGGTGACCAGGCCATTGCTCTCAAGGCGCAACCATTCGTGATCGACGGTGAAACGCAATTCGCTCATATCAACTCCTTATTGTTTTAAGGCTCGTGGCGGGGCGACGAGCGGGGCTGGAGGAGTGATAGCAAGGGCGGTGCCAATGTTTATTAGTTGTTTTAAATCAATGGCTTGAAGTATTTTTACAAGAAGGGGATAACGAGTACTGTATTGAAATCAATACGGGTAAGTAAAGCCTCGGACGCAAGCGCCGTGATTGCTGGCAGGCAAGTGGTTGTCTTGATTTCGCTACGCTGTATCGATTTGCGAACGGTGAGCTCGAGCACGACTCAGTCCCCTGTGGGAGCGAGCTTGCTCGCGATTGCGGTGTGTCAGGCAACACTGATATCGGCTGATACGGCCTCATCGCGAGCAAGCTCGCTCCCACAGGGGGCAGTGTTGTGAGGGGGATTGTGTTCTGGCAGAGGTATCAGGCCTTGTTGGGAATCCCATACTTGCGCAAGCGAATGGCAATGGCGCTATGGGACGTCTGCAACCGCGCCGCCAGCAACCGACTGGACGGATAGCTGCGGTAAAGCTGTTCCAGCAGGTTCTTCTCAAAGTCGCCAACCGCTTCTTCCAGGCTGCCGACTTCGCCGTCGTTTTGCCGCTCGACGGCGGTGCGGGCAATGTCCAGGTCGTCGATGTCCACCAGCGGGTTTTCGCAGATCGCCGCTGCGCGGAAGATCACGTTTTGCAGTTGCCGCACATTGCCCGGCCAACGATTGCCGAGCAGGGCGCTGAAGGTGCTCGGCGCCAGGCGACAGGCCGGTCGCTGGATCTGCGCGCAGGCCTGTTGCATGAAGTGATTGGCCATCAGCAGGATGTCGTGACCGCGCTCGCGCAGCGGCGGTACCTGCAGGTTGAGCACGTTGAGGCGGTAGAACAGGTCCTCGCGAAACCGCCCTTCGGCGACCATTTTTTCCAGGTCGCGGTGGGTCGCGCTGAGCACCCGCACATTGACCCGGACCTCTTTGTCGCCCCCCACCCGACGGAAGCAGCCATCGCTCAAAAAGCGCAGCAACTTGGCTTGCAGATAAGGCGACATTTCACCCACTTCATCGAGGAACACCGTGCCCTGATCGGCCAGTTCCAGCAGGCCGAGCTTGCCGCCCCGTTGTGCGCCGGTGAAGGCGCCGGGGGCGTAGCCGAACAACTCGCTTTCGGCCAGGCTCTCCGGCAGTGCCGCGCAGTTCAGGGCCAGGAACGGTGCATCGTGCCGTGGGCTGATGGCGTGACAGGCGCGGGCCACCAGTTCTTTGCCGGTGCCGGTTTCGCCCTGGATCAACAATGGCGCATCGAGGGCTGCCACCCGTTGCGCGCGGGCCTTGAGCGCGCGGATCGGCGGCGATTCGCCGAGCAGCGCATCGAAGCCTTCGGCATGGTCGTGGTGCAGCGCCGACAGGCGTTCGCCGATGCGATTGGGTTGATAGAGGGTGAGCAGGGCGCCGGCGTCGGTGATCGGCATTGCGTCGAGGAGCAAGGTCTGGCCACCGAGGCTGACCTCGTGCATGGGCAGGCGGAAATGATGGGCGATCAGGGTGCGCTGCAAATCGGCATCGTCGAACAGTGCGGTCAGCGATTCACCGGCCGGTTCACGGCCGCAGAGGGCGATCAGCGCCGGGTTGGCCAGCAGCACATGACCACGGTCATCCACCGCCAGCACCGGGTCGGAACTGGCGGCCAGCAATGCGTCCAGTTGCAGGCGCCGGCGTTGCCCCGGGAGGATGTCGACCATGGTCACCGCTTGCACGCCGTGCACGCCGAATAGCGCTTCGCGCAGCTCCTCCAGCACCTCGGTACCGAGGGTCGGCGCATCGATGTAGACGTTCGGCGGGACCATCTCCACGGCGTCCAGGTTGAAACTGCGTCCACCGAGCAGGGCCAGCACTTCCTGGGTGATTCCGACGCGGTCGATGAAGGTGACGTGGATGCGCATGACGGGCCTGCAAGGTTGGCGAACTAAATTCAGTATGCCCGGCAAAATTTCAATTTGGCGAGTGTCACCTCACGGCGTGCCGGTTTTACGGGCGCTGGCGGCCAGGTCCTCGAGGAACGCCTGGAGGATGGGCGGCGGTGCCGTACCGCGTCGGGTGATCACGTCGAACGGCGATTTCAGACGCAAGCTCGCGGGTGCCAGTTGATGCATCTCACCGCTCTTGACCCATTGGGCGGCAAAATGCTCCGGCAGAAAACCCAGGTAGGCGCCGGAAATGATCAGGATCGCGGTGGCTTCGATGTTGTCCACGGTGGCGGCCGCCTTGCTGACGCCCAGGTGCTCGAGGTCGTATTGCTGCATGTAGCCACGCACGACGATCCGCCCGGCAGCGACTTCTTCGAGCAGCTCCTCACCTTCAGCCTGGCTGCCAAACAGCGGGTGGCGCCGCCCGCAATACAAACCCAGGGCTTCCTGGTACAGCGGCGATTGCAGCAGCCCCGGCACATGGATCGGGAAGTGCCCGATGGCGAGATGAAGTCGACCGTCGAGCACCCGCTCTTCGAGCTCCGCCGGAGTGCCGACGTACACGTTCAGGTGCACGTCATGCCCGCGGGAGACGAAGCGCTGGGTAGTGCGCGGAATCGGCGAGTAGGGGTCGGTAATCGTGGTGTCGATGATCCCCAGGTTGAGCTTGCCGCTGATGTGCTGTTTGAGCACGTCGGCGTCCATGCAGAAGTTTTCCACCGCCGACAGCAGGCGCTGGGTGGCTTCATGAATGGCCACCCCTTGCTCGGTCAGACGGAAGCCGCTGCGCCCGCGCTGGCAGAGTTTGACCCCCAGGCGGGTTTCCAGGTGGGTCATCTGTTCGCTGATGGTCGACTGCCCGGCATTGAGCGCCGCCTGCGCGGCCGAGAAACCGCCGCAGCGAACAATCGTGGCAAACACCCTGAGCAGTTTCAGGTCGACATCGTGCAGCTGGATCATCTTGGACCTCCGGCCTGTGGATGCATCGGTAATACCGATATGAGTATCTGATGTTTAGCATTTTTTCCACGAAAACCTGCGCCCATAGTCTTTCCAACGGCGGTCGCCTTGCAGTCCGCCAAGCCG
>NZ_AKJL01000222.1 GCF_000282355.1 Pseudomonas sp. GM49
GATGGTCGTTAACGATGCCGCGTGTTTACTGACTAAACGCAGCGCTCTTAAGTCCATCGCGAGCAAGCTCGCTCCTACAGTGACGGCGGCGTGTCGGGCATTTTCAAACGAACACCAAACGCTTTTGCCTCAGTCGGTGTAGCCGAGCTCTACCGAGCGGCTTTCCTGCGACTGGTTTCGTGTTGCGAGGCAGTAATACAACGGGCACGTCACCACCAGCCCCACCAGCCACGACAAGTCCGCGCCGTCCACCAGGTTGGCGTACGGTCCGACGTACAGCGACGTATTGGCGAACGGCAGCTGCACGATGATGCCGATGAAGTAAGCAATGATCGCGTGCAGGTTGAAGCGACCGTAGATGCCGCCGTCAGCCCGGAAAATCGACGCGATGTCGTAGCGGCCGCGCTTGATCAGGTAGAAGTCGATCAGGTTGATCGACGCCCACGGCACCAGCACCAGCAACAGCGCCAGAATCAGGCCGATGAACTGCGAAATGAAATTCGCCGAGGCACCCAGCGCCACCACGCAGCAACCCGCCAGCACGATGCTCGACAACACAACGCGCACTTTGATGCTGGGCGTCCACTGGCTGGCGAAGGTCTGGATAGAAGTGATGATCGACAGCACCGCGCCATACAGATTCAAGGCGTTGTGGCTGATGATGTTGAGCAGGAACAACACCATCAGGATCGGCCCCAGCCAACCGGTGGACTGCTTGACCGCCGCCATCGCCTCGGTGCCTTCCGGGGTTGCCAGTACTGCAACGGCGCCGAAGGTAAAGGACAGGATCGTGCCCAGGGTCGCACCCAGATAGGTGGCAAAGAACGGCCGGGTAATGCCGATATCCGCCGGCAGGTAGCGCGAGTAGTCCGACACGTACGGCGAGAAGCTGATTTGCCAGATGATGCCCAGCGACACCGTGGCCAGCCAGCCGGACAGGTTGAACCCACCGCGAGTGAAGAAGTCCGCCGGCAAGTCATGGGCGAAGATATAGAGGAAACCGGCGAGCAAGGCACTGCCCATCACCCAGGTGCCGATACGGTTGAGAGTGTGGATGAAACGGTAGCCAATCACGCCGATGGCGGTGGCACTGAGGGCACCGATGAGAATGCTGGCCGGCACCGGAACCGACGGCGCAATGCCGACAATCGATTTGCCTGCCAGCACGATGTTGGAAATGAAGAACCCGATGTAGATCAACGCCGCGAAGAACACGATCAGCAGCGCGCCATAGCGGCCGAACTGACCACGGCTCTGCACCATCTGCGGAATGCCCATGCATGGCCCCTGGGCCGACGCCAGCGCAATCACCACGCCGCCGACCATGTGCCCGAGCGCAATCGCCAGCAAACCCCAGAACAGGTTGAGGTGGAACACCTGGACCACCATCGCGCCGGTGACGATGGGCAGTGGCGCAATGTTGGTGCTGAACCACAGGGTGAAAAGATCGCGGGCCTTCCCGTGGCGCTCTGCGAGTGGAACGTAGTCGACCGTGTGGTTCTCGATCAACGGATCTTGCCGGGACATCTGGGACATGTGCATGAACTCGAGTTTGTCTGTTCTTATCTTTGTATGAAGCCAAACCGGGGGGACTCTTTGGTCGCCCCTCAGATGCCGACCATATTATGGTATTCCAATCTTTAAACAAGACTGATCCGGTCTTTGAACAAGCATCTGAGCCGCCATCCTGCCCGATTCACGCCAAACCTGGCTAGCTGAAAGCCCCGTAATCATTGAGTTTCAGACGAAAGCCGTACGTTTATCGGGTCACCTAAAAAGACCTTGCAATCGATGTATTACGGTATACCATCATACCTACAAACACATAAAAACCGCGTCACACCCGCCGAGGACCGTCCAATGATCGATGCCGCCATCTACAAACAAGTCATGGGTTCGTTCCCGTCCGGAGTGACCGTGATCACCACCCTGGATGACGACGGGCAAATCGTCGGCCTGACTGCCAGCGCCTTCAGCTCGCTGTCGATGGACCCGGCCCTGGTGCTGTTCTGCCCTAACTACAGCTCCGATTCCTACCCGGTCCTGATCAAGAACAAACGCTTCGCCATCCACGTGCTTTCCGGCGGCCAGCAAAACGAAGCCTATGCCTTCGCGCGCAAAGGCAAGGACAAGGCCCAGGGGATCGAGTGGACGTTGAGCGAGTTGGGCAATCCGATTCTGGCCAACGCCACGGCGGTCATCGAATGTGAGCTGTGGCGCGAATATGAAGGCGGTGACCACGCCATCATGGTCGGCGCGGTGAAAAACCTGATCGTGCCCCGGCAGAGCAGCGGGCCACTGGTGTATTGCCACGGCAAGATGGGCGCCCTGCCCGTTCTGGCCTGATCCCTCTGATATCACCGCTCCCACAGAACCCGGGGTTGCCGGCAGAGAAATGTTTTGCAGACATTTCGTATTATGGTATACCAATAACTATCAGGCCCGCAGTCGACAGGCCAACAACAAAAGATCCGAGGTAAGCGTCATGAAGTTTTCCCTGTTCGTACACATGGAACGTTGGGACGAAAGCGTCAGCCACCGCCAGTTGTTCGAAGACCTGACCGAACTGACGCTGATGGCCGAGGCCGGTGGTTTCAGCACCGTGTGGATTGGCGAACACCACTCCATGGAATACACCATCTCGCCAAGCCCGATGCCGCTGCTGGCTTATCTCGCGGGCAAGACCACCACCATTCACCTGGGCGCCGGCACTATCATCGCGCCGTTCTGGCATCCGCTGCGGGTGGCCGGTGAGTGCGCGTTGCTCGACGTGATCAGTAACGGACGCATGGAAGTCGGTTTGGCCCGCGGTGCCTACCAGATCGAGTTCGACCGCATGGCCGGCGGCATGCCGGCGTCCTCCGGCGGCCAGGCGCTGCGGGAAATGGTTCCGGTGGTGCGCGCACTGTGGAACGGTGACTATGCCCATGACGGTGACATCTGGAAATTCCCGACCTCCACCAGCGTGCCCAAGCCGATCCAGCAGCCGAACCCGCCGATGTGGATCGCCGCCCGCGACCCGGACTCGCACAACTTCGCCGTGGCCAACGGCTGCAACGTCATGGTCACGCCGTTGATGAAAGGCGACGAAGAAGTCCTCGACCTGAAGAACAAATTCCAGGCCGCCCTGGACAACAACCCGGACGTGCCGCGCCCGCAACTGATGGTGCTGCGTCATACCCACGTGCACACCGCCGACGATCCGCAAGGCTGGGAAGTCGGGGCCAAGGCGATCTCGAAGTTCTACCGCACCTTCGATGCCTGGTTCGGCAACAAGACCACCCCGGTCAACGGCTTCCTCGCGCCGAGCCCGGAAGAGAAATTCGCCGGTCGCCCCGAGTTCGAACTGGAGAGCCTGCACAAGACCGCCATGATCGGCACCCCGGAAGAAATCATTCCGCGCATCAAGTACTACCAGGAACTGGGGGTCGACGAATTCAGCTTCTGGTGCGATAACAGCCTGCCCCACGCGGAGAAGAAAAAATCCCTGGAGCTGTTTATCAAGCATGTGGTGCCAGCGTTTCGCTGATTGTGCCGCCCTGCGACATCAACTGTAGGAGCGAGCTCGCTCGCGATGGACGCCAACGATAACGCGGGCCATCTGAATGAACGCGTTGTCCAGAGTTTTTCGCGAGCGAGCTCGCTCCTACAGGTACGCATTTGTCCTGTGGGAGCAAGCGCGCCCCCACAAGAGTCGATTCCAATGATCACTGGTCGTCTCCCATCACTCGCCCTTCCCTCCGGCGCCGCGCGGGCTTACCTGCGCGGTGAATGGACCGCTTCGCACCTGCATTTCAAGCGCCTGCGCGCCAGCGTTTCGGCCAAGCAGAACGGCTTCTGGCAAATAGTTCACTGAGCCCACCCGAACAGCCAATCACGCACCCCGCGTCTCGCCATTGCATGGCGCGTACGGTGCATCGTGTTTCGCCTTTGATCAGGTTTGCCCAATGAACAATAACAGCGCGCTGTTGATCATCGACATGCAACAGGAGGACGGTTTCGTCCTCGAAAACTTCGCCACGGTAGTCGCCCATACCGCCGCCCTGCTCGCGACAGCCCGTCGCCAGCGGATGCCTGTCATCTATACCCGCCACATCAATCAGGCCGACGGCAGTGACCTGCCCCCCGGCGAACCCCTGGCTGCCGACGGTGGCCCCGGCAGTTACCGCGCCGGCACCCGGCAAGTGGAAATCATCGAGTCGCTGACGCCGCAATCCGGTGAATTGATCATCGACAAGGGCCGTTACAGCGCCTTTCACCGTACCGACCTAGACACCCGACTCAAGGCATTGGAGGTCGACACACTGATCATCTGTGGCGTGTTGACCGACGTCTGCGTGCTGACCAGCGTGTTCGACGCCTTCGCCCTCGGTTATCAAGTGCGCCTGGTCAGCAATGCCTGCACCACGACCACCCTGGCCGGGCACTACTCGGCGTTGTTGATCATGGCCAACTGGGTCTACTCGCTGGAAATCCTCACGACTGAACAATGCCAGCGCGCCCTGCAACAACTCGATTACGCCAGCCTGATCCCCGAGCGTCCGGACCTGTTTGCCCACCAGCCCCATGAGCTGCCCGGCACCATCGCCCGTCTGCAATCCCGTCTCGTCCGGACTCAGGAGTGATCGTCATGCAAGTCGAAAAAAGAAGCATCGGTTTCATCCCCGAAACCGAACGCCACGGCAAGCCGGGCTCGCTGTTCTATATCTGGTTCGGCGCCAACATGAACATCACCACCATCGCGTCCGGTGTGTTGCCGGTGGTGATGGGGCTCAACCTGTTCTGGAGTGCACTGGCGATCATCATCGGCTCATTGCTGGGGGCGATTTTCATGGCCTCCCACTCGGCACAGGGACCGAAGCTGGGCATTCCGCAAATGATCCAGAGCCGGGCGCAATTCGGCGTGTTGGGGGCGGTATTGCCGCTGCTGTTCGTGATGCTGATTTACCTGGGCTTCTTCGTCAGCAACACCTTGCTCGCGGCCCAGGCGCTGGAGTCCGTCAGCCCGCTGCCGATGTCCGGCAACATCTACCTGATCGGTGCGTTGTGCTTCGTCGTCGCCCTTTATGGCTATCGGTTGATTCACCGCTTGCAGAAGCTGCTGTCGATTCTGTCGCTGGTGGTGTTCGTGGCGGCCACTGTACTCGCCTTGCAGTTGCCGATCCCGGCCGAACAATGGTTGCCGACAGGCTTCTCGTTGTCGAAATTCCTGGTGGCGGTGAGCATTGCCGTGACCTGGCAGCTGTCCTATGCGCCTTACGTTGCCGACTATTCGCGCTACCTGCCGAGCAGCACGCCGACCGCCCAGGTGTTCTGGTACAGCTACGCCGGCACGGTCAGCGGTGGTGCGTGGATGATGATTCTCGGGGCGATTCTCAGCGTCGGCATCGGCGACTTTTCCAGTAACGTCGGCGGGCATGTCGCCGGTTTGTTCGGCGCTGGCGCGGTGCTGCTGTTCGCCTTCATCGTCTACGGCCAGGTGTCGATCAACGTGTTCAACCTGTACGGCGCGTTCATGTCGACCATCACCGTGATCGAACCTTTCGCCCGACTCAAGGTGACACCGCGGGTACGCGGCGTGTTCATGCTGCTGATCAGCCTGGTGGCCACGGCCCTGTGCACCATCAGTCAGGACGACTTCATCAACTTCTTCCTGAACTTCATCTTCTTCATGAGCTACTTCCTGATCCCGTGGACGGCAATCAATCTGGTGGACTACTACTGCCTGCGCAAAGGCGAATACCAAATTGACGACATCTTCGACCTCAACGGGATCTACGGGCGCGTCAACCGGATCGCCTGCGGCAGTTTCCTGCTGGCGATTGCCCTGGAAATTCCGTTCATGAACACCACGCTGTATGTCGGCCCGGTGGCCACGGCGCTGGACGGGGTGGATCTGGCGTGGATCGTCGGGTTGCTGGTGCCGGCGTTGAGTTATTACTGGCTGATGAAGCTCGGCAAGCGTGCGCCGATGATGGAGTCAGCGGCCGACTAAATTCCAGGCAAAAAAAATCCCAGGCAGCTGATGGACGCCTGGGATTTAAAAATGCATAAACCGTGGTGGTGAACGCGGCGCGAATATTACGGAATATTTCACCCTGTAACAAGATATTTTTATTCACTATCCAGTTACTAAACGTTCTAACCCCTTCAATATCCACATATTTTCTAAGGTCGACTAGAGAAACCAGCGATACTCCCGCGCGCTGATGTCATGCAGAAATGCCAGATGATCCTGACGTTTGTTTTCGCAGTAGACGTCCACGAACTCCGCCCCCAAGCCTTCGCGCAGCTGTGAGTGACTTTGCATGGACTGCACCGCTTCGAGCATTTCCAACGGAAAATCGATGCCACTGCTGCGGTCTTCGTTGAGCGGTGCAATCGGCTCGCACTCCCCTTCCAGACCTTGCTCCAACCCCACCAGAATCGCCGCCAGTACCAGATACGGGTTGGCATCGGCGCCTGCCAGGCGATGTTCGATACGCAGGTTTTTGACGTCCGAGTCCGGTATACGCAAGCAGGCATCGCGATCCTCAAAGCCCCAACTGGCGCGGGACGCGACGTTCACGGTGCCGCTCAAGCGACGCATGGCGTTGTGGTTCGGGGCAAAAACCGGCATGCAGTGCGGCAACACATCCAGGCAACCGGCCACCGCATGGCGCAGCGCCCGCTGGCCGTTTGCCGCCAGCAGGTTGTTGCCGGCCTGGTCATACAGGCTGACATGCACGTGCATGCCGCTGCCAGGGTGCTGCAGGTAGGGTTTGGCCATGAAGCTGGCGCGGTAGTTGTGCTTGAGCGCCACGCCCCGGGTGCTGCGGCAGAACAGGGCCGCCCAGTCGGCGGCGCGCAGGCCGTCATCGCAATGGCCGAAGTTGATTTCGAACTGACCCGGGCCGAGCTCGGCGGTGATCACTGTGGCATCGATGCCTTGCGCTCGCGCCGTCTCGACCATTTCATCGAGCACCGGGGCAAATCGCGACAAGCGCTCGATGTGCATGTTCGGCTGATCATCGGCATCGCCAGTCAGCTCGTCACGGGGAAATTGCGGCAAGCCGTCCTTCAAGCGGCTGTCGAACAGGTAGAACTCCAGCTCGAAGGCCACCACCGGGAAAATGCCCTTGCGCTTGAGCCGTTCCAGCACCTGCGCCAACACTTCACGAGGTTCGAATTCGATGGGTTTTTCCGTGCCATCCGAGGTGATCAGCATTTGGCCCAGAGGCTGCTTTTCCCAGGTCACGAGCTTCAACGTGCCAGGCACCAAACGACGGGGCGCATCCGGGTCACCGTCGTTGAAGCAGTAATCACCGATCTTGAACAACCCGCCCTGAGTGCCGAGCAGCACGCAGTTCTGCGGCAGCTTGAGCACACTGCCAGAAGCCACTTTTTCGAGCATCTCGATCGGGTAGCGCTTGCCATAGAAATGCCCTGGAATGTCCAGGGAGATCAGGTCGACGTAACGCACTTCGGGGTTGCAGTGGCGGAAGTTGCGAACCTCGGCCAGCAGATCAGAGCACACGGCATCCATCGTTTTGTTCCTTGTTGTTGTCAGGTGTAAACCCAAAGCACGCGGGTCAGTTGGTCGGACAGGTTGCCGTAGCGGCAGTGCGCATGGCTGGCCAGTTGAAAGCTGTCGCCGGGATGCAGGGTCACCGGTTCGTTGTCGTCGAGCCACAGGGTCAACTCCCCTTCGAGGACGTAACCGCCCTGCTCCGAGCTGTCCTTCATGTGCCGGTCGCCGCTGCTGGCGCCGGGCTCAAGCTGGCTTTCGAGCATCGAGAACGACGCGCGCATTTTTGGCGAAACGAGGATGTCGGTAATGCCATCGGCGTAGTACAGCGTGCGACGCTCGTCCGGGCGGGTGACCCAAGACAACGCCATGGGTTTGGGCAGGCTGTAGAAATAGGTGGTCGGCACCCCCAGGGTTTCGCTGATCGCGGTCAGGTCCGCCACCGTCGGGCGCGACAGGCCGCGCTCGACCTGGGACAGAAAACCGACCGAGCGGCCGATTTTGTCCGCCAGTTCCTTCAGGGTGTACTTTTTGTGTTTGCGCAGGTCCTGGATCAGGATCGCCAGCGCCGAGATTTCTTCTTGCATGTCCATCCAGAGGCTTCCTGAAAGTGTCGCTTCAAATGCTGTCGCGCAGTCGATACCAGGCCTTGCCGATGGCTTCCAGCGGCGCGGCCAGGTATTTTCCACCGGGAAAACTGCCGTTGTTCAGGCCCTGGTACAGGGACAGTTCGTCGGGCTGACCGAGTACCGCGTCGGACACCGCCCGCGCCGCGGCCAGTGTCGGCAGCACGCCATGCCCGGAATACCCCTGCATCCAGTACAGATCGCCCCGCCGCCCGATATCCGGCGTGCGCTTGAGGGTCAGGTCGATGTGTCCGCCCCAGGCAAACTCCAGCCCGACGCCGGTGAGTTGCGGGAACACGCGCTCCAGGAACGGCCGGGTCGCGGCGGCGATGTCCTTGGGCATCCCGCCCAGGTAAGTGCAACCACCGCCGAATAGCAGACGGTTATCCGGGGTGCGCCGGAAATAATCGAGCACGAACTGGTTGTCGGTCACGCACACGTTGCTCGGCAGCAGCGCGGTGGCTTGCTCCTTCGTGAGCGGCGCGGTCGCGACCTGATACGTGCCGACCGGCAACACGCAACTCGCCAGTTGCGGATCGAGTCGATCGAGGTAAGCGTTGCATGCCAGCACCAACACGTCGGCGCGAATACGACCGCGCTCGGTGGTCACCACAAACCCGTCGCCTTCCTCGCCATAGCTCAGCGCCTTGCTTTGCTCGTGGATGCGGCCACCGGCCCGCTCGATTGCATCGGCAAGGCCCAGGGCCAGTTTCAGCGGGTTCAAATGCCCGCCCTCGGGGTCGAACAGGCCGGCCTGATAACGCTCGCTGGCCACCCATTCCGGCAGCTGTTGCCGGGAGATGAATTGCAGTTTGTCGTGGCCCCACTTGTGGCTGGCCTCGTGTTGCCACTCGGTCAGCAGGCCTACCCGACGCGGCATCACCGAAGTCCAGAGATGGCCGGCGCGGTAGTCGCAATCGAACTCATGCCGGCCAGGCAAATCACGCAGTTCTCGTGCCGCCCAGCGCATGCCGTCCCACAGACGCCGCGCCCGCTCATAGCCCAATGCGGCTTCCAGCGGTGGCATGTCGCACGACCAGCCGAGAATCGCCTGCCCGCCATTGCGCCCCGAAGCGGCCCAGGCCACCCGACTGGCCTCGAGCAAGGTCACGCGCTTGCCGGCCAGCGCCAGGCGCAAAGCCGTGTGCAATCCACTGAAACCGGCCCCGATGATCAGCACTTCAGTGTCTTGCTCACCTTCCAGTGCGGCTCGATTGACCAGACGATCGGCGCAGGTATGGGCGTAGTAACTGGCGACATGCCGGGTGGATTGCTGAAACATACGGCCTCATGAAATTTTGTATTTGTAATTTCATGAAAAAATACACTGTAAATTTCACACAGGCAAATGGCGCGCAAAAAAATCCCGCCCAGGAGAACTTGGGCGGGATTATTTGTTCAGACGCGTGCAGTGCATCGGGTCGACACCGAGGATCTGTGCCGCCACGTTATTGCTGGTGTGACGCCCCGATTTTCACTCTCTCGCGCTTACAAGCAGTCGCGCACGATTTTGCGCAGGTCGTCGGATTTGGCCCAAGGTGGCCCCTGATACAGCGAAACCTGGCTGCCATTCTTGTACTTCACGATATCCACCACTTCGTCGGCCGTGATCACACTCGGCGCGGTGATCCGGAATCCGTTGGATATCGAAACCTGGGTAGTATTCGAGACTACCTTTTGCCAGGCAGGCAAAACGCACGCCGCATACTCTTTTGGCGTTTTCTCACTGTGCTTGCTGACATTCGGCTCGCCCGGTACCAGTGACGCCGGCAACGAACACCCGGCCAGCAACGCCAGCACGAATCCCCCCATCAACATCCGCATGTGGCTTCCTTGAATTCGAAAAAAGAAAATGTAGCTTGCCGTCGTCCGCACATCCATCCCCAACGATTCAGCGACTGACATTGATATCGGCTCCCCTCGTTAGTTCCTTAAGTTCAGATAAGCCATCCATCTTTCTTGAGCAGGGCAGCGTACTTTCGCGTTTGCGTTTATTTTCCCGACCAAAGGAAACCCCGCTGATTCAGACGAACACAACATCCGGTCTGGTAAACAGGTCTAAAATTTCGGTGTGCAGTATTCAGGAGGTCATCATGTGGCTTAACGAATCGGAACAGGAACTTCGGCGTGATCTGCAAGGGCTTGCGTCGGATTTGCGTTGGTCGGCCGTGGAGCTTTTGCGCATAGAGCAGCAATTGCGCCTGCTCGGGAACGACATAGACGCGCAAGCCGTTCAGAGACTGTGTTCTTTGTTTCAGGGCGATGAAGAAAAACTGTCCGGCTATGCCGAGGAAGTGAAGGCCAAGGTCATTAGCCGCAACAAGGATCAATAGCGGGAGCGCTGCCATGAACAGGCCTCTATTCACGCTGGTCGTCGCACTGACCGCGTTGGCAGGCTGCAGCACCAACTCGATCTACCAGGACCAGCCGCTGGTCGCGAAAGTCAACACCGGCATGAGCCAGGAGCAAGTCCGGCAAATCGGTGGCCAGCCCCTGGCGGTCACCGATCGCACCGTCGAACCCGGTACGTGCTTTGACTACAAACTGACTCAGGCCGGCCATCAGCAGCCGTACAACGTCAGCTTCGACCGCCGGGGCATGGTCGACCACAAAAGCTTTATGACCTGCGCGGAATGGAGCCACATGCAGCAAAAGGCCCGAGAGCCCTCCCGCCCCAGCGGTGGCGGTGGCTACTAACGCCCTTATGGACTTTGTAGGAGCGAGCTTGCTCGCGATGGTCGCTAACGATAACGCGTGTTTCCTGGCTAAACTCGGCGCGTTTGAGTCCATCGCGAGCGAGCTCGCTCCTACAGGAGATTGCCGTAGAACCGGGGCTTCGGTTGGGCTTCACTTAGCTTGATGGCTGCGCGCAGGCCTGCCGGCACGAGCCCTGTAGCCCGGCAGCGAGGCGGCAAACGCCAGAGCTTCTTCCCGACTGTCAAATGAACCCAGTCGGTCACCCTGGGTACATACCCGCCAGGGCCCATTGCTCACTCTGAGTATGTCATAGCCGTTCATGTGCATTTTGTTCAGAATCGGAACGCTCATAGTCACCTCCTCTTGGGCAGTGATATCAGGTTGGCTTGCTTACCTTACACCCACCCTTCTCCAAAATACCGACCAGACATCGCCATGGAAATTCCCGATTCGGGTTGCACCTGGACCCTAGCCCTTGGCCAACGCCGTCGCTGCCCTGTCGATGAATGCCGCCACTTCGGCGGGCATCGACGCCAATGACGCATGGCTGGCGTTCAAGGTCAGAATCTCCCGGGCGTTGAGTCGCTCGGCCATCCATTGCTGGTTCTGTGGCGCGATCATTCGGTCTGCGGTCGAAATCTGATACCAGGATGGCTTTTTCTTCCAGGCCACCGTGCCAATGGTGTCACCGAAGGTACTCGCCAGCGGCGCTTTCTGGGTGAGGCCCATGACCAACCCTTCGGTCGCCGGCAGATCCTGGCAGAAGCTTTCGTGATAGAGCTCAGGCTTGACCCATAGGTAACCGTCGCTATCTGGCGTCAGGTTAGCCGCTGCCGCAGGCAGATGACGTTGCGTGATGCCGCCGGGACTTTCACCGGCGTCCGGCGCGAACGCGGCGATGTACACCAGCCCGACCACATTCGGCATATCACCCGCTTCAGTGATCACCGCGCCGCCATAGGAGTGCCCCACCAACAGCACCGGACCGGGCACCTGGGCGACCATCTTGCGCGTGCGCTCGGCATCATCAGCCAGCGAAGTCAGCGGTAACTCGACGGCACGTATGCGCGTGTCACCCCGGCTGAGCAATTTGACGATGACCTTGTTCCAATGGGCAGCGCCGCCCCAGAAACCATGGACCAGCACGATCGTGGGTTTGTCACTCATCACCGTGTCTCCGTTTGCCGATGGGGTTGTCTGTCGCTCGCGTCAGCCTTGATCGCCGCCGCCCACGGGCATGACCATGCCGGTGATATAGGACGCTTCGTCGCTGGCCAGAAACAGAATAGCCGCCGCCTGCTCATCCAGGGTGCCGTAGCGTTTCATCAAACTGCTGTCGAGGGTCTGGTCGACGATCTGCTGATACCAGAGTTTTTCCTGCTCACTCTGCTCGGCACCGTTGCGGGGTATGCGTCGCGGCGGTGCTTCGGTGCCGCCAGGAGCGGTGGCGTTGACCCGTACGCCACGACCGGCGGTTTCGAACGCCAGACAAGCGGTCAAGGCATTCACCCCACCCTTTGCCGCACCGTAGGGCACGCGGTTGAGGCTGCGGGTGGCGATGGAGGAGACGTTGACGATCGCCCCGCTGCCCTGTTCCAGCATGAACGGCAGCGCGGCATGGCAACACCACAAGGTCGGGAACAGCGAACGGCGAACCTCGGCCTCGATCTGCGCCGCGTCATAGTGCTCGAACGGCTTGGCCCAGATCGTGCCGCCGACGTTATTGACCAGCACATCGAGACGATCGAAACGCTCGACAGCGGTTTGTATCACTCGACTGCACTCCTCGTATTGCTCAAGGTCGGCGGTCAGGGCCAAAACCTGGGTGGTCGGCGCCAGCTGTTGCTGCACTTCGAACACCAGGTCGGAACGGTCCACCAGGATCAGCTTCGCCCCTTCTGCGGCCATGCGCTCGGCTACCCGCTGCCCGATGCCTTGGGCGGCGCCGGTGATCAGTGCGACTTTTTCGTGAAATCTGTTCATGTGTACCTCATGACGACGGATGCCCATAACCCTGTAGGAGCGAGCTTGCTCGCGAAGCTCTTCTGAGCGCCGCGTCTATTCAGAAAACACGCGTTATCGTTAACGACCATCGCGAGCAAGCTCGCTCCTACAGGGGATTTTTTGCCGAGGGCGGTATTCGAGTACGCCCTCGCTATCACTTCGCGATTTACGCCGCGCTGGCGGCGAATTTCTCAAAGTAGAAGTTCGCAGGCGCAATGCCTTGCTCGCGAATGAACTGGCTGACCGCCTCGACCATCGGCGGCGGGCCGCACAGGTAGACGTCGACGTCGCCATCGTTCAAATGTTTTGGCTCGATGTGCTGGGTCACGTAGCCCTTGAGCGGGTGTTGGCTCTCGGGGCTGGCGACGCAAGCGCTGAAGGTGAAGTTGGGAATGCGCGCAGCGAAGGCTTCGAGGCGGTCGATTTCCACCAGGTCGAAATCGTGGGTCACGCCGTAGATCAAATGCAGCGGATGATCACTGCCCTGCTCGGCGATCTTCTCCAGCATCGCGGTGAACGGCGCCAGCCCGGTGCCACCGGCCAGCAGCAACAGCGGCCGACGGATGTCGCGCAGGTAGAAACTGCCCAACGGCCCGGCCAGGCTCATGCTGTCGCCGGCCTTGGCCATGCCGGTCAGGAAACTGCTCATCAAGCCGCCCGGCACGTTGCGGATCAGGAAACTGACCTCGCCGTCACGCTGCAACGAGCTGAACGAGTAGGCACGGGTCTGCTCACTGCCGGGAATCCCCAGGTTCACGTATTGCCCCGGCAGGAACGCCAGTTTGCTCAGGGCTTCGCCCTTGATCGACAACGCGATGGTGCTATCGGACAGTTGGCGCACGGCGCTGATGGTCGCGTCATAACTGGCCTGGCGGGTACGGCAGACTTCCGAGGACGTCGGCACCCGCACCACGCAGTCGCTGCGGGCGCGCATTTGGCAGGTCAGGACAAAACCCTGCTCGGCCTCTTCTGGGCTGAGGGCGTCTTCGATGTACTCCTCGCCCAGATCATAAGTGCCGGCTTCGGCAAAACACTTGCAGGTGCCGCAGGCGCCGTCGCGGCAGTCCAGCGGAATATTGATGCCCTGGCGGTACGCGGCATCGGCCACGGTTTCGCCGGCATTGGCGTCGATGAACCGGGTGACGCCGTCTTCGAAATTGAATGCAATGGAATGGGTCATGACGGCCGCCTCACAGGTGGTAAACATCGATGACCTGACGAACATAGTCGTTCTTCAGGATCACTTTCTTGGCCAGGATCAGCGGGTTTTCACCGCGCACGTCGAGGGTATAGAAACTGCTGCCGAAATAGCTGTCGACGGTCTTGTAGCGAAAGCTCAGGGTGTGCCAGTTGAAGCGCACCTTGCACAAACCGTCGGCCTGTTCGAGCAGCTCGATGTTGCTGATGTTGTGGGAGGTACGGGTGTCCGGCACGCTGGCGCTGGAGCGCTCGGTCTTGATGCGGAAGACGCGGTCTTCCAGGCCAGTGCGGTTGCCGTACCAGATCAACGAGATTTCCCGTTGTGGATCTTCGGTCAACTCGTCGTTGTCGTCCCACGATGGCATCCAGAACGTCGCATTCGGTGCGTACAGTTCCAGCCACTCGTCCCACTGGCGGTCGTCGAGGTAGCGCGCTTCGCGGTAGAGAAAATCGCGCACGGTGTCAAAGGATATGGTCATTGCACGTCCTCCACGGCGATCAGTTTCGACTGCTCGGCGGCAAGGGCCTTGAGCATGGTCTGCTGCCAGTACTTGTGTTGCAGCACGAACAGGCCTTCGTCTTCGGTGCGCACGCCACTGAGCAGCGGATGCAGATCGATTTCCCTGGCCGCCTCGTCGGCGCCTTCGATCCAGTGCTCGGCACCGCGGGACATGTCGTTCCAGGTGGTGACGCTGCCCTGGTAACTGGTCTGGCAGGAGCGGAACTCTTCCAGATCGTCCGGCGTGGCCATGCCGCTGACGTTGAAGAAGTCCTCGTACTGACGAATCCGGCTGGAACGCGCGTGGTCGCTTTCGCCTTTGGGGGCGATGCAGTAGATGGTGATCTCCGTGCGGTTGACCGAGATCGGCCGGGCGATGCGGATCTGCGAGCTGAACTGGTCCATCAGGTACACGTTGGGGTACAGGCACAGGTTGCGCGAATTCTCGATCATCCAGTCGGCGCGGGCCTTGCCGAAATCCTGCGCCAGCTCATCGCGACGCTCGTACAGCGGACGGTCCTCGGGGTTGGCCCAACGGGTCCAGAGCAGCATGTGGCCCTTGTCGAAGGAATAGAAACCACCGCCCTGCTTGGCCCAGCTGCCGGCGCTCATGGTCGGGTTGCTGTCGCCGGCCTCGCGTTGCTTGCGCTGGTTCTGGGTGGCGGCATAGTTCCAGTGCACGGAGCTGACGTGGTAGCCATCGGCGCCGTTTTCGGCGGTGAGCTTCCAGTTGCCTTCGTAGATGTAGCTCGACGAACCGCGCAGCACTTCCAGGCCATCGGGGGACTGGTCGACGATCATGTCGATGATCTTCGCCGACTCGCCAAGGTGCTCGACCAGCGGCAGCACATCGGCTTTCAGGCTGCCGAACAGGAAGCCGCGATAAGACTCGAAACGCGCCACGCGGGTCAGGTCGTGGGAGCCTTCGCAGTTGAAGCTCGCAGGATAACCGGCGTTGGCCGGATCCTTGACCTTGAGCAGCTTGCCGGAGTTGTTGAAGGTCCAGCCGTGGAACGGGCAGGTGTAGGAGCTCTTGTTGCCGGATTTGTGCCGGCACAGGGTCGCACCGCGGTGGCTGCAGGCGTTGATGAAGGCGTTGAGCACACCGTCCTTGTTGCGCGCGATGAAGATCGACTGGCGCCCCATGGTGGTGGTGTAGAAATCGTTGATGTTGGGGATCTGGCTTTCGTGGGCCAGGTACAGCCAGTTGCCTTCGAAGATGTGTTCCATCTCCAGATCGAACAACCGCGGGTCGGTGAACATCTCGCGCTTGCAGCGATAGAGGCCTTGCTCGGGATCGTCTTCAAGCAGGGAATGCAAATATTCGGGTCGCAGGGTCATGGCCACCGCCTCCATTGTTATTGTTCAGGCAGGGCCATGCTAGGACGGGGGGGCAGACTGGAATATCCGCGGGGTGCAGACCTTTATCCGTTTTGTGCAGGGGGGATTGGCAGAAGCCGGCTTGGAGAAATACCTGTCCGGTACTACACAGAACCTGTGGGAGCGGGCTTGCCCGCGAAGAGGCCGTGTCAGTCGACGTTTATCTTGCCTGACACACCGCCTTCGCGGGCAAGCCCGCTCCCACAGGGTTTCGAGGCGTTTGCGCAAATCGTATGAAGTCCCCCGGTCAATGCCGGCGTTTGAGGGTGTCCGACGGCAATTCGCCGAACTGCTTGCGGTAGCTGTCGGAGAACCGGCCCAGGTGCAGGAAGCCGTAGTCCATCGCCACTTCCGTGACGTTGCGCACGTTGCAGGTCGGGTCGCTGAGGCAGGCGTTGATGCGCTCCAGGCGTTTCTGGCGCAGGTAGTTTTTCGGCGTAAGGCCGGCATTGCGCTCGAACAGGCCATACAGCGAGCGCAGGCTCATGTGGGCCTGGCGCGCCAGCTCTTCGCTGTCGATGTCCTGCTTGAGGTTATTGGCGATGTAATCGGCAATCGCTTCGAACGTGGCCGTCTGCGAGCCCGGTTCGAGGCGGCAGACATTGGTTTTCATCAGGCTCAGCATCTTGCTGGCGATGATCTGCGCGTAATGCTCCTGCACTCTGGGGATCTGCTCGCTGGCCTCGGCCTCCTGGCAAATCATCGCCAGCAGGTTGACGAAACCTTCCAGCTCGCCCAGTTGATAGCGGTTCTCCAGGAACCGCACGCCCTGCCCCGGATACTGCCAGCGCTGCTCATCGCAAACGGACTCGAACAACCGGGTGGGAATCTTCAGGATGAATTTTTCGCAATCGTTGGAGTACGTCAGGTCCACCGGATCATCGGGATTGATCAACAGCAGCTCGCCGGGGGCGAAGTAATGCTCCTGACCATGCCCGCGCCACAGGCAATTGCCGCGCAGTAACACTTGCAGGTGATAGATGTTCTCCAGTGCGCCCGACGTCACCCGCACGCTGGCGCCGTAGCTGATGCGGCACAGGTCGAGGCTGGCGAATTTGCGGTGGTCGAGACTGGCCAGCGGCCGTCCCGCACGGGGCATGAGGATGCAATGGTTGCCGACATGCTGATTGACGTAGCCCGACACCGCGTAAGGGTCGGCGTGGTCGAATACTCTGCTGCGCTGACTCAACAGTTGAGCTTGCATCATCGGGTCACTCTGATTGTTGTTATGAGTTGCGTCGGTTCATTCTAGAACAGTGTGCCAGGCGTTTGAGGTATTTCCGGCGAGTTGCACGAACACATTGTAGGAGCGAGCTTGCTCGCGATGGACTTGAGAACGCCGCGTTTAGCCAGTAAACACGCGTTATCGTTGACGACCATCGCGAGCGAGCTCGCTCCTACAAGGGGCTGTGCTATCAGTCTTCCAGTGCGCGGACCCGCTCGTGGCGCTGTTGCTCCTCAGGCTGGGCAGACGGCTGCAAGGTGAAGTCGAAGTCGATTTCGGCAAAACGTCCGCTCACACCATGGGCCGCCGCACGCTGCTGATCGTCGCTGAAGGTGATCTTCGCAATCAGTTCGTCGCGGGTGGCGTAGGCGAAATCGTCGTGCAGGTATTGATCGCCGTCGAGGTTGATCTGGGTGGTCAGGTGGCGGTGATCCGGCGCGGAAATGAAGAAGTGCACGTGCGCCGGACGCTGGCCATGACGACCCAGTTGATCGAGCAGTTGCTGGGTCGGACCATCCGGCGGGCAGCCATAACCCGACGGCACGATGCTACGGAAACGATAGCGGCCTTCGGCGTCGGTAACGATACGGCGACGCAGGTTGAACTCCGACTGCGTGGTATCGAAGTACGAGTAGGTACCACCGGTATTGGCATGCCAGACGTCCACCACGGCGCCGGCCAGGGGTTCACCGGCGGTGTTGAACACGCGGCCTTGCATGAACAGGGTCACGCCCGGATCGACGCCGTCATCCAGGCGCGCCTCGCCCTCGGACAATGGCGCACCGGCTACGTACAGCGGGCCTTCGATGGTGCGCGGTGTGCCGCCGGATTTGCCGGCCTGCTCGTCTTCGGCGTCCATCAGCAGGTCGAGGTAATGCTCCAGGCCAATACCGGCCACCAGCAACCCGGCTTCCTGGCGCGCGCCCAGTACGTTGAGGTAGTTGACGGCTTTCCAGAACTCTTCCGGGGTCACGGCCAGGTCTTCGATGATGTTCACCGAATCACGCAGGATGCGGTAGACCAGTGCCTTGGTCCGTGGGTTGCCGGCGTCGTTGAGCAGGCCGCTGGCTTCTTCGAGAAACTTCTGGACTTCGGCAGTGTGGGAAATCTTGACGTTCATTTTGCTGGGTTCCTCATCTTGTAATTATTAGCGTAGCGCGCTGAACAGGCTGGGCTCAGCGGTCATCGTCACGGATGGAAGAAGGATGCCGGCACATCGCGTCGATCTCGATGGCCATGTACGGAAACAGTGGCAATTGCATCAGCAGGTCATGCAGCTCCTGAACGCTGTCGACATCGAACACGCTGTAGTTGGCGTAGTGCCCGGCGATGCGCCACAGGTGACGCCACTTGCCCTGCTCTTGCAGGCGCTGGGCCAGGGCTTTTTCGTCAGCCTTGAGTGTGGCGGCCGCTTGCGGATTCATGTCGACCGGCAGGTTCACGGTCATTTTTACGTGGAACAGCATAATGCTCTCCTCAGGCTTGATGAATGGTCTTGTCGCGGCGGAAGAACGCCAGGCGCTCTTCATCCAGGCTCAGGCCCAGGCCCGGCGTTTTCGGCACATGCAGTTCAAAATCGCGATACACCAGCGGTTCGCTGAGAATGTCTTCGGTCAGTAGCAGCGGGCCGAACAGTTCGGTGTCCCACGCCAGTTTGTTCAGGGTGACGAAGGCATGGGCCGAGGCCATGGTGCCCAGGCCACCTTCCAGCATGGTGCCGCCGTACAGGGCGATACCGGCCGCTTCGGCGATGGAGGCTGTGCGCAATACAGCGCGTGGGCCACCGTTCTTGGCAATCTTCAGGGCGAACACCGAAGCCGCGCCTTCGCGGGCCAGGTTGAACGCATCTTCCACGCACTCGATGGATTCGTCGGCCATGATCGGCGCCGGGCTCATGGCGTTGAGGCGAGCCATGCCGGCGCGGTTGTTGCGCGAGATTGGTTGTTCGATCAGGTCGATGCCGTTGGTTCCCAGAATCCGGCAAGCCCGCAGTGCCACCGCTTCGTCCCAGGCCTGATTGACGTCGACCCGCACGCTGGCGCGGTCACCCAGGGCTTTCTTGATCGCAATCACATGGGCCAGGTCGCGGTTGACCTCACCGGCGCCGATCTTCAGTTTGAAGATGCGATGGCGACGCAGGTCGAGCATTTTTTCCGCTTCAGCGATGTCCTTCTCGGTGTCGCCACTGGCCAGGGTCCAGGCCACCGGCAGCGCATCGCGAACACGACCGCCAAGCAATTCGCTGACCGGCAGGCCCAGGCGTTTGCCCTGGGCGTCGAGCAGCGCGGTTTCGATACCGGATTTGGCAAAGGTATTGCCACGAATACTGCGTTCCAGGCGCAACATGGCGGCGTTGACGTTGCTGCTGTCCTGGCCGATCAACAGCGGTGCGAAGTGCGTGTCGATGTTGGTCTTGATGCTGTCCGGGCTTTCATTGCCGTAGGCCAGGCCACCGATGGTGGTGGACTCGCCGATGCCTTCGATACCGTCGGCGCAACGCACGCGGATGATCACCAGGGTCTGGTTCTGCATGGTGTGCATGGCCAGCTTGTGCGGGCGGATGGTCGGCAGATCGACGATGATCGTCTCGATCGACTCAATGGCTGTTGCAAGCATTTCGATACCCGTCAGGTTCTTGAAGTTCTGGAATCGATTCTCGTACGGCTTTTTTCCTGAAGCCAATATAGAATTGGTCTGATTTGATACCTTAAAGGTATGCAACTGATTGACTGGAGGCTCCATGGAACTGCGGCACCTGCGTTACTTCCAGGTATTGGCTCAGACCCTCAATTTCACCCGCGCAGCCGAATTGCTGCACATCGCCCAACCGCCCTTGAGCCGGCAGATCCAGCAACTGGAGGATGAACTGGGGGTGATGTTGCTGGAGCGCGGCCGACCGCTGAAGCTGACCGACGCCGGGCGTTTTTTCCATGAGCACTCCACCGCCCTGCTCGAACAACTGAACAAGGTCTGCGACAACACCCGGCGTATCGGGCTCGGTGAGAAAACCTGGCTGGGTATCGGTTTTGCGCCGTCGACCTTGTATGGCGTGCTGCCGGAACTGATCCGCCGGTTACGCAGCGGCGAGCCGCTGGAGCTGGAGCTGGGGCTGTCGGAAATGACCACCTTGCAGCAGGTGCAGGCGCTCAAGGCCGGACGCATCGACATCGGCTTCGGCCGCATCCGCATTGACGACCCCGCTATCGTCCAGACCGTGCTGACCGAAGACCGCCTGGTCGCCGCCCTGCCCGCCGGCCACCCGTTGCTCGCCGGCCCCATCAGCCTGCGGGAACTGGCGAAGGAACCCTTTGTGCTGTACCCCGGCAATCCACGGCCGAGTTACGCCGACCATGTGATTGCCCTGTTCGAATCCTACGGCGTGAGCATCCATGTCGCGCAATGGACGAACGAACTGCAAACGGCGATCGGTCTGGTGGGGGCAGGAATCGGAGTCACGCTGGTACCGGCCTCGGTGCAATTGCTGCACCGCGATGACATCGGCTTCACCCCGCTGCTGGAAGACAACGCCACCTCGCCGATCATACTCAGCCGACGAGTGGGCGATGTGTCGCCGGGGTTGAACCATTGTTTGCGGATGATTGATGAGCTGCTGCCGCCAGAGCCGTAAGGTAATGATGACCTGTGGCGAGGGGGCTTGTCGGATCGCCGCACCGCCCCGTTGGGGCGCGAAGCGGCCCTGAAAGCTATCGCCCGGTTTTTTGTATGAAAGCTGAAATTTATAGGGCCGCTACGCAGCCCAACGGGGGCAAGCCCCCTCGCCACAGGTCAGTGTTTACCCTGCCAGCAATGATCAGCCCGAAAACGTCCGACGCCCGGCCTTCATCCCGGTACGCAACTTGCCGACAAAATCAGAGATGGCGCGCACGCTGGTCAGTTCGGCGGTCGAGACGCCGCTGATCAGCAACTCCACCCGCCCGGTGACGGGGTCGCAGACTTCGATACGCAGCACTCCGAGACTCTCCGTGCATTCGCACGACAGCGGTTCAAAACCGGACTCCACGATGTTGCAAAGAACTGAAACAGGCACCATGGCCATGGCCGTTGCCTCGGCGACAGTTGATCGGGTTGGATCCATTTCAGGTTAGATACACTTTGCCGATTCTGCACCGGAAATCATTCAGGGTAGTGTTTTCCATCTCTCATTTCTGCAGGTTTTCAATGGGTGTTTGCGCCCCAGATCCAGTTCCAGAACCCCGGCAACTCGACCGGCTGCGAATCGTCGCGCACGGTTCGCGCCATGGCAGCCCGCCGCAGCGCCGACTGATCGTCGTAAAACGGCTTGTCGGCGGTTTTCACCCCGGTCTCCCGGGCGCTATCGAGCAGAATCTGCAGGTATTCACGGGTATGTCGGGCGGTGTAGCGATTGAGATCGTGGAACGTCACCACCACCGGAATCACCCCATCGACCACCGGCAACTCGCCACGGGCAATGCGTTCGCGTACTTCGGACATCGAGCGCAGCATGTGCGACCGGCGTCGGGGGCTGGCATTGAAGCCCCAGATCTTGCCGTCATTGGCGCTCAAGTCCGTGAGCAGCACGTGCAGGCCATGCCGCTGATAAGCGGCGAAGGTGCGTTTGTCGTAGTTCCAGAATGGCGGGCGCAGCAGGATTGGCGGGGCACCGGTGATCGCCGCAATGTCGGCGCTGCCATCGGTCAGGGACTGCTCGAGTTCTTGCGGTTCCAGCGAGCGATGATTGGTGTGCCAGGGCGTGGCGGTGTGAAAGCCCAGGATATGACCTTCGGCATGTTCGCGCCGCATGATGTCCCGGCCCAACTCGCTGCCACCGGCCCGCGGAGCACGGGTTTGCACGAAGAACACGGCTTTGATGCCCGGTTGCAGCGGGTTTTGCGCCAGGCTCTCAAGCACCGTGACGGTCGGATTCCACCAGCTCGATGCGCTGGGACCGTCATCGAAGGTCAGCAGAAACCGGATCGGTGGTTGCGCATTTAGACGCTGCTCGGTCTGCGGGGTCATTTCAATCGGTGCGGCGATACAGCCCAGCAGACCCACTACCAAGGCGCACACCATTAAACATTTGAACAACTGTTTCATCTTTTGCCTTGGGCCAGACCATCAAGGTCGATACTTCAACTGGCAAGAATCCTTCGCCCGTTCATCCGTCATCGGCCCGCATCGAAACGGCGGGCCGAGGTTGGATAAGGTACACAGAGTTTGGTTCCAGTGCTTGCCAAGCCCGTTTCGTTGCCACCAACTAAACTGAAAAAAATGCTCAACCAGAGTGTCAGGCCATGTGCGGACGACTGTCGCAATACCGCGGGATTCACGACTTCGTGGCGGTGCTGAGCATCCCCGACGCGCTGATCAACCACGTCGGCAACGAACCCCTGGCACACTACAACGCCGCGCCCACCACGCAACTCGCTCTGCTGCATCTGGAGAATGGGCGCCTGCACGCCGACGCGGTGCGCTGGGGTTGGCGTCCGCACTGGGCGACGGATCGCACGGAGCCGACCAATGCCCGGGTCGAGAAAGTCGCCCACGGCCCGTACTTCCGGACAATCTGGCCCCATCGCGCAATCTGCCCGATTGATAACTGGTTCGAATGGGTCGATAGCGGCGACTCGACGAAGCAACCCTGGCTGATCCGTCGACGGGATCACGCACCGGTTTTCTGCGCGGTCATCGGCCAGTACCCCATCGGCGGAGCCCCTCACCGGGAGCACGACGGCTTCGTGATCCTCACCGCCGACAGTGCAGGTGGACTGCTTGACGTGCATGACCGACGACCGGTGGTGTTCTCGCCCAAGCTGGCGCGGGAATGGCTGGACCCGGACACGCCCAAGGAACGAGCCGAGGAAATGGCGTTATCCCAGGGCGAGGTCAGTGACGTATTTGAGTGGTACAAGGTTGACAAGGCCGTTGGCAATGTCAGGAACCAGGGTGCTGCGCTAATCAATAAAGTTCCATGAAACTGTCAATAACGACAAAGCACCGCCTGAAAGACGTAAAAGCCGGTCGCGCACGGGCCCTGTAGCAGCTGGCGAAGCCTGCGTTCGGACGCAGCGGTCGTCATCCGTTCGTGCGGGCTTTCAATCGGGTGCATTGCGACGCCGGTCTGCGACTGCTTCGCAGCCGAACGTCGCCTTCGGCAACTGCTACAGAAGACTACATACGCTTGAAGGCGGGGCCTTGTCGTACTGGCTGATCAGAACTTGCGGTCAGGCTCTGACAGTTCCTTACCGTCGTCAGGATGCTTCCAGTCCGGTACCGAACGCTTCTGCTCCTCAATCTCTTCTTCCGTAGGTTCATCCTCGTCTTCTTCCAGGTCCGGACGCTTGGGTTCATTGGCCATGTTCACCTCTCTTCCTGAAGGGATCGGTCACCACTTTTAAGCGTAGAACAGATCCCCCTGCCCCGCTCAAAGCCACCAGCGCAATAAAAAGAAGAACCCCATGCTCAACAGCATGCTGAGCAACGTATTGCGCGTGTAAAGCACCAGCCCGACCGCCACCAGCGAGCTGATCAGATAGGGATTGTCCCAATGCAGATTCAGCTGTTTTTCCGGCATGAACACAATCGGTCCGCAGATGGCGGTCAACATGCCCGGTACGGCAAACCCCAGGAACTGCCGGGCATTGCTGCTCAGGCGTACCGGCAGTCGCGGTTCCAGAAAAACATAGCGGTTGAGGAACACCAACACGCCCATTCCGACAATCACTGCCCAGACCATCATGTGCGTCCACCGTAGAATTTATTGCAGACAAACCCGGCGGTCATGCCCGCCAGCCCCGACAGCACCAGCGCCGAGCCCCATTGCCAGTAACTGAACAGCACCGAGCAGAACAGCGACACCGCCACGCAAACCACGGTCGGCACGTTGCGCACCACCGGGGTGATCAGGGCAATGAAGGTGGCCGCGATGGAGAAATCCAGGCCCAGGTGTTCAAGACCGGGAATGCTGCTGCCGAGCACAATGCCCGCCAGGGTGAACAGGTTCCAGGCGATATAGAACGTCAGGCCCACGCCCAGGGCGTACCAGCGGTTGAACTGCTGTTTGTCGTGCTGGCTGGTCAGGGCGAACAGCTCGTCGGTGAGTAAAAAACCCAAGCCCGCACGCCAGCGCCCTGGCAATGGCGAAATCACCGAACGCAGGCTCATCCCGTAAAGCAAATGCTGGGAGGTCAGCAGCAATGTGGTGAGCAGGATCGAAAAAATCCCGGCACCGCCCTTGAGCATGCCGATGGCCACCAATTGCGCGGCACCGGCAAACACAATGCCCGACAGGCCCTGGCCTTGCAGGGGCGTAAGGTTGGCTTCGATGGCCATGGAGCCGGCCAGCAAGCCCCAGGGCGCGGTGGCCAGGGACAGCGGCATGATCGCCACGGCGCCGCGCAGAAAGGCACTGCGCGGCATGGTTGAGTTGGACATAACGCTCTACAGACAGGGAAAGACCCCAGACTTTGCCAGCTGTGCCGGCCAAAGGCTTGAACAATCTTGCTCACTGATATGACGGGTGCCATTCATCGGCTGCCCGCTTGATTCGCCAAAGTGGTAGCAACATGATGGCGCTGCATTTTCCTTCGAGGCCAGGCCCTTCATGAGTTCAGTCGAAGCCGACAGCGACGTATACAAAACCCTGCTTGAGTCAACCCGGGCGATTCCCTGGCGCATCGACTGGAAAACCATGACCTTCAGCTACATCGGGCCACAGATCGAAGAACTGCTGGGCTGGAAACAGGACAGCTGGGCCTCGGTCAACGACTGGGTCGAGCGCATGCACCCGGATGATCGCGACTACGTGATGGACTTCTGCGTCTCGCAATCCCGGGCCGGTATCGATCACGAGGCCGACTATCGCGCACTCACCCAAAGCGGCGAGTACGTATGGATCCGCGATGTGGTGCATGTGGTGCGCAAGGACGGTGAAGTCGAGGCGCTGGTGGGCTTCATGTTCGATATCAGCGAGCGCAAGAAAACCGAAGAGCACCTGATCCGCCTGCAAAAGCAGCTCGAAGAGTATTCCTTCCAGGACGGCCTGACCGGCATCGCCAACCGGCGCATGTTCGACACCGTGCTGGAGCGCGAGTGGAACACTGCCCAGCGCACCGGCTTGCCGTTGTCGGTGATCGTGCTGGATATCGATTACTTCAAGCAGTACAACGACCATTACGGCCACATCAAGGGCGACGAATGCCTGCGCCGCGTCGCGCAAACCTTGTCCCTGGCGGCGAACCGGCCACGGGATTTCATTGCCCGGATCGGCGGTGAAGAGTTTGTCTGGCTGCTGCCGGAAACCGATGCCGAGTCCGCACGGCTGGTGGCGCACAAATGCCTGCACCTGATTCGCCAGCAGCAGATCCCCCATGAATTCTCGAACGTGTCGAAGCTGCTGAGTGTCAGCCTCGGCGTCGGTACCACCACGGCATCGATGCATGCCACGGCCCTGGAATTCGTCGAACAGGTCGATCACCTGCTCTACAAGGCCAAGCACAATGGCCGGATGCGCGCCGAGTTCGCTGATTTTGGTGATTGACAAACGGCGCGCCGGCTTTTAAAACTGGGCGCCTCACTCAGGGTGTAAGCAAGTATGTCCGCAACCTTCAATCTCGATTCTTCCGTCATTGGCTTGATTGCCAAGGCGCAAGGTTGCGTTGCGCACGCCCTCAAATCGAAGAAACAGTCGCTCATGTGACCGGGGCGCGCTGTCCCGTCAGATGAGCTGACAGGACATTGAGCGCGACGGCCCCCGCCCCCTTGCTTACTCTCCTTCCATGCCCCCTGACGGTGACGAAATCGGTCAACCTTCAGGAGAAAGTGCATGTCAGCGTTTCAAGGTATCTGGGTTCCACTGGTCACACCGTTCCACAACGACGCCATCGATTTTGTCGGCTTGCGGCGGCTGGTCAGCCATCTGCTGGAAAAAGGCGTCGACGGCCTCATCGTTTGCGGCACCACGGGCGAGCCGGCGGCGATGGGCAAACATGAGCAACTGGCGGTGCTCGATGCGGTGCTGGAGCTGGTGCCGGCGCATCAAGTGGTCATGGGCCTGGCCGGTAACAACCTGACCGAGTTGTTGCAGTTCCAGAGCGAGATCCTCAAGCGTCCGGTGGCGGGTCTGCTGGTGCCGGCGCCGTATTACATCCGCCCTTCCCAGGCCGGCCTGGAAGTGTTTTTCCGCACGGTCGCCGATGCCTCCAGCGTGCCGCTGATTCTCTACGACATCCCCTACCGTACCGGCGTGGCCTTCGAACAGGCGACCCTGCTCAACATCGTCGCCCACGAGCGCATCGTCGCCATCAAGGATTGCGGCGGTAATTTTTCGAACACCCTCGCCTTGCTCAATAGCGGCCATGTCGACGTACTGTGCGGTGAAGACAACCAGATCTTCAATGCCCTGTGCCTGGGCGCCAAAGGTGCGATTGCCGCGTCGGCGCATGTCCACCCCGAACTGTTCGTGCAGTTGCACCGGCAGATCCGCGACAACCGGTTGGCCGATGGCCGCGCCACGTTTTTCCGTTTGCTGCCGTTGATCAACAGCCTGTTCCTGGAGCCCAACCCGGCGCCGGTGAAAACCGCACTGGCCTTGCAAGGCTTGATCGGTGACGAATTGCGTGCACCGATGCAACGCAGCAGTGAATCGATGACCGAGCGTTTGAAAGGCGTGCTCGGCGCATTGGGCCGCGACAATCGATAGAGCGCCCG
This sequence comes from Pseudomonas sp. GM49, assembly GCF_000282355.1. Taxonomy (GTDB): domain Bacteria; phylum Pseudomonadota; class Gammaproteobacteria; order Pseudomonadales; family Pseudomonadaceae; genus Aquipseudomonas. The sequence continues at coordinate 26,826 of NZ_AKJL01000222.1, forward strand.
CCACCGGTCCGAGTACCATGGAGCGATTCGTTCAGCCATCAGGGGCACCGACATGCTGTACCGAATCGCTGCCGATGGGCTGATGCTGTTTCACTTGCTGTTCATTGTGTTTGTGTTGTTCGGCGGGTTGCTGGTGCTCAAATGGCGCCCCCTGATCTGGTGGCATCCGCCCGCCGCGTTGTGGGGTATGGCGGGGG
>NZ_AKJL01000223.1 GCF_000282355.1 Pseudomonas sp. GM49
GGCTATGCCGTAGCGGCCGGTCCAGCCGATGGCTGCCAGTTGTTCATTGCTCAGCGGTTCACTGACCAGGCTGTAGTCGTAGACCGGAATCACACTCGACTTCAGGTGCCCGAGCAACGGCGGGGCGATGTTGGTGGCGAGGGCGATTTTCCCGGCGATCACTTCGCCGTTGGCTGTGCGCAGTCGCAAGCTGTCTTTGTCCGCATCCAGTTGCAAGACAGGGCTGTTCTCGAACAGTTGAACCCCTTGCTCCAGGCAGACGCGACGCAGCTCGGCGGCCATTTTTGCCGGGTTGAGCAGGGCGTAGTTGGGTTCGAACAGGCCCGCCACGTACGCCGGGGAGTCGAGTTTCCGGGCCAGGCCGCTGCCTTCCAGCCACTCGCAGTCAATGCCGAAGCGGGCGTAGTTACGCTGCATTGAACGCAAGCCGTCGACCTGCCACGGTTGGCTGGCCACGTTAAGTTTGCCCTGGCGTTCGAATTCGACGTTCATGCCGAAGCGCTGCAGGTCGGCGGCCAACTCATCTAAGTTCTGCCGGCCCAGTCGGATCAGTTGCTCTGCTTCTTCAGGCCAGCGCTTGAGGGCGTTGGAGACTCCATGGGAAATGCTTGGTGCACAGAAACCGCCATTGCGTCCGCTGGCTTCACCACCGCAGCGCCGCGCCTCGATGATCGCGATACTCAAACCCGGTTGGCGCTGGCGAGCCAGCAGCGCCGTCCACAATCCGGTAAATCCGCCGCCGACCACGGCCAGGTCGCATTGCACTGTTCCGGCTACGGACGGTGCGGCGGATGGCGGGGTGACGGTGTCCTGCCAAAAGGGATGGGGCAGGACGTTGCCTGGCGAATCGAGACGCGGTGGGGCATTCATGCTGAAACTCCGGCAGTGTGACGGGCAGCGACGATTGCGTTCGGTTGCCCGACGGTTTTTGTTGTTATGGCTAGTGGCCTGTGTGGCTAATTCGCGCACTCAACTTCGGCGCCAGGACTTGCCAGGCTGCGTTGCCATTCCTCGCCGTAGCGAGCTACGACTCGTCATGGCGCCTTGCCTGACAAGCCCTGGCACTCGAATTTGAGTACTCGAATTAACCGTACAGGCCACTAGAGATCGGGTAGAGCGAGAATCGCGCGTGCGGCAATGTCGGTGCCGCGGGTCGCCTGCATGCGCTCGCTGAACGATTTGAGGCGTTGCTTCATCGGTTGATCGGCCAGCAGTTGTTCGAGGGCGCCGGGCAGGTCGGCCAGGGGATCGGCAAAGCGCGGCAGGTAACGGCCGACGCCGACTTCCTCGGCCCGTGCGGCATTGTCGTGGCCGTCCCAGCAATACGGAATGATCAGCGACGGCAAACCGAAGTACAGCGCCTCGCAGAAGCTGTTGTTGCCGCCGTGATGGATGAACACATCGCATTCCTTGAGCACTGCCGGCTGGGCAAACCAGCTGTCGAGGTACACGTTGTCCGGCACGGTGGTGTACATGTCGCGGTAGGCGCCAACGTTGACCAGGAAGCGATAGGGCAAGGTTTCGATCGTGCTGATCAGGCGCTTCATCATCCCGGTGTCGGCGGCGCCAAGGCTGCCGAAACTGAGGTAGATCAGCGGTGCGTCGTTGTGCCGTGGGAAGTCCGGGACGATGTACGGCGCTTCCCGCCGTACGCAGCCGTCGAGGTAGACGTAGCGCTGCGGATCGAGCGGCTGCCGGCGTTCATAACGCACAGGCGTCGGCGACAGCAGCAGGTTGAGCCAGGGGGAATCGGTGAGGAACTGCCCCGCAGGACAGGGCGCCGTATGGTTGCCGAGGAGAAATTGCGAAAAGCGTTCATGGGCCGGTGCGACAGCCTTCAGGTACTGCCCGGAGTAACGCTCGCAGGCCTCGGTGTCACTCGCCAGACACCCGGACAGGTACGGCGGAACAGCGGCATCCGGCAGTTCGGTCTCGGCGCAGGACACCACCCGCACCCACGGGCAGCCAGCGTTGGCGATGGCCGGGAACATCACCACGTTGTCGAGCACGATCACATCCGGCTTGAGGCGGCTGAGCAACTGCTGCAAGGGTTTTTCCGCTTCGATCGCGGTGTCGATGATGGCTTCCCAGGCGGGCGCCACGTAGCTGTCGATCTGCGCCAGCGGGGTCTGGTCGAAGTAGGGAATGCTGCGTTCGATGAAGCGTTCCCAGTAGTGCTGGTGTTCCGCCGCCGACAACGGGCTCACTTGCGGAATCGGGTACTCGTCGAATCCATATTCGGCGAACAGCCCCTGGAAATGCTCATGGCAGATGAACACCGGTCTGGCGCCCAGCTCACGCAACGACTGAGCGATACCAATACAGTTCAAGGCCGCGCCGAAACTGGCTTCCGGAAACAGGGCGATCAGTTTTTGTTTTTGCATGGCGAGGGACTGTCCATGGCGGGTCAGACCCGCC
>NZ_AKJL01000224.1 GCF_000282355.1 Pseudomonas sp. GM49
TAAAGTCGTCCCTCGAATTTGCATTTTCCAAGGAAGCCTTATGCCGGACGCGACGTCCCTCAGTGCTCCCTACTAGCCGCTTGGCAGCGCTTTTCGCTGTATCAATCGGACCCGCTGGTCCAGTTTATTTCGACGTCTTGTTTGGGAATGCCAAGCTAGGTGCCCGGCTACGTTACGTGAATGGCAAGGAGACATCATGACAGTCAAGCGTATGGACAACATCGGCATCGTTGTAGAAGACCTCGACGCTGCCATTGAGTTCTTCACCGAACTTGGCCTCGAACTCGAGGGGCGCGCGCCAATCGAAGGAGACTGGGCAGATGGTGTCACTGGATTGCGCGACATGCGCGTCGAGATTGCCATGATGCGTACACCGGACGGTCACGGCCGTCTCGAGATGTCCCGATTCCTCGCACCACCTGTGGTCGCCGATCACCGCAGCGCCCCAGTGAACGCTCTCGGTTATCTGCGCGTCATGTTCACCGTGGAGGACATCGACGACACGCTCGCCAGGCTCTACAAACGCGGCGCGGAACTCGTCGGCAAAGTGGTCCGGTACGAAAATACGTATCGGCTCTGCTACATTCGGGGGCCCGAAGGAATTCTCATCGGGCTTGCCCAGGAGCTCGGGCAGCACGCTTCTCGATGAGCACCTGCAGCAGGTACAGAGCTGATAGGGGGGGCGTGGCTGGTTGCCGTTGAGGGCGTCTGATAATTTACTTCGCTAATTCAGATTTAAACATCGGCAATTGCTGATGGTAGGTATTTTTTGGCTGTTCCTATACTGGCCTCCCCCCATTCAGAAGTTTAAGCACCACAACTGGTCACGCACGCAGCTATGCAGTTGAAGTGACTGCTGGCGGCTGGAAAAAATAATCTCGACTTGAGGGTTTTCCTGGGCAGCGATAAAAAAGAACGCTGTAAGTCAAATCTGAATAAGCTGTTGGTGTCTGGCTTGTTCGGGTTTTGAGTATCTGCATTTTGCTTAGTTGAATAATAAGAACGGCGTTCAAATCAACTCAAATGGTTTGACGCTACAACATCTTCTATAGCTATTAATCAGAGCCTGAAAAATGAACTTCTATGAAATCATCGGCTATGACCGTGACGGAACTGTTCGTGATCTGGATACTGCGTTAAACAAGGGAACTCTAACCACCAGGGATGTGACGTTTTCGGCGTTGGGCTTCAATGCGCCTGGCTGGATCGCAGCTTCTTCCATGTCGATTCTTTACTCAATATCGGGCCACCACGCTCCACTGGCCATTTTGATTGCGTACTTCTTTCCGATGTTGGTCATGGCATTTTGCATGATCTCACTCACTCGCCAGGCACCGTCGGCGGGTGGCGTCTTCACTTTCACGTCGCGTTTTCTGCACACCCGTGTAGGGACCATTCTCGGTTGGGCGTACTCGGTTGCCTGCATGGCGGTGATGGCAATGTGCGCAATTATCGGAACCGAATATATACAGGCGTTGTTCCCGGTGTTGGCGGGCCCGCTCAATGCAAAACTGATCGGGACGGGTATGGTTCTGATCTTCCTGGCCATTTCCTGCAACGGCGTCAATGCCACAGCCAAAGTAGCCAGCGTATTTCTGATTTTCGAGATCAGCGTGGTAGCCGGGCTCGGGTTGATGGGAATCATCAATCCTCAGGTTCCGGATTTGTCAGTGATTTCCATGTACACGCCGGAAGGGTCTGGTGGTTGGTCCGCGATCGGGCCGGGGGTGCTGTTCGGTGTCTGGATGCTCGCGAACTTCGATTCGGCGATCAACTATATCGAAGAGTCGCGTATTCCGGTTCGGACTGTACAGCGCTCCATGCTACTCGTTCTGACTTCGGCATTCGTCATTTACAGTCTTGCGGCGATTGGCTGGCAGTACGCGGTGCCTGTAGAGAAGCTGGCGGCAATTATCGAAGACGGCAACGGTGGGCCGATCGCCGCCGTGGCGAATGTCTACTTGCCCCCCGCCATGGCCTGGATCGCTCTATTCGTCGTGATCACTTCGGCATGTGCCGGCTTGCAAATTTCTTCGAGTGCAGCTGCGCGTACGCTCTATCGAATGAGTGAGGAAGGGCATCTGCCAACAGCGCTTCGCTCAGTCAATAAATCGAGATCGCCATGGCTGGCCAGCATTATCGTCTCGACCCTCGCCATTACACTGCTCTGGTGGAAGCCACTGGACAAGATCTCGTGGTACTACGATGTCGTGACCATCACGCTGGTGATGTCCTACATGGCCGCTATCGCAGCATTCATTGTCATGACCTTTCGCCGTCAACGTTTCGGTATGGCGTTGGCACTGTCGATCCCGGCTGCGCTGGCAATCCTTGTGCTGGGATACATCGGTTATACCGCCGGAGCCAATCCGGTTTCGCCCGAGGATCAATACACCGCCTGGTACCTCGGCGCGCTGACCATCCTTTCTGGCGCGATGATTCTGTTTTGGCAGTCGCGAATTTCCAGGCAAACCGTACTAACGCCAATGCAAGAGTCCTGATTGCGAAGTTAACGCATGCGGTCAATGTTGCAGCCTGCGTTAACCGGACATTGGCGCCTGCGTGTGGTGTTCATTTAAAACCATGGGTGAACTTATGAAGCGTGTTGTCGTAATTACGGGAGCGGGAAGGGGCATAGGGCTGGCAATTGCCAAGCGTTTTGCTGCAAGTGGCGATCATTTGGTACTCAACTACTTCGACGTCAAGGATCAACTCGACGCGGTAATACGTATTGCCCAAGACAACGGTGGCGATGGGATCACTGTTCAAGCTGATGTCAGTCATCCCGAGGCGGCAGCCGGAATCATCAGGGAAGCAGAGAACCGCTATGGGCGGGTCGATGTTCTTGTCAACAATGCCGGCAGGCTGGTTTCGGCGACCGTCGCGCAGACGACCTGGGCGCAGTGGGAACAGATGATCAGCACCAATCTCGGCGGGACCTGGGCCTGCATGCAGGCCGTATTGCCGGGCATGCTGGCACGCGGTCAGGGGCGGATTATCAATATCAGTTCCGAGCTGGGGTTGATTGGCTTTCCGACCTACGCCGCGTACTGCGCCTCCAAGGGCGGGGTGATCGCACTGACTAAAGCGGTTGCGAAGGAAGTTGCCCCACAAGGCGTATTGGTGAATTCGGTGGCACCGGGGCCGATCGAAACGGACATGCTGATCAACGACACCATTGAATACAACGACGGGACGCGCGCGACCATTCCATTGAAACGCTTCGGAAAACCGGACGAGATTGCGGCCATGGTCGAAGCCCTGGCCGGACCTGCGGGAGATTATATGGTTGGACAAGTAGTCAGCCCCAATGGCGGGGCCGCGATCTAGTTGGGTGTCGTGCAATTAAACTTCACTGAGTCATGAATTTCCCAGTCAAATAAGTGGCTCTGATTTTTCTAATAACAAGAAGGGTGCAATATGAGCGCTGTGATGATTACCGGTGGTTTGGGCTATGTTGGCAGGTACCTGACTAAAAAGCTCAGCGAACAGGGCGTTAAGGTCGTTAGTTACAATCGTGACTACTCAGAGGCCAGGTCGGAGTTCATGACCCCTGTACAGGGCGAGTTGTACGATATTCCCAGAATCGTCAGAACCATCCAGGACTTTGGGGTTGATCGTGTTATTCATACGGCCGCGATGTCACATCCTGACTTGTCCATAGATCTGCCGATTACGACAGTGGCAGCGAATATCGATGGCACCATTCATTTGCTTGAGGCAATGCGCCTGGCGGGCATTAAAAAGCTAGTGAATTTTTCTTCTGAAACGGTGTACGGGCATTTCGAAGGTGTGATCAATGAAAAAACACCGACTAATCCAACGACACCCTATGGTGTAACCAAAGTTGCCACCGAGCATTTTGGCCGAGTCTACAATGATCTTTATGGTATGGAAGTAATCTCGCTGCGGATTGCTGAAGTGTATGGCCCTGAAAATAAAATGCCGCAGGTTCTCAGGGACATACTAAAAACGGTTCATCGGGGTGAAACTTTCAAATTGGCTGCCGGCGGCGATCATCGGTTCCATTATATTCATGTGGAAGACGTTGTGCGCGCTGTACTGATGGCGGCTGAAACCAGAGATACGAAGGGCGGCATATTTAATATTGCCGGTGACTGCTCCTGGACGCTGCATGAGGCCGTCGAACTGATCAGAAAAATAATTCCTGATGCCCGCATCGAAATCGGCGATGGCTACTGGCATCTCGATCGGCATGGGGAATGGGACCTGAGTGCTGCGCAGCGGGAGTTGGGGTATCGAGCGCAATGGTCGCTGGAAAAAGGATTGACGCATTATTCCAATTGGCTGCTCGATCACGAGTATTGATATCGGGATAGCTCACGGTTCTTGGTAAATCAATGATATTCAGCAGCCATTGGTGATTAAACATGATTGAAAACCCTATTGTCTGGCCAAACGGCGCACGCTGTGCCGTCTCCTTTACCTTTGATATGGATGCAGACAGCATTCTGCATGTGGCGCACCCCAAGGATTCAGCAACGCGAGTTGCCAGTATTTCAATGCTGCACTACGGACCGAAGGTGGCGATTCCAAGGATCCTGGAAACCTATCGACGCTTCGAGATTAAACAAACGTTCTTCATTCCGGCCTGGTGCATCGAGCAATACCCCGAGGCCATTGAAGCGATCGTCGAAAATGGACACGAAATTGCTCACCATGGCTATATACATGAACATCCAAACGAGCTGACTCGAGAAGAAGAAGCTTATTGGCTCGATCGTGGTTGCGACACCATCAAACGCTTCACGGGCCAGGCACCGCGAGGCTGGCGGGCTCCCCTCTACAATATGTCGGAGCACTCGGCTGACTTGCTGATCGAGCGAGGCTTCAGTTATGACGCCTCATTGATGGGGGATGATGTTCCTTATCTGTTGCGCACAAATGCTGGAGAGCTGGTGGAGCTGCCCTCCAGCTGGGCGCTGGATGACTGGCCCCAGTACATGCACAGTATCGACCTTGATTTTCAGATGCCGATTCAGTCGCCGCAACGCGCCGTAGAGGTATTCAAGGCCGAGTTTGATGCAGCATGGGAATATGGCGGTCTTTTCATACCCGTCTGGCATCCCTTCCTTTCCGGTCGTTTGGCACGCTGGCATGAAGTTTCGAAGTTGATCGAATACATGATGCAAAAAGGCGATGTCTGGTTTGCACGTATGGATGAGATCGCGGCGCATGTTCAGCGTAGTGTCCGCACTGGGGTCTATACACCACGGATTGACAGCCTGCCTTACTATCAGGGACCGGTTAAAGCGAACAAATAACCGTTCTGATGGTGAATGTATCGTGCGTATTGGGTTCTTGTAGTTATTGATGTTGGAGCCGCGACCCTCGATGGAGGGTCGCTACTCTGCCTGAATGATGCTTTTTTACTTCATTGGGCCTGGAGAGCGCGGATCAGTGCGACATTCGAGTCGTGTTTCCAGCATAGCCGGCCTCAAACCGGACCCGCCAGAAGGGCGGGTCCGAAGGGGGATCAAAGCTTCGGCAATTGCCCGATGCGGCCCATCATCTCGGTCACGATCTGCAAGTCCAGCAGGAACTGCTCGGTAGTCTTGAACTCGTTGTCGTTGTGGCCGGTGTATTTGACGTTCGGCATGGCCAGGCCGAATTGCACGCCGTTGGGCAGTTCATGCACGGACGTGGCGCCAGCGGAGGTGCCGAACTTGTGTTCCATGTCGAGGTTTTCACTGGCCACGGCGAGCAGGGCCTTGGCCCATTCACCCTCGGGGTTGCGGTACATCGGTTCGGCAATCGACAGGTCGAAGGCCGGTGCGATCCGGGTCTTCTTGCTCCAGGCGTCCAGCTTTGCGGCGATTTCGGACTTGAGCATTTCCGGCGACTTGCCCTTCGGCACGCGCAGGTTGACTGCGAGTTTGAAGGCATTGTCATCCATCCCGACATAGGTCAGGGAAGTGGTCAGCGGGCCCATGAACTGATCGGCAAAACCGACCCCCAACTTGCCACCCAGGTAGTCCAGCCCCCAGTTGTCGGCGGCGTAGCGGGCAGCGTCAGTGATCTGGTTGTGCTTGAGCGCGACCTTGCCGTCGAGGCTATTGATGAAATCGAGCATCCTGGCCACCGGGTTGACGCCGGACTCCGGCTCGGAGGAGTGGGCGGAAACACCGGTGACAGTCAGCTTGACGTCCTTGCCGTCGACCTTGGCAGCCACCTTGAAATTGCCGCCGTTGCGCTTGGCGTAATCAGTGCCGGCCTTTTGCAGGCTGGCGGCCAGTTCGGCGGGCTTGTCGGTCACCAGGGTCGCGACCGATGTCGACGGAATCTGGTTGGTGGCCAGGCCGCCGGTCATCGAGGTGATTTCCGCGCCTTGGCCTTCAGCGTTACGTTTGGCGAAGCTGGCCATGACCGTGCCGTAACCTTTCTCGGCGATCACCACCGGATAGCCGCCATCCAGTGCCAGGTTGTAGTTGGGCATCGGGTTGCGTTCGAAGTAGTAGGGGATGGCATCGCCCGTGGTCTCTTCGGTGGTGTCGACCAGCAGCTTGAAATTTCTGGCCAGCGGCAGCTGCTCTTCCTTGATGATCTTCATGGCGTAGAGCGCCACCACGATGCCGTTCTTGTCATCCTCGGTGCCGCGGCCATACATGCGATCGCCGACCAGGGTGACCTTGAACGGATCGAGGCGGGTGCCGTCCTGCAGCACCCAGTTCTCCGGTGTTACCGGCACCACATCGGCATGGGCGTGAATGCCCACGACTTCATCGCCGGTGCCTTCGAGGGAGATCTCATAGACGCGGTTGTCGATGTTGCGAAAGTTCAGGTTGAACGCCTGGGCAAGGCCCTTGATCTTCTCGGCTATCTTGAGGAATTCGGGATTGTCGTGCTGGGCAACGCCATCCACGCGCACGGTCGCAATGGCCACCAGCTCCTTCAAGGTGTCGGTGGCCGCGCTGCCGTATTTCACCCGTGCATAGAGGCCAAGCAGGCGATGGATTTCGTTTTGCTGCTCAGAAGTAAGCGTCTTGTTGTCGAGGAACGCACTGATGGCCGGGCCGAGCTTGTCGGTCTTGGCGAAATCGCTCTTGGCCAGACTTCCCAGGAATTGCCTGAAATCCTTGACCGACGCATCACTGAAGGTCTTGAGGATGATCGCGTTCTGTTGCGGGGTGATGTTGGCGTGGGCTGCGGTGGTGAACGACGAAAGGCTGGCGAGCATGAGGGTGGTCGCGGCCAGGTGCTTGAGTGAAAAATCCATTGCTGGGGGCATTCCTTTGCAGGCGGTTTGTAAGAAATATCTGATCGTTTGATCAGAAACATTTCCAAACTAACACCACGAGCGTGTGAAACGGGAGCCCCTGAAGCGGGATCTGTCGCACAGAAACGCAAAAGCGGCGCAGAAACGAAAAACCGCTCTATCAATGCTTACATTCCGCCATCACCACATGACAGGTATTCGGCGTGCCGCCGGATCGGCCGGCATAACGGATGCAATTATCCAGGGATTTCTGGCGAGCCACGTCCAACGTGTCGCCCCAGGCGAGGCCACCTTCGCCGACAGTGGGGAGTGCTTTTGCAAAGCAGACTGAGCCGGTGTTTGAGCCGGTGTTTGAGGCAGGATGTGGAGCGGTGGTGGCTTTACCTGAACATCCGGCCAGCAGCGCCAGATTGACGGCGAGCAGGGAGAGCAGGATCCATGGCGAGCATTGGCGTGCTGTATGTCCCGTCATCCCGGTTCCCCTGTATCAAGAGGCGTGTTCAAGGGCGTGTCTACTTATTCTAGGTCCCTGTCAGGACATCATCCACCTTCGGCTGGTTATACCTCAAACAGCCTATTTATATGTTTTTGATATCAGTTCTATCCGATTGGCTCTATTCATTAATTAATACCTGAGCGGTAAGTTGCATCTCTGCAATGACAAGGCGAGAGCAACTCATGACCCAGGATTCCATCCGCAAGTACGCACACGCAGCAGTCGGGGCGGGCGCGCTCTGTTTCACCCTGACCGCCGGTGCGCTCGTGGAGGCTGACGAGCGTAGCCCGCTGATCATCAAGGATCAGGGAAGCCTGATGGCCGGCGGGGGACTGATCACCCAGCCAGGTCGCTTTGATCCCTACAAGCCGATGATGCCTGATGGCCAGACCTACCATGGCGATCATGTGTATGCGTTCTATCAGGTGCCGGTCGACGCTCACCCGTTGCCCATCGTCATGTGGCATGGCGCAGGGCAATCTGCAAAGTCCTGGGAAACCACGGCCGATGGCCGGGAAGGGTTCCAGAACATCTTCCTGCGGCGTGGTTTCTCCACTTATCTGATCGACCAGCCGCGGCGTGGCGACGCGGGGCGTAGCCTGGTGGAAGCGACGATCAAGCCTGTGCCGGACGAGCAACTGTGGTTCAACCAGTTCCGCATTGGCCTGTGGCCCGAGACCTTCGAGGGCAGTCAGTTTCCCCGTGGGCCGCAGGCGCTGGAGCAATTTTTCCGTTCGATGACGCCCAACACCGGCCCTTACGACATTGAAGTCGCCTCCGATGGTGTATCTGCACTGCTGGAAAAGACCGGGCCGGCCATCCTGTTCACGCATTCACAGGGCGGTGGCCCCGGTTGGTTGACGGCGATCAAGAGTCGCAATGTGCGGGCCATCGTGGCGTTCGAGCCTGGGAGCAGCTTCGTGTTTCCCGAAGGCGAGGTGCCCGCGCCGATTCCCAGCGCGTTCGACACGCTCTCGGCACAGGTCGTATCGAAGGCGCAGTTCGAAGCGCTGACTCATATCCCCATTCTGATCATCTACGGCGACAACATCCCGGACAAACCGGTTCGTTTGCCTGCACAGGACAGCTGGCGTGCCCGGCTTGAAATGGCTCGCCTGTGGCGAGACGTCGTGAACCGCCATGGCGGTGACGTCCGGCTCATTCACTTGCCTGAGATCGGTATCAGCGGCAACAGCCACTTCCCGTTTTCCGACCTGAACAACGTAGAGATCGCGGACCTGGTTTCGCAGTTTCTCGCTGAGGAAAACCTGGATTGATAACGAGCATGGCGATCGCTGCCACACACCTTTGGAAACAGGAATTGCCAGGAGCATTCACATGATGCGAACCACGATAAAGGCCACTCTCATGGCCGCCATGATCGGCATGTCGGGCATTGAAGCCGAGGCAGCGGACTACAAACAGAATCCCTACACCTTGACCTACACTGGCGCGCTGGTGAAGAACGAGCCGGGCAGGGTCAACATCCACCCGGTCACCTACAAGCTCAATGGCCTGGACATTGCCGCCAACGTCTACACCCCGGCCAATTATGACGCGACGAAGCAATATCCGGCCGTCGTCGTGGCGCATCCCAATGGCGGTGTGAAGGAGCAGGTCGCCGGTCTGTACGCCCAGCGCCTGGCTGATCAGGGCTACATCACGATCACGGCGGATGCGGCGTATCAGGGGGCCAGCGGTGGCCAGCCGCGCAATATGGACAAGCCCACATACCGCATCGAGGACATCCATGGCATGGCGGACTTCATCGCAGGCTATCCCGGCGTCGATGGCACGCGTCTGGGCTTGCTCGGTATCTGTGGCGGCGGGGGGTATTCGTTGAAGGCGGCGCAAACCGACAAGCGCTTCCAGTCGATCGCGACCCTGAGCATGTTCAACTCGGGGCTGGTACGTCGCAATGGTTACCAGGACTCGCAACTGTCGACGATTCAGGAGCGCTTGCAACAGGCTTCGGCTGCCCGCGCACAGGAAGCGGCGGGCGGGGAGGTGCTCTACGTCGGCGACGCCAAACTGACCGATGAGCAGATCGCCAAGCTGCCGTTCGACCTGTATCGGCAGGGTTTCGAGTATTACGGCAAGACCCACGCCCATCCGAACTCGACCTTCCGCTACACCCAGAGCAGTCTGCTGGACCTGATGAGTTTCGATGCCACGGACCAGATCGAACTGATCGACAAACCCTTGTTGATGATCGCCGGCAGCAAGGCCGACAGCCTGTACATGTCGGAGCAGGCTTTCGCCAAGGCCACTGGAACCCGGGACAAGAAACTGTTCACGATCGATGGTGCGACTCACATCGAAACCTATTGGGTGCCCGAGTATGTGGACGTCGCCATTGGCCAGTTGAACGCGTTCTACGCCAGAACGCTCTGACTCGAGGGATCCTTCATCATGAAAAACACGCTTTTTGGCATCGTGGTGTGCGCCGCGGCTCCCTTTGCCGGTGCGGCAGGGGCGGACAGTCTCAGTGAGCCCAGGGCCACCCAGCAGATCAGCCGGGCAGGCAGCCAGGCTTCGGTCGCGGGATCTGAGGATTACTTCACCGGGCGGGTGCGCGTCGATCCGTTGTTTCCCGCCACGGGCGAGAGCAATGCGTCTGGCGCTTACGTCACCTTCGAGCCGGGTGCGCGTTCGGCCTGGCACACCCATCCTGCCGGCCAGCGATTGGTGGTGATGTCCGGTATCGGCCTGACACAGGAGTGGGGCAAGCCCGTGCAGGAAATCCATCCGGGCGATGTGATTATCTGCCCGCCGGGCGTCAAGCACTGGCATGGTGCCGCTCCGGCGAGCAGCATGACGCACCTGGCCGTGACGGGCTCGGTAGAGGGCAAAAGTGTGCAATGGCTGGAGAAAGTCACCGATGCCCAATACGGCGCCCGAAGTCCTGTTGAGCCGCAGACCTTGCCTGTGGCCCAACCCGCCTCAGAGACGTTGTCAGCCAGACAGCAGTCCATCCCGCTGATTGCCGCCGCCATGGCCACGAGCAATATTCCCCGACTGAATATTGCGTTGAACCAGGGGCTGGATGCCGGGCTGACGGTCAGCGAGGCCAAGGAAGTACTGGTGCAGCTCTATGCCTACAGCGGCTTTCCGCGCAGCCTCAATGCACTTGGTGAGTTGATGAAAGTGGTGGCGGCGCGCCAACATCGGGGCGTTCAGGACGATCCGGGGCGCGAGCCCGCTCGCGTCATTCCCGTCGGCGATGAGTTGCTGTCAGTCGGCAAGGCCAACCAGACACGCATTGCCGGTGCGCCTGTCCAGGGGCCGCTGTTCGACTTCGTCCCCGTCATCAACCAGTACCTGCAAGCGCATTTGTTCGGCGACATTTTCGAGCGCGACAACCTTGACTGGCAAAGTCGGGAGCTGGCGACCGTCGCAGCGCTGGCCGCCACGCCCGGCGTAGAGTCACAACTGCGCTCGCACATGGCCGCCAGCCTGCGGGTCGGACTGACCGTCGGGCAATTGCGTCAGTTGACCCGGCTACTGGCCGATCAGGGGGATGCTGATGCAGCCAAACGGGCCGCCGAGGCGCTGGACGCCACTCAGGCCAATCAGCCCGGATAGCGCAAGGCTTCGCGCAGCAGGGTAAAGGCCGGCGAGCTCTGGCGCCGGCTCGGGTAATAGAGGTGGTAGCCAGAGAACGGCTCGCACCAGTCCGTGAGCACGCGGATCAACCGGCCCTGCGCGACATGCTCCTGCACCAGGTCTTCCGGCATATAGGCCAGGCCCAACCCTTGCAGGGCGGCCTCCAGGCGCATGGCAATGTTGTTGAACACCAGTTGGCCTTCGACGCGGACGTTCAGTTCCTGGCCATTCTTTTCGAATTCCCACAGGAACAACCCACCGTAAGTCGGCATGCGCAAGGTGATGCAGTTGTGCTGCATCAGATCGATCGGGACGACGGGCTTTGAATATCGGGCGAAATACGCCGGGGAGCCGACCACCGCCATGCGCATGTCGGGGCCGATGCGCATCGCGATCATGTCCTTGGCGACCTGCTCACCCAACCGTACGCCGGCGTCGAAGCCTTCCGCCACGATATCGGTCAAGCCGTAGTCGACGATGATTTCGATGTTGAGGTCGGGATGGTCCGGCAGCAATTTTGCGAGGACAGGGTGCAGAATCGTGATCGCTGAATGCTCGCCTGCCGTGATCCGTAATTTGCCCGCCGGCTTGTCTCGGAATTCACTGAGCAAAGCCAGTTCGTTGTCGATCTCTTCGAACCTGGGGGCGATTACCCGCAGCAGATGCTCACCGGCTTCAGTCGGCGAAACGCTGCGCGTGGTGCGCGACAGCAACCTGACACCCAGTCGATCCTCCAGCTGGCGCATGGCGCGGCTCAAGGCCGGCTGCGACATACCCAGCTTGGCGGCGGCACGGGTGAAACTGCGCTCCCGTGCCACGGCCGAAAAGATCGCCAGTTGGTCGTAGCTTTCGACGGTCATTGATACGCACCTGTTATGAACCGGGTGCGATTATGCCATCCGAAGTGACCAATCGTGTTGCTCTGGAACGCTCACGGTCTGGTCAAAAGAATGTCCCAGGGATCTCTACTCGAAAAGCAAAGCCCCGACAGGGTGAGCAAGGCCCCTAAAGAGTGGCGGATCGTAATCGGCGAAAGTTGAGTCGTCGAAAGCGACACCCGCATACGTTCAGGCGTATGCGCAACGGCTGGAATGGTTCAGCTGCTCACTTGCCAGGAGAAACGAGATGACTGATTTTATTGCTACCCCCAACGAGATCGCCGGGAAAGTCGTGATTGTCACGGGCGCCGCCAGCGGAATCGGCCGAGCCATCGCCGAGCTGTTTCATGCCCGTGGCGCCAAGGTAATTGCCGAAGACATCAACCCTGAAGTGAATGCACTTGAGCGTCCTGGATTGGTGCCTTTGGTCGCGGATATCACGGTCGATCGCTCGGCGGAAAAAGCGGTTGCACTGGCCGTTCAACACTTCGGCAAGCTCGATGTGCTGGTCAACAACGCCGGACGGATCATCTACAAGCCTCTGGTCGAGATGACGCGCGAGGATTGGAGCTGGCAGATGGAGACAAATGTAACGGGTGCGTTTCTCCATTCCCGTGAAGCGGCGAAAGAAATGATGAAGCAAAAGTCAGGCGCAATCGTCAACATTGCGTCCTATGCCTCTTACTTCGCGTTTCCGGGAATCGCAGCCTATACCGCATCGAAAGGGGCACTGGCGCAATTGACCCGAACCCAGGCGCTGGAAGCGATTGAGCACGGTATTCGGGTCAACGCGATTGGTGTGGGCGACGTGGTCACCAATCTGCTCAATCACTTCATGGAAGACGGCCCGGGCTTTCTGCAGGAGCACGGCAAATCGGCACCGATCGGCCGTGCGGCTTCGCCCGATGAGATCGCCGAGATCGTGGCATTCCTGGCCTCCGAGCGCGCCAGTTTCATTGTCGGCTCGGTCGTCATGGCCGATGGCGGCATGAGCATTCCCGTGGGCAGTTGATTGGCCGGTTGTACTTGCGGTACGGCGAGCGCCGTGCCGCATTTTCATTTGCGGTAATGACTGGGCAGGACGCCGACCTCCCGTTTGAACGCCTGGGAAAAATGACTGGCGCTGCTGTATCCGACCTCCAGTCCGGCATCGATGATGCTCATGTCGGTTTCAATCAGCAGTTGCCTGGCCTTGGTCATTCTCAGCCTGATGAAGTAGCGCGAGGGTGAAAGCCCCGTGGCGCGTTTGAACAGACGGCTGAAGTGGTACTCGCTCATCCCGGCTGCGTCGGCCAGATCTCCCAGGCAAAACGTCTCACCCAGCGACTTCTCCATCGCACTCACCACACGCCTGAGCTTGAAGGCCGGCAGGGCATTGCGCTGAACGATGTTATCGGCTTGCGCATCAAGATAATCGCGTGCCAGGTGTACGGCGATGCACTGGGCGATGCCTTGCATCAGCAGTGGGCTGGTTTCTCCCCGGGTGGTCAGTTCAACTCTGAACTGTTCGAACAGCACCGACAGCGCTGCATCTCGACCACCGGATATTTCACGCAGGCAAATCGAACCGGTGACTGCCTTGCGGGTTTCCTGGATTGCACGTTCGAGCAGGGGCAGACCGAGGTAAATGTGCATCACCACAAAGGGCTCCGCGCTGGTCACTTGCCAGCGCATTTCGTAGGGCACGGCGCTGGTGGTGAGGAAAAAATCCCCCTTCGTCACTTCACTCGCCCGCCACGCTTCGCCAGCCTCCCGTTCCTCTACGGTGGCGCTCCCGGAAAGCACCCAGACAATCAGCGGCTCGGCCACGGCGGGAACGATAACGCTTTGCTCGAACCGCTCCCGGTTAAAGATCTGCACCAGCACATCGTTGGAAAAAACCTCGTCGGAGGCCGCCAGGCGCTGACCGCGAATGTGTGCTTCCAGGCCTGTTGCAGACGTTCGCTCAGCGGATTGCACGATTGAACTCCCATTCGGTGGAGTGAGTGGCTTGCCTATTTAATCGAATCTAATGATCTAAATTAGTCGGCTATTCAGATGAGCTGACCAGGAGCAACATTTCCTCACCCGGGCGGTTCAAGTCGAATCGCACCCAACTGAAGGAAATACCCCATGACGATTTCTGCAAACATCGCTCATTCCGCCACCGCTGAACAGAGCCGTTCCGACGTGACCCAGGCTTCGGCCTCGTTGATCGGCCGCGTACTGCTCAGCGCAATCTTCATCCTTTCCGGTTTTTCCAAACTGGCCGCTCCGGCCATGATGGTCGGTTACATCGGCTCTGTCGGGCTTCCGTTTCCGCAACTGGCGCTGGCGCTGGCGATCATTGTCGAGATCGGTGGTGGCCTGGCGCTGATCGCCGGTTACCGCACCCGCACTGTCGCAGCTGTATTGGCTGTGTTCAGCGTGTTTACCGCCCTGGCGTTCCATAACGCACTGGGCGATCAGAACCAGTTCATCCACTTCTTCAAGAACATCGCGATGGCTGGTGGCTTGCTGCAGGTCGTGGCCTTCGGTGCCGGTCGCTTCAGCCTCGACGCTCGCCGTCGTTGATACCCCGCGCTGCGAAGGGCGGTCCCTCGCAGCGCAGTGTTTGTCTCCCTTCTTTTTCAATGATCGAGGCCTCCATGAAAGCCCTACGCGTGTACGAATACGGCAGCCCTGAAGTTTTGCGTCTGGAAGATATTGCCGACCCGGTGGCCGGCGTCGGTGAAGTGCTGATCGATGTCGCTGGAGCCGGGGTGAACCCGATTGACTGGAAGATCCTCTCCGGAGCCATGAAGGCGTTCATCCCTTTGCCGCTGCCTTTTACCCCGGGTGTCGAAGTGGCCGGTACGGTGGTGGCAGTGGGGCAGGGCGTTACTGAATTCAGCATTGGCGATGAAGTGTTCGGCTTCATCAACATCGTTGGTGGTTATGCGACCAAAGCAATCGCCCAGGTTTCAAAACTGGCGATCAAACCAAAATCGCTCAGTGCCTTGCAGGCCAGCGCTGTACCCGCATCGGCCCTGACGGCCTGGCAGGCCCTGACCGAACACGCGGGTGTGCAACGGCGGCAGAAGGTGTTGATCCACGCCGCGGCCGGTGGCGTGGGCAGCATGGCCGTGCAGATTGCCAAGTACCTGGGCGCGGAAGTCTACGCAACGGCCTCGGCACATCATCATGCCTACCTGAAAGACCTCGGTGCTGATTACACCATCGACTATACGACCCAGGCATTCGAAGAATTGGTGTCCGGCGTCGATGTGGTACTGGATCTGGTGGGCGGCGACACACAGACCCGTTCCTTTGCGGTACTGAAAAGAAACGGTGTGCTGGTATCGCCGGTGAGCCTGCCGAACATGTCCCTGGCAAACGACTACGGCGTGACCCCCGCCAACTTTGCCACCCGCTCGGATGGCCGGCAGCTCTCGCTCATTGCCGAACTGTTCGACAAGGGACACCTCACGGTCGACGTTGAGGCATACCCCTTGAGTGATGCGAAAGTGGCGATCGAGAAAAGCATGGGCCGTCACTTACGTGGTCGGCTTGTCCTCGATACAACGAAGTAAGTGGTAGCCAGTCATCCCCGACAGGATCAGGCAAGTTGTCAGAAGGATCTGACTAACTGGCTGCCGCCGTTATCCCTAATCTGGACTGGCAGCG
>NZ_AKJL01000225.1 GCF_000282355.1 Pseudomonas sp. GM49
TTCAAGCCATGGGTACGCGCCACCAGTTCGGTGGAACGTTCCGGGCCCGTGTCGCCCGGATGTGGCTGGGCAATCGGTTTGAAAAAGCCGACCTTGAGCCCGGCGCGCTCAAGGGTGCGTACCAGCCCGAGGCTGATGGAGGTCAGGCCCACGCCAAAATCGGTGGGTGCGATAAAAAAAGTTTGCATGCGGATTCTCTGGAAGGTGCATGGCAATGGTTACGACCTATGGCTGGCCGAATACCGAAATTCAGTCGCCAAGGTTATCGCTAACCGTGCCTTGTGCGCACCAACCGCAGGCAAAGGGTTGGCCTATTTTTTCCTGGCGCTGCGCAGGGTCCATGACCCAGGCCCGGGATTGCCATGGCGGCTGGTGCCGCAGGTGTTGGGTGTGGCCGCAGGAAAGCTCGGCTACCCAGTGTCCGTCCTCGTCCTGATGGAAGCCTGTGATCGTCGAATCCCGTCTGTCCGGGTTGTGTTCGCTTTCGGACGATTGCTTCGCTAAACTTGGCCTTTCAATCTTCTTATGCAAAAGGTCTCGCCCCATGCTGATCGCCGCCAATAAGGCTGTCTCCATCGACTATACCCTGACCAATGACGCTGGTGAGGTCATCGACAGCTCCGCCGGCGGCGCACCGCTGGTCTACCTGCAAGGCGCAGGCAACATCATCCCGGGCCTGGAAAAGGCTCTGGAAGGCAAGACCGTCGGCGACGAGCTGACTGTAGCCGTTGAACCGGAAGACGCTTACGGCGAATACGCGGCCGAACTGGTCAGCACCCTGAGCCGCAGCATGTTCGAAGGCGTCGACGAGCTGGAAGTGGGCATGCAGTTCCACGCTTCCGCTCCGGACGGCCAGATGCAGATCGTGACCATCCGTGATCTGGACGGCGACGATGTCACCGTTGACGGCAACCATCCGTTGGCCGGTCAGCGCCTGAATTTCCAGGTCAAGATCGTCGCTATCCGTGACGCCAGCCAGGAAGAAATCGCTCATGGTCACGTCCATGGCGAAGGTGGCCATCACCACTGATTTCTGCGCTAAGCTCAGATAACTGGAGAGGCGCCCCGAGGGCGCCTTTTTAGTCTGCGGCTGTCCCTGACGACACCGCCAAGTGGCTGTTTCGAGAAGAACACGGGAATCTGGAGTACGTCATGAGTGCTTTTCACGACCTTAAATTGACAGCCCTGGATGGACAGGAGCTACCTCTGGCGCCTTTCAAAGGCCAAGTTGTACTGGTGGTCAACGTCGCCTCCAAATGCGGTTTGACCCCGCAGTACGCGGCGCTGGAAAACCTCTATCAGCAATACAAGGGCAAAGGCTTCAGTGTGCTGGGCTTGCCGTGCAACCAGTTTGCCGGACAGGAACCGGGGAGCGAGCAGGAGATCAAGGATTTCTGCAGCCTCAACTATGGCGTGACCTTTCCGTTGTCCAGCAAGCTGGAAGTCAACGGGCATGACCGTCATCAGTTGTACCGCTTGCTGGCGGGCGAGGGCGCGGAATTCCCCGGCGACATCACCTGGAACTTCGAGAAGTTCCTGCTCGGCAAGGATGGCCGCGTACTGGCGAGATTCTCGCCACGCACGGCGCCGGATGATCCGACCATCGTTCACGCGATTGAAAAAGCGCTTCGCTGAAATTCTCCTCTCCCTCTGTAGGAGCGAGCTCGCTCGCGATGGTTATAGGAACACCGCGGGGCATCAGACCGCCAGCGTTATCGTTGACCACCATCGCGAGCAAGCTCGCTCCTACATCACCTAAATCAATAGTGCTGTTCAGTACGCGCGAACCTCCATATTATCGCCGTCATAAAGTCATTCCCTGTGGAGCGTCCCATGCCCGTCAAAGCCCTGTTCAAACCGTTCCACCTCGGCACCCTCGAACTGCCGACCCGCGTCGTCATGGCGCCGATGACCCGCTCGTTTTCTCCGGGCGGCGTGCCGAACTCCAAAGTGATCGAATACTATCGTCGCCGCGCCGCTGCGGGCGTCGGCCTGATCATCACCGAAGGCACCACCGTCGGTCACAAGGCTTCCAACGGCTATCCGAACGTTCCGCACTTCTATGGTGAGGCGGCACTGGCCGGCTGGAAAAAAGTCGTCGACGCCGTGCACGCTGAAGGCGGCAAGATCGTTCCGCAGTTGTGGCATGTGGGCAGCGTCCGCCGTATCGGCACCGAGCCGGACGCGAGCGTACCGGGCTATGGCCCGTCGGAAAAAGTGAAGGAAGGTCAGGTCGTGGTGCACGGTATGACCAGGGAGGATATCCAGGACGTGATCGCCGCGTTCGCCCAGGCCGCCAAGGATGCCCAGAGCATTGGCATGGACGGCGTGGAAATTCACGGTGCCCACGGTTACCTGATCGACCAGTTCTTCTGGGAAGGCAGCAACCAGCGTACCGACGAATACGGCGGTAGCCTGGCCAACCGTTCGCGGTTCGCCATTGAATTGATTCAGGCCGTGCGCGCCGCGGTCGGTGAAGGTTTCCCGATCATCTTCCGTTTCTCGCAATGGAAGCAGCAGGACTACACCGCACGTCTGGTGCTAACCCCGGAGGCCCTGGGCGAGTTCCTCAAGCCGTTGGCCGATGCGGGTGTGGATATTTTCCACTGCTCGACCCGCCGCTTCTGGGAGCCGGAGTTCGACGGTTCCGAACTGAACCTGGCCGGCTGGACCCGCCAACTCACCGGCAAGCCGACCATCACCGTGGGCAGTGTCGGCCTGGATGGCGAATTCCTGCAATTCATGGTCAACACCGACAAGGTTGCGCAACCGGCCAGTCTGGAAAAACTGCTGGAGCGTTTGAACAACGATGAGTTCGACCTGGTGGCGGTCGGTCGTGCCTTGCTGGTGGATCCGGACTGGGCGCAGAAAGTGCGCGATGGTCGTGAGGAAGACATTCTGCCGTTCAGCCGTGAGGCGTTGATGACGCTGGTTTAAGCGGCGACCGGGAAGGCCTCATCGCGAGCAAGCTCGCTCCCACATTGGTTCTGTGTCGTACACAAATCCCCTGTGGGAGCGAGCTTGCTCGCGATGGCTGACTAAAGAGCACTACAAAATCAGGGAACAATCGGTGCATTCGGCACCACCATCTCCCCGGCACATGCCCCGCGCAACTGCCCCTCGAACTGCTCGATGATCGTCGCCCAACCCTGCCGACTGGCATGCTGGCGCGCATTGAGGCGCACATTGCGCAAGGTTTCCCTGTCCTCCAGCAGCCATGCCGCTGCATCGCAGAACGCTTCTTCATCCGCCGGCATCGCCAATACGCCGTTGTAGCCATGACGAATATGCTGGGCGGCCGCCGCCTGGTCGTAGGCCACTACGCCGAGCCCCGAGGCAAGTGCCTCAAGCACCACATTGCCAAAGGTTTCGGTCAGGCTCGGAAACAGAAACACATCCCCCGAGGCATAGTGACAAGCCAGTGCCTCACCTCGTTGCGTGCCGCAGAAAATCGCCTCGGGCATTTCGTTTTCAAATTCCTGGCGCTTCGGGCCGTCACCGACCACGATCAGTTTCAGCGTGCGCTGGGGATAACTCGCCTTGAGGGTAGTGAAAGTACGTTTGAGCAGGCCAAGGTTTTTTTCCGGGGCCAGACGCCCGACATGAATGACCGCGATGTCCTCCTCGGTCAGTCCCCATTGCTCGCGCAGGGCATTCAAGCGTTTGGCCGGGTGAAACAATTCGCTGTCGACCCCTCGGGACAGCAACGCCAGTCGTTCGAAATGACGTCGCTCCAGTTCCATGCGCTGGCTGACGCTGGGCACCAGGGTCATGGTCGAGCGGTTGTGGAACCAGCGCAGGTAGTGAGTCAGCAGGCGCGTGAGCAAACCAAGCCCGTACTGGTTGGAGTACTGCTGGAAATTGGTGTGAAACCCGCTGACCACGGAAATCCCCAGTCGCCGTGCCGCACGCAAGGCCGACAAGCCCAGCGGACCCTCGGTGGCGATGTAGAGCACGTCCGGGCGGTGACGAGTCCAGCGCCGCAGCAGCTTGTGCATCGACGACTGCCCCCACTGCAAGCCGGGGTAACCCGGAAGCGGCCAGCCACGGCACAGCAGCAATTCATCGTCGCTGCCCAGCTGCTGGTCACAGCCTTGACGTGGTCGCACCAGTTCCACCTGGTGCCCGCGCGCGCGCAAGCCGTCGCACAAGCGACCAAGGGTATTGGCCACGCCATTGATTTCGGGAGGGAAGGTTTCGGTGATCAGGGTGATATGCAGAGCTGTCGTCATGACCTCAGTGTCGGCTGAGGCCATGTCGTCAGTGTGACGTCGGGATGATGGATTTGTGACCGAGGTGCCGGCGGTGATGGCTCAGCGCTGGGCCACCAGGTTTTCCGCGCCGCGCTCACGCACCCAGAACAGCGTCGCACCCGCCACCGCCGCCGGCATCATCAGGATGTTGACCACCGGAATCAGCAACACCAGATAAACAATCCCGCCAAAACTCATGCTCTGCCAGCGCTTTTCGCGCAGCCAGCCAAGCATCTCGTTCCAGCCCAGCTTGTGGTTGTCCGCCGGGTAGTCGATGTACTGGATCGCCATCATCCACACCCCGAACAACAGCCACAGCGGCGCGGCGATGATGTTTACCACCGGGATGAACGAGAGGATGAACAGCCCGATCGCCCGGGGCAGAAAGTAGCCGAGCTTGCGCATTTCCCGGGCCAGGGTGCGTGGGATCATCGCAATCAGTTCGCCCCAGCTGAACGCCGGAAAGTCATCGGTGCCGCGCACCACCACTTCGACTTTCTCCGCGAGGAAGCCGTTGAATGGCGCGGCAATGACGTTGGCGAGCATGGTAAAGGTGAAAAACACCATCAGCACGACGAGCACCACGAACAGCGGCCAGAGGATGTAGCTGAGAAAACTCAGCCAGTCGGGCAGGGACGGCATCAGCGTATCGACCCACAGACTGAATTGGTGGCCGGCCAGGTAAATCAATCCGACGAACAGCACCAGGTTGATTGCCAACGGCAACAGCACAAACAAACGCAGGCTTGGGCTCAATACCAGCTTGAGGCCTTCGCGCAGGTATTGCGGGCCGGACAGAACAGGGGCGGGCATAACGTGCTCCGAGCAGAGGGAAAACGCGCCGACCTTACCGGCTTTGCCTGACGGACGAAAGCGCGGTAGCGGCATCGACATTAACTGTAACAAAGGCGTCCTGATAATCACGGTTACAGGATAGAGACCACCTATGAGCTGGATTGTTAAACCGTATTTCCTTAATCTTCGCCCCCTCGATACGCTGCACCCAATCTTTTTACAGGACGGTCGGGTTCAAGCCTTCCCCAAGTGCTTTCAACCGTTCTTTTTTATTCCCGCCGGCAATCCGGCGTTCCGCGCCAGGTGTTCCGGGCCGGTCAACAGGAGCAGGTCATGTCTGAAGTTCGTCATTCGCGAGTGATTATTCTCGGTTCCGGCCCTGCCGGTTACAGCGCAGCGGTCTATGCCGCCCGTGCCAACCTCAAGCCTCTGCTGATCACCGGCATGCAGGCCGGCGGTCAACTGACCACCACCACCGAAGTCGACAACTGGCCGGGCGACGTCCACGGCCTGACCGGCCCGGCGCTGATGGAGCGGATGCGCGAGCACGCCGAACGTTTTGAAACCGAGATCGTTTTCGATCACATCAATGCCGTCGACTTCGCCGCCAAGCCTTACACCCTGACCGGTGACAGCGCGACTTACACCTGCGACGCCCTGATCATCGCCACCGGCGCCAGCGCCCGTTACCTGGGCCTGCCATCGGAAGAAGCGTTCATGGGCAAAGGCGTCTCCGCCTGCGCAACCTGCGACGGATTCTTCTATCGCAACAAGCCGGTTGCTGTGGTCGGCGGCGGCAACACCGCTGTTGAAGAAGCCCTGTACCTGGCCAACATCGCCAGCAAAGTCACGCTGATCCACCGTCGCGAAACCTTCCGCGCCGAGAAGATCCTGATCGACAAGCTGAATGCCCGTGTAGCCGAAGGCAAGATCGAGCTGAAGCTGAACGCGACCCTGGACGAAGTACTGGGCGACAACATGGGCGTGACTGGTGCCCGCCTGAAGAACAACGACGGCAGCTTCGACGAAGTGAAAGTCGACGGCGTGTTCATCGCCATCGGCCACACCCCGAACACTTCGTTGTTCGAAGGTCAGCTGACGTTGAAAGACGGTTACCTGGTGGTGCAGGGCGGCCGTGACGGCAACGCCACTGCCACCAACCTCGAAGGTATCTTCGCTGCTGGTGACGTGGCTGACCACGTTTACCGCCAGGCCATTACCTCGGCCGGCGCTGGTTGCATGGCGGCACTGGATGCCGAGCGTTATCTCGACAATCTGCAGAACGCTTGATTCTGCTTTCGTCGAAATGAAAAAACCGGCTTCGGCCGGTTTTTTCATGCCCACGATTTAATGCTTGATAACACTGCGGTGTGGGAGCGGGCTTGCTCGCGAAGGCGGTGTGTCATTCAACATTGATGCTGGCTGATCCACCGCTTTCGCGAGCAAGCCCGCTCCCACAATTAATTGATGTCGCCCACAAATGTTGTGCTGGCCGCAAATCCCTTGTGGGATTTGCTTTCAAGCCAGTTTTGCCAGGCACGCTTCAAGAATATCCAGCCCTTCTTCCAGCACCGCAGCTTCGATGGTCAATGGCGCCAACAGGCGGACGATATGACGAGATTTGCCGCTGGGCATCAGCAGCAGACCCGCGTCCCGCGCCAAGGCCAGCAGTTGGGTCAATTGAGCCGGCGCAGGCGAGCCATCGGCATTGATCAGCTCGATACCGCGCATCGCGCCGACACCGGTCAGGCGACCCAGATACGGTGTCAGTTTGTTCGCGCGCCAGGTTGCATGGCGGCCGACAATCGCTTCTTCCTGTTGTGTGCCCCAGGCATGCAGGTTGGCATCGGTCATTTCATCGAGGGTTGCCAGTGCCGCTGCACAGGCGATGGGATTGCCGGAATAGGTGCCACCGAGTCCGCCCTTGGGCAGGTTGTCCAGCAGCGATTTGCGCCCGACCACCGCCCCCAGCGGAACGCCGCCGGCGATGCTTTTGCCGAGCAGGATCAGATCCGGTTCGATACCCAGCCGCGAGAACGCGAAGCGCTGGCCGGTACGGCCGAAGCCGGACTGGATTTCATCGGCGATCAGCACGATGCCCTTGTCGTCGCAGAACTTGCGCAGTGCCTGGGCGAATTCGACGTCCATGGCCAGGAAACCTGCTTCGCCCTGCACCGGTTCGACGATAAAGCAGGCGACGTCTTCGACATCAATCTCGACGCTGAACAGGCGCTCCATGGCTTTGAGGGCTTCGGCGCAGGTGACGCCGTTGTCCTGGCTGGGGAAGGGCAGGTGATACACCGGCCCCGGTAGCACGCCGACTTTCTGTTTGTACGGCGCGACTTTGCCATTGAGGTTGAGTGTGGCCAGTGTGCGGCCGTGGAATGCGCCGTCGAAGGCGATGACCGCGCTGCGGCCGGTGGCGCCACGGACGATCTTCAGGGCGTTCTCCGCCGCTTCCGCGCCGCTGTTGGTGAGCATGCCGCTGACCGGGTAACCCACCGGCATGAACGCGCTGAGGCGATCCATCAGTTCGAGGTAAGGCACATGGGGCGCAGCGTTGAACGCGTAGTGGGTCAGTCGGGTGGCTTGTTCGCGAATGGCCTCGACGATGCGCGGATGGCAATGGCCGAGGTTCAATACGCCGATGCCGCCGACAAAGTCGATGTAGCGTTTGCCATCGGTGTCCCAGACCTCGGCATTCTTGCCGTGGCTGAGCGTGACAGGGTGAACGATGTTGATCGACTGGCTGATGGTTTCGCTGCGCATGAATGACCGGCTCGGAAGAAGGAGGACTTCTTTTTATCTAAGCCGGGAGCGGTGGCAGGGGGCAAACGAAATAAAGTTGCCGGGTCAATCTTAAAAGTCAGGATGTGCTGTTGGTCGTCTGTAGGAGCGAGCTTGCTCGCGAAGGTGGTGAACGATTACGCGTAAAACCAGATGCCCAGCGGTGCTCTTGGGTTTTTCGCGAGCAAGCTCGCTCCTACAGATTTATCGGCGGGTCAGCGGCTGCTGAGCAAATTTCACACCGGCCAGGCCATGGGCAATCAACGCGCGGATGTTGCCGTGATCGCTGCCTTCAGGTGTGGCAACAACCGAACGGTAATGCTCGCCGAACGCCAACAGGGCTTCTTCATCGCTCAAACCTTCGAGCAGCGCCAGACCCAGGGTCTTGCACGAACCTTCGTTCTGCCCGGCCGCGTTTTCCACGCCGCCATTGTTGAAGGCCTGAGGCAGATAGTCGTAACCGGCGGCGATGAAAGCCAGGGTGTCGGCGAAGGCATGTTCGCCGGTCTCGAGGCTGGCGCGCAGGGTGTTCAAATCACTCATTGGGTTTTCCTTTGGCGAAAGCCGCTTGCTGGTCGGCGCTGGCTTCTTGCTGGTATTGGGCTTTCCATTCGGCGTACGGCATGCCGTAAACCACTTCGCGGGCTTCGTCGAGGCTGACCTCGATCTGGCGTTCGTCGGCCGCGGCCTTGTACCACTTGGACAGGCAGTTGCGGCAAAAACCCGAGAGGTTCATCAGGTCGATGTTCTGTACATCCTTGCGGCTGTCCAGGTGGGCCACCAGCCGGCGAAAGGCGGCGGCTTCGAGTTCCAGGCGTTGTTGATCGGTCATGGGGGTCTCTGCGAGACAGCTTTGAGCGACAAGCTTCAAGCTGCAAGATGGATTGCGGTGGCTTCTAGCTTACCGCTTGAAGCTTGAAGCTTGAAGCTTAGCGGCTTGCCGCGAGTGTTATCGACACCGACTCGGCGAATCGCAGCGCGTGGGGCTTGTCGACCTCGACCTCGGCGTAGAGCACCGAGGTGTTGGCCATCACCAGGTCGAGAATTTCCTGGGTCAGGCGTTCGAGCAGCGCAAAGCGGTTGCCTTCCACATGGGCGATGATCGCCTTGGTGATCGTGCGGTAGTTCAACGCGTGGTCGATGTCGTTGTCACGCACCGCTTCCTGGGCCGCGTACAGAATGGTCAGGTTGATCAACACATCCTGCTTGTTGAGGATTTCATCCTCGTTGATACCGATGAAGGTACGCAGGCACAGGTCTTTGACCCGGATGCGTGCCATGCCTGGCTGAAGTTGTGGCATTGCTACTTGCTCCGTCCAATCAATTGCAGGAACTCCTGGCGGGTGTTGCTCGACTCGCGGAAGGCACCGAGCATCACCGAGGTGTTCATGGTTGAATTCTGTTTCTCGATGCCGCGCATCATCATGCACATGTGCTGCGCCTCGATGACCACTGCGACGCCGGCCGCGCCGGTCACCTGTTGCACCGCGTCGGCGATTTGCCGGGTGAGGTTTTCCTGGATCTGCAGGCGCCGGGCGAACATGTCCACCAGCCGCGCAATCTTCGACAGGCCCAGCACCTTGCCGGTTGGAATATAAGCCACATGCGCCTTGCCGATGAAGGGCAGGATGTGGTGTTCGCAAAGCGAGTACAGCTCGATGTTGTCGACGATCACCATTTCATCGTTGTCGGAGGCGAACAGCGCGCCATTGACGATCTCTTCGACACTTTGCTCGTAACCATGGCAAAGGTACTGCATGGCTTTGGCTGCGCGCACCGGGGTGTCGAGCAGGCCTTCGCGGTCTGGATTTTCACCGAGGCCGATGAGGATCTCTCGATAATTCTGGGGCAGGGATAACGTCATGGAAAATCCTCGCGGGACACTTATTTGATGTGCCTTCCGCCGTTGACGGTCAGGGTGGTGCCGGTGACATAAGGGTTGTCGAGCAGATAGCGCAGGCTCTGGTAGACCACTTCGCAACCGGGTTCGATGCCCAGTGCGGATTTGGCCAGCACCTTGGCGCGGTAGGCCGCGTCGTCTTCAGGGTTGAACAGTAGCAGGGCTGGCGCGATCCCGTTGACCTTGATGGCCGGCGCGTACCTGGCGGCGAAGGACAGGGTCAGGCTGTCGAGCCCGGCTTTGCTGGCGCAATAGCCAATGTGCTTGCTGCTGCCCTTGCGGGTCACGTCATCGCTGATGTGCACGATGTCGGCAGGGCTCGAGCGTTGCAGCAGGTCGGCGCAATGCAGGTTGATCAGGTAGGGCGCCAGCATGTGCACGCTGAACATGCGGGTAAATGCTGCGGCGTTGGTGTCCGGTGTTTCGGCCAGCCATTCGGAGGCGTTGTGGACAATCGCCCGTAAACAGTCGGTATGGGTTTTCAGTTCGCTGATGAAGGCGAGGATTCCGGTCTCGGTGGAGAAGTCCGCGAACACCGCCGTCGCACCCAGATCGCGCAGGGTTTGTACGCCGGGCCGCTCGCTGCGGTAGCTGAAAATCACACGATGGCCATCTTCCAGCAATCGCCGGGCGCAGTGCAGGCCGACACGCTGGCCGGCGCCGGTAATGAGGATTGGAGCTGCGGAAGAGGTCATGAATGGCTCGCGTCGCGGTGAGAGCAAAACTATACCAGCGACGGCAGCGCTCTACCTATTATGCAAATCGGGCCCGCTCCCACAAAGGTTATCAGTGGTTTTGGGGGGCGGGTTCGGTGGGCAAACGGCGTACCGGCGTGCTGTTCAGCCAATTGGCCAGCAGGCGGGTCGACAGGGGAATGAAGAAATAGACCATCAGCGGCGTCAGGCACAGGGTACTGATGAACACGCGGGGCAGCAGCGCCGGGGTGTCGGGCTGCGGCTTGAAACAAGCAAGGATTATTCCTGATTCTGCCGGCTTCGTCTTTGAGCGCTTTTCTTCGATTATGAACTTGAATCACGATGGGGCAGCGGAGTTAGAATGAGTTCCCATCTGCACATGGACGTACAACCTTAGATGCCTGTCATTACTGACGTAGCTTCAGGCGTACCGCAGGCAGTCTCCCTTGAACAGGAACAGCTCTTTCCGATTCGCGAGGTGGCGCGCCTGACAGGCGTCAACCCGGTCACGCTTCGAGCCTGGGAACGACGCTACGGCCTGATTGTTCCAACACGCACCGAAAGTGGGCATCGTCTGTACTCGATGTCCGATATCGAGCGTGTCCGCAAAATTCTCGGCTGGATCGAGCGTGGTGCTGCCGTCAGCAAGATCGGCAAGTTGCTGGCCAGGGCGGCACCGCTTCAAGCGCTGTCCCAGATCATTCCCAACGACCTCGTGCTGGCCGACTGCGCGCAATGGCAACAGCAGATCCGGGTAGCCGTCAGCGCGTTTGACGATGTTCAGCTGGAGCAGGTGTACGGACAGGTTTTTTCCAGCTACTCCCTGGCGGTGGTGTTTCAAGACATTCTGCTCCCGGTATGGAGGCAATTGCTGCAACGCCAGGATCAATTCGGCGGGACCAGCGAATGGATATTCCTTGATGGATTCCTGCGTTCGCGGGTGTTGCAACGCCTGCTGTTGATGCGCGATTCCCGGCCACAGCGAGTGGTCATCGGTGCCCTGGCTGGCCATTGCCGGGAACTCGAATTACTGATCGCCGCACTGTTCCTGGGCTGCCCGCAAACGAGGGTTCGAGTGCTGCCCATTGGTCAGCCGTTCGATGAGTTGAACCTGGTCTGTGAACGGATCAAACCCCAGGCGCTGGTGCTGTTTTCCAATCAGGTACCGGTGGCCGAATTGCCCCGGCGTTTAAATCGCCTGGCCTTAAGCCTCAATTGTCAGTTGTTACTGGCGGGCGATGCTGCTGACCTGGCGCAGGAGAGTCTGGCCGGCTCATCGATCGGTTGCCTGGGCAATGAAGGGGAGGTCATGAGCCAGCGTCTGAAGCAGTTCCTGGCGGGCAATCTGGATACTTGAGGTTCAGAGATGCAGCGCGGGATGCGTCAACCGATGCTGTTGCAGGATGAACTGGCGCAGACGCTCGGTTTCGTCCGTATCGCTCTGGCTCAGCTGATAGGCGTAGAAGCCCTGTTCGTTTTCTTTCTCGAAAGTGCCACGCAAGGCAATCCGCTCATAGCCTGACGGGCTGAACCACAAGGCGAATTGCTTTGGCGGCTTGGTCTTGTTGCGAACCTCCAGCAAAACTCCTTTGCACGACACTTCGTGTACCCACAGGGTGCCGGGTTGACCCTTGGCGTTTTCCAGCGCTACCGGTTCTTCCAGTACCAGGCGCCAGGGCCTGACCATCGGCCCGTCTTCATAGATGCTCGGCACACCGAGGCGCAAATGCAGCGCATGAAACTCGTCTTCCACCAGGTGCAGGGGGAAGGTCATTTGCTGGTTTTCGAAACTGGCTTGAATGGTGACCTGCTCATGGGCCACCAGGCGGGTGAGCAGGTCACGGATTTGCGACCCACCATTGACGACCAGGCTCGACGTTGCGTCCCGCACATTGAGTTGCGGGTTGTGTTGCATGGTCTGGATGAAATCCAGCTCATCCTGGGTCAGGAGTGCGTCGCGTTGCATGGCCAGCTCGAAAGATATAGTTACAAAGTCAGTGGTGATTCTAGTTACTGACCATTAATTCAGGGTTTGGTTTATGCCGTTCGTCGCTTTGAGCGCAGCAAGCTCAGCCTGGAGTTCAGCCAACTGCCCCTCTAGCTGCGCCACACGCTGTTGCGCCTTGACCTGCACGGTGACGTCTTTCTGCACACCGATAAAATAGGTTTGCCCATCTGCCGGGTTTTTCACCGTTGAAAGGGACAATTCATTCCAGAACGGTGTGCCGTCCTTGCGGTAGTTTCGCAATATTTCCCGGCAGGAACCTTCTCGGTTCAAGGCGTCGCGAATCAACGGCAAGGCTTCCTGGTCGCGGTCCCCCGACTGCAGGAAGCGGCAATCCTGATAGAGGATTTCTTCGCTGGAGTACCCCGTCAGGCGTTCGAACGCGGGGTTGACGTAAATGAGGATTTTGTCCTGATCGCCTTCCTTTTCGGCAATCACGATACCGTCGTTGGAGGCGTTGATCACCATTTGCAGCAGCTGTGCATTAATCATCGGAGTATCCTTTCCTGATTGATTGTCGATTGCATTCTAAAAGAACAATCACGACCGTGCTGTTAATATCCGGGTCTTTTACTCGGATTCAGGATCAGATAGATGAAAGTCGCCATCATTTCCGGCTCGGTGTACGGCACGGCCGAAGAAGTTGCCCGCCACGCCGCCAGCCTGTTGAAAGCCGCCGGTTTCGAAACCTGGCACAACCCGCGTGCGACTCTCGCCGATGTCCAGGCGTTTGGCCCTGAAGCCTTTCTGGCGGTGACATCGACCACCGGCATGGGCGAGTTGCCGGACAACCTGCAACCGCTGTATTCGACCATCCGCGACCAATTGCCAGCGGCCTGGCGCGGTTTGCCAGGTGCGGTGATCGGTTTGGGCGATGCGAGCTATGGCGATACTTTTTGTGGCGGCGGTGAGCAGATGCGCGAATTGTTCGGTGAGCTGGGCATTCGCGAAGTACTGCCGATGCTGCGCCTGGATGCCAGCGAAACCGTGACCCCCGAGACGGACGCCGAGCCTTGGCTGGCGGACCTGATCAGCGCACTGCGCACCTGACCGTCACCCCGCCATCCATGCCAGTCAGGGTTCTGCCAGTGCGGTAAAACCTGCCTGTCAGACCCTTGCCGTCGCCGGTCATTTGAGATGGATCCAAGGCGGCAGGGCGGCTGACTCGCTGGGCCATAAAGCTGGCTGCCAATGCAACTACACGAACCTCAAGGGCTGACTAGACTCGGTAAGCATTGGAAACACTCCATCATAAAAACACCGAGGCTCCTTGCCGTGACTGTCGCTCCCGTCCAATCGCCACACAGTGTCCAAGACCAGGTCAGTGCCGCCGAGTGGCAGACCCGCGTCGATCTGGCGGCCTGTTATCGCCTGGTCGCTCAACATGGTTGGGATGACCTGATCTTCACCCATATCTCCGCCAAGGTGCCCGGCACCGAAGATTTCCTGATCAACCCGTTCGGGTTGATGTTTCACGAAATTACCGCGTCAAGCCTGGTCAAGGTGGATCAGGCCGGCAACAAGCTGATGGACAGTCCTTACGAGATCAATCCGGCGGGCTACACCATCCACAGCGCCGTGCATGAAGTCCGTCACGATGTCGTTTGCGTGCTCCACACCCACATGGCCTCGGGGGTTGCGGTGTCGGCGCAGAAGCAGGGTGTTTTACCGATCAGCCAGCAGTCGTTGTTCGTGCTTTCCAGCCTGGCCTACCACGCCTACGAAGGCGTGGCGCTCAACCATGAGGAGAAAGTGCGGCTGCAAGCCGACCTCGGTGAAAACAATTTTCTGATGCTGCATAACCACGGTCTGCTGACTTGTGGCAGCACCATCGCCGATACGTTCCTGATGATGCTTACCTTTCAGCGAGCCTGCGACATTCAGGTCATGGCGCAGAACGGTGCCGCTGAACTGATCACCATCGATCCGCAGATTCTCGCCGGCGCCAAAGCCATGATCGCGGGTGTCACCCGAAGTGCTCAAGGCATGGGCGGAGCGCTGGCCTGGCCGGCGCTGCTGCGCAAACTCGATAAGCTGGATCCGGGTTATAAACTCTGATGGTGCTCGCCGAGATCCCCCTGTGTGTCTGGCGCAAACGCAGTCAGACGTTCGAGTTCCATGGCCAGAGCATCCGTTACTGGGCAGCAGGGCAGGGTGAGCCGCTGTTGCTCATTCACGGCTTTCCGTCTGCCAGTTGGGACTGGCATTACCTGTGGCAGCCATTGACCCAGCGTTTTCGCGTGATCGCTTGCGACATGCTGGGCTTCGGCGATTCGGCCAAACCGACAAATCATGAGTACAGCCTGCTGGAGCAAGCGGATCTGCAACAGGCATTGCTTGAACACCTGAATGTCGAGCAGCCGGTGCACCTGCTCGCCCACGATTACGGCGACAGCGTGGCCCAGGAACTGCTGGCCCGGCACTACGAGTCACGAGTGAAGCTGGCCAGTTGCGTGTTTCTCAACGGCGGGTTGTTTCCGGAAACCCATCGCCCGGTACTGATGCAAAAACTCTTGCTCAGCCCTTTGGGCTGGATGATTGGCCGCGCCTTCAGTCGTGATGGCCTGGTGAGAGGCTTTCGGCAGATATTCGGTCCGCAAACCCGTCCCAGTGAAAGCCAGATGGATGATTTCTGGAGTCTGGTGGAAAGCCATCGCGGGCCACGGATCATGCATAAATTGATTGCCTACATCCCGGAGCGACGCGTCTGGCGCAACCGCTGGGTGAGCGCGATGCAACGCGGTGAAGTGCCGCTGCGGGTAATCGATGGCGGGGTCGATCCGGTCTCCGGCGTGCACATGGTCGAGCGTTACCGGGAGCTGATCCCGGAGGCGGACACGGTCGTATTGCCCGACATCGGCCACTACCCGCAAATCGAGGCTCCCGGCGAGGTGCTCAAGCACTACCTGGCGTTTCGCGATCAACTGCTCTTGCCACCGCGCAAGGTGGCGTGTTCCTGAACCCTGTAGGAGCGAGCTTGCTCCTACAGAACCCTTAACTGAACCGTGTTCCCCCCCGCCACAGGGTTCATGTCTATTTCTCTTTCAATCATCCCCCAGCCTTATCGCACACCATTCAGCCTACCCCGTGTTCATTGTGACCCGCTTCGCCGTGCCTGAAACTCGGACTCATAGTCCCTTGGCCTGCTGGAGTCCCCCATGAATGAGTCTGTGCGCTTCGAAGATAAAGTCGTGATCATCACCGGTGCCGGTGGCGGCCTGGGACGGGCGCATGCACTGCTGTTCGCCAAACAGGGCGCCAAGGTGCTGGTCAACGATCTCGGCGGCTCGACCCAGGGCGAAGGTGCCAACGCTTCGGCCGCTGACCGCGTGGTAGCGGACATTCGCGAGGCCGGCGGCATCGCCGAGGCCAACCACGACTCGGTCACTGACGGTGACAAACTGGTCCAGCACGCCCTGGACGTCTTCGGTCGCGTCGACGTGGTGGTCAACAACGCCGGGATCCTGCGTGACAAGACCTTCCACAAAATGGATGACGCCGACTGGGACCTGGTTTACCGCGTCCATGTCGAAGGTGCCTACAAAGTCACCCGCGCCGCCTGGTCGCACATGCGCGAGCAGAACTACGGCCGGGTGATTTTCACCGCGTCGACCTCGGGTATCTATGGCAACTTCGGCCAGTCCAACTACGGCATGGCCAAGCTCGGTCTCTATGGCCTGACCCGCACCCTGGCCATCGAAGGCCGCAAGAACAACATCCTGGTCAACGCCATCGCCCCCACCGGCGGCACGCGCATGACCGAAGGCCTGATCCCGCCGCAAGTCTTCGAGCAGCTCAAGCCGGAACTGGTCAGCCCGCTGGTGGTGTACCTGGCCAGTGAGAACTGCCAGGAAACCTCCGGTCTGTTTGAAGTCGGCGGCGGCTGGATGGGCAAGGTCCGCTGGGAGCGCAGTCTCGGTGCCGGGTTCGATCCACGGGCGGGTTTCTCCCCGGAAGACGTGGCCGCGCACTGGCAACAGATTTGCGACTTCGAAGGCGCGGCGCATCCGAAAGACAACATCGAAGCGCTGAAGGAAATGATGGGGAATTTGCAGAGGTATACGCTCTGATAGCGCTGGCAAGGTCGCATTGACTGACCTTGCCGGTTGTTGCATTTTTCGGCCGGGAGCCGTTTGCTACCGATCAGCCGGGAAAGTATTTGACTACCAGTGCCTTCAGATTGGCGGCTGTTTGCGCGTCCATTTTTCCATCGAATTTTTCCGGGCGAAAATGCATCTGGAATGCCCGCACCAACTGTTGGAAACCGCCTTCCGTTGACGCGCCCGACACATCATATCCATAGGATTTGAACAGCCCCAGCAATTCACTTCGGACTGGTACGCCCGATGTGTTGTATTGGCACAGATACTCGTCCCGAGTGGTTGCATCGAACCAGGCGCCGACGCCTTTCAAGTACAGCGCCTGCCAGGGAAACATCGGCCCCGGGTCACTTTTGCGGCCGATTGAAACATCGGAGTGGCCCAAAACCTGGGTCGGAGTGATATCCGGGTAACGCTTGAGGATGTTCAGCGCCAGTTGTTCAATCGCGGCAATCTGCTCAGGGTGATAGGGCGGGAAGGTGAACTCGCCTTTGTTGTCAGTCGCCAGGTTGACGATTTCAATGCCGATGGACGTGTCATTCAGATTGCTGCGGTTACCCCACTGACTGACACCCGCGTGCCACGCGCGGTGGGTTTCATTCACCAGGTTGAAAGTTTCCTGCCCGGTATAACCGGCTTTCAGGTAACCGGGATCAGTGATATCCGGAATCAGATAGTGAGCGCTGACATTCGGGCCGGTCAGGGCACTGACAGAACTTGAAAAGTTAGCGGCCGTGTAGTGAAAAATCAGAAAGCGTACTCGACTGTTGACACTTCGGATTGAGCGATATTGGTTGTAGTTGATTGGTTTCATCGTTGCACTCGCTATAAGTAAGTTTGAAGTCGGACGAAGTCAAAAGTTGTTCGCCGACTTGCTGGTCAACTTAATGGCTGGAGTGCTCTAGGTGTTTACCTAGGCTTGTAGGTGCTTTCTGAAAGAAAGGTAGGCATGCGAAGTTTTGCCTGGATGGTCAGGGGGTACTGACAGGCAGCCGTTACTGATCAAAAACCATCGCCCATAAAAAAGGCCGCTGCAAACGCAGCGGCCAAGGTAAGACGTTGGATCAGGAGCTACAAATCAACGTCAGTGAGCGCGGGGCGATGAACCGAATCCTCAATTCATCTGAAATCTTTCAGTCACGGCGCAGGCCGGTACATCGTGCCTTGCGGCGGTTTACCGTGGCAGCCAGGCAAGAGTAAGCCCTTAGTGTCGCAGGAAAAATACCAATTACGGACATGCACTGTTGCAGCCCCGGCAACAGTCAGGAATCGGGTACTCGTCCGGGTGATGACCCTGTGCCAGTCATCCTTAAGAGGTACACCACGAATACCTCCTTGGTGCGCTTATCGACCCCGATGCCCGGCAGTAGGGTGAGGCCTTCTGTCACTCACCGGGGAAGACGCATGACAAAAACAACAATGCGCGCCATCTTCAAACCGCAGGCGCTGGCGGCTGCGGTTGCATTAGGCTGCTGTGCCCAGGCACAGGCCATTTCGTTCAACATCGGGGAAATCGAGGGGACGTTCGATTCCTCGCTGTCGGTCGGCGCGAGCTGGGGCATGCGTGATGCGGATAACGACCTGGTGGGCATCGTCAATGGCGGTTCCGGCCAGTCTTCGACCGGTGACGACGGGCGACTGAACTTCAAGAAGGGTGAAACCTTCTCGAAGATCTTCAAGGGGATTCATGACCTCGAACTGAAGTACGGCGACACCGGTGCGTTTGTGCGTGGCAAGTACTGGTACGACTTTGAACTGAAGGATGAAAGCCGCCCATTCAAGGACATCAGCGATCACAATCGCAAAGAAGGCGCCAAGTCTTCAGGCGGACAAATCCTCGACGCATTCGTCTATCACAACTACTCCCTAGCCGATTTGCCGGGCACGGTGCGTGCCGGCAAGCAGGTGGTCAGTTGGGGTGAGAGCACCTTCATCGGCAACTCGATCAACAGCATCAATCCGGTCGACGTGTCCGCGTTCCGTCGCCCAGGAGCCGAGATCAAGGAGGGCCTGATCCCGGTCAACATGCTGTTCGCCTCCCAGGGCCTGACGGAGAAGTTGACCGTGGAGGGCTTCTATCAACTGGAATGGGACCAGACGGTCGTCGATAACTGTGGCACCTTCTTTGGTGTCGATGTGGTGGCGGATGGCTGCAACAAGGGCTACACCGTCGCCAGCCCGGCGATTGCACCGCTGCAGCCGATTGCTGCAGCCTTTGGCCAGGGCTTCGAGGTCAGCAAAGAGGGCGTGATCGTTCCCCGTGGCGGCGACCGTGATGCCCGGGACTCCGGACAGTGGGGTACGGCGTTGCGCTGGCTGGGGGACGACACCGAGTACGGCCTGTACTTCCTGAACTACCACAGCCGCAGCCCCAACGTCGGGACCACCACCGCCGGGCTCAGTACGCTGGCAAGCATTCCGGGAATCGTAGCCGCTGCCAACCGAATCGCCCCCGGCACCGGTTCAGGCCTGGCCCAAAGTGTGATGCTCGGTCGCGGCCAGTATTACCTCGAGTACCCGGAGGACATCCGCCTCTACGGCGCCAGCTTCTCCACCACCTTGTCTACCGGCACCGCGTGGAACGGGGAAATCAGCTACCGCCCCAACCTCCCGGTGCAGGTCAACACCAATGACCTGACCCTGGCCATGCTCAATCCGATTGCAGGCGGCGCAGCATCGCCCATCGCCACGTCACCGGGGGCTGACAACAAAGGTTATCGCCGCAAGGAAGTGACGCAGATCCAGAGCACCCTGACGCACTTCATCGATCAGGTCGCGGGTGCGGATCGCCTGACCCTGGTGGGCGAGGCGGCGGTGGTTCGGGTCGGTGGTCTGGAAGCACGTACCAAACTGCGCTACGGCCGCGACTCGGTGTATGGCCAGTATGGTTTCGGCGGCAATACCGACGGTTTCGTGACCTCGACTTCATGGGGTTATCGCGCCAGGGCCATCCTCGATTACAACAACCTGATCGCCGGGATCAATTTCAGACCCAACCTCTCGTGGTCCCACGATGTCTCCGGCTTTGGCCCCAACGGTCTGTTCAACGAAGGCGCCAAGGCCGTCAGCCTCGGTGTCGATGCGGACTATCGCAACACCTACACAGCGAGCCTCAGTTACACCGACTTTTTCGGTGGGGACTTCAACGTCCTCACCGACCGTGACTTCGTGGCGTTGAGCTTTGGCGTGAATTTCTGATCTGGCTGAAAAGGATGATTTCAATGCGCAAGATGATTCTGCAATTAGGCGCGCTGACCCTCGGGTTGCTGACCGCCAACGTGATGGCTGCGGTGCTGCCGGAAGAGGCCAACAAGCTCGGCACCAGTCTTACACCGCTCGGTGCCGAGAAGGCCGGCAATGCCGATGGCTCGATTCCAGCCTGGACCGGCGGCATCCCGAAAAATGCTGGCGCGGTGGACAGCAAAGGTTTCCTGGCTGACCCGTTCGCCAACGAAAAGCCGTTGTTCGTGATCACCGCAGCGACCGTCGACAAGTACAAGGACAAGCTCTCCGACGGCCAGATCGCGATGTTCAAACGCTATCCCGAGACTTACAAAATTCCGGTCTATCCC
This sequence comes from Pseudomonas sp. GM49, assembly GCF_000282355.1. Taxonomy (GTDB): domain Bacteria; phylum Pseudomonadota; class Gammaproteobacteria; order Pseudomonadales; family Pseudomonadaceae; genus Aquipseudomonas. The sequence goes on from NZ_AKJL01000225.1 coordinate 20,108, forward strand.
AGCCACCGCACCGTGGCGTTACCGGCCGAGATATATGAGTCGGCCAAACGCAGCGCACTGAACGTAACACCGATCAACGACGGTAACGGTCTGGCCAACTTCACCGGCAATCGCTACTACGCGTTCCCGATTCCAAAGAATGGCGTGGAAGTGATCTGGAACCATGTCACCCGTTACCACGGCGGCAATCTGCGCCGCACCATTACCCAGGCGACACCGCAGTCCAATGGCGATTTCACCGTGATCCGCTTCAAGGACGAAGTCGCCGTGCCGTCGTTGCTCGGTGATCTGAAGCCGGGCAGTGACGATAACGTCCTCAACTATTTCAAGCAGGAAGTGACTGCGCCGGCGCGGCTGGCGGGCAACGTGTTGCTGGTTCACGAGACCCTCGACCAGGTCAAGGAACCGCGCAAGGCCTGGATCTACAACGCTGGTCAGCGTCGAGTACGGCGTGCGCCACAGGTCGCTTATGACGGCGTCGGCACCTCATCCGACGGCCTGCGCACCACCGACAACTTCGACATGTTTTCCGGCGCACCGGATCGCTACGACTGGAAACTGATCGGCAAAAAGGAGATGTACATCCCCTACAACAGCTACAAGCTCGACTCGCCAGACCTCAAGTACACCGATGTGATCAAGGCCGGGCACATCAATCAGGACCTGACGCGCTATGAGTTGCACCGGGTCTGGGAAGTCGTCGCCACGGTCAAGCCGAGCGAGCGGCACGTGTACGCCAAGCGCCACATGTACATCGATGAAGACAGCTGGCAAGTGGCGCTGGCCGATCACTACGACGGGCGTGGCCAGCTCTGGCGCGTCGCCGAAGGGCATGCCCAGTTCTACTACGATCACCAGGTGCCGGCCTACACCGTCGAAGCGCTGTATGACCTGATTGCCGGTCGCTATATCGCCCTGGGGATGAAGAACGAAGAGAAGCGCAGCTTCGAATTCAACATCGATGCAAAAGCCGGGGACTACACACCAGCGGCTTTACGTAGCACGGGGGTCAGGTAGGTTTCCTACAGGCTATTACACAAAAGGGTGACTTCACGGTCACCTTTTTTATAGGTGTCGATCAGTGTGTTGAATACTTCTTCAACAAGCGCTCGGGAGGGGTCTAGGGTGGCGCCAGAATTATAAAAAAGGCGCACCACTATGACTGCAATGACGCACTGCCTGGACCGCCCTGGCTTCCTGCCCCGACTGTCGTCCCATCATCTGTCCCGCGAGCGGCTGATTGAGCCCATGCTGGTCTCGACTGCACGGGTGAAGTTGCTTTGCGCACCGGCCGGTAGTGGCAAGAGTGCGTTGCTCACCGAATGCCTGTTGCGGGCACCGGAGCGTACTCGGGTCTGTTGGCTGCCGCTGGCGGGGGAGTCGTTGAGTGCAGCCGATTTTCTGTTGCGCCTGACGCAAGCGCTGGGTCTGCCCTCGGCGGATGAGCCGGGGCTGCTGGCGCATCTGGCGCTATTGCAGACGCCGACCTGGCTGTTTCTCGATGATTATTGCCGCGCACCCAACCCGGAGCTCGACCGGATGCTCGATCGCCTGTTGGCCGTTGCCAGTCCGGCGCTGACCTGGTGGGTGGGCTCCCGGCGGCGACCACCCTGCAACTGGCCACGGCTGCTGCTGGATGATGAGTTGTACGAGTGCGAAGGCCGGGCACTGGCGTTCACCGAGGCTGAAGTCGTGCAGTTGCTCGCTCATGTCGAGCCGACCCTGGCGGCACAAACCGCCAAAAGGGTGGTTGAGCGCAGCGGTGGCTGGTGTGCTGGCGTGCGGATCGCGTTACTCAATGGTTGTCCGTGGTCGGGTGAGCAGGGGCGTTCGGCGACGCTGCTCGATTATCTGCAACACGAATTGTTCAATACCCTGCCGTCGGAGTTGGTCGAGGTCTGGCAGGTGTTGGTTCATCTGCCGCGCTTCAACGCCAGCTTGTGCGAGCATCTTTTCGGTACGGGTGAGGGTGCGCAGTGGCTGCACGCGTTGCAGGAAATGGGTTGCTTCATTGAACCCTGGGAGGACTCCGTCGAATGGCTGCGGATCTTCGAGCCACTGGCCCGGGCGATGCGTGAAGAGCCGAGCCCGGCCGGGCGATCCTGGCATCGCCGCGCCTGCCAATGGTTCAGCGCCAATGAGGACTGGCAGGGGGCGTTCGAGCAGGCGCTGTTGGCGCAGGAGCTCGAAGTGGCGGTCAGTCTGTTGCAGCACTTCAGCCTCGAACATTTGTTCCGGCGCGAAAATGTCTGCCTGTTGTTGAAACTCCACGAGCGTCAACATGCTGAGCTAACCCTCGTTACACCGCAATTGGTGGGACTGGTTAGTGCGGCGTTGCTGTTTGCCGGACGTTTCGATCATGCCGCATCGTGCATCGAGCAACTGGCACGATTTGCCCCGCAGCCTACGCAGGCGCTGCAACGGCAATTGCTGGCACGCTGGCAGGCGCAACAGGGCTGGTTGCTGCATTTGCAAGGCCGTATGGAGGCGGCCCGCGCGCACTTTCTCGATGCGCTGGCCGAGTTGAGCGTCGACGCCTGGCCGACGCGATTGTTGTGCCTGTCGGGTCTGACCCAACAGGCATTGCTCAACGCCGAACTCGATGCGGCGCAGACGTTCAATCGTGAGGCGCTGTGTCTGGCGCGCGCCCAAGGCTCGCTATTGTTCGAAGGGCTGCTTGAGCTCGATCACGCGCAGTTACTGGAGATGCGCGGAGCGCCCCGACGCGCCGAGAGCTTGTTGGCTGATATTTTTACGCTGTTGTCTCGAGAGGCTGATCGACCGACGCCGTTATTGGGGCGAATTGCCCTGCGGCGAGGACGGTTGGCCCTTTGTCAGGGACAAGATGAGTTGGCCGCCGGTTTCTTCCAGTCCGGCCTGGAGGACTGCCTGCAAAGCCAGGACAAGCACGCGCTGTATGGCTTTCTCGGGCAGGCGCAGATGGCCGCCAACCAGCGCGATTACGCCCTTGCGTTTGATCGTCTGCGCGAGGCCGAGCGCGTGATGCAGCAGCGGCAGATTCCCGATACGGTTTATCGCGGCGTACTGCTGCAAACAAGCAGTCATTTCTGGCTGCAACAAGGGCGTCCGGAGTTGGCCCGGGAAGCGCTGACCCGAGTCTTGCGTCATTATCGCGCAGCCCATGCACGCCAGGCACCACCCGCCACGCTGCAACTGATTGCGCGTATCGAATACCAGTTGGTGTTGGCCGAGACTCAACTTCAATTGGCGCAATGTCCATTGGATCGTCTCAAGGCGTTACTCAAGCATGCGCAACAACAGGCCATGCCGGCGCTGGAAACGGAGTTGCAATTGGCAATCTGCGAAGTGGCGGACCTGACGGGTGAGACGGACATTGCCCACGCAGCACTGGAGGCCGGGCTGGCGTTGGTGAAGCGTTGTCAGGGGCAACAGGCATTGCGTGATTTGAATTTGCGCCAGCCGAGTCTGATCTGTCGTCTACAGGGAACGGCGCCAGTGGTCGATATGGGCACCGATGTCAGTTTGCTGAGCGGGCGAGAGCTTGAAGTACTGGACCTGATTGCACAAGGCAACTCCAATCAGCAAATCGCCGAACGACTGTTCATTTCGTTGCATACGGTGAAAACCCATGCCCGGCGTATTCACAGCAAGTTGGGTGTGGAACGACGCACACAGGCAGTTGCCATGGCGAAGAAGTTGGGGTTGATAATGCAGGTTTGGTAATGGTTTATTTTAAGTTTTGAAATGAATTAAAGCATACGGTGCGTGCATAAATAACCGTATTGATTAATATGGGCGTCGGCGCTGATAAATAAGCAATTTATTGCATTGTCAGTATATTGGCCGACAGTTCGAGCAGGATGCTCGGCTCTTTAACGTGACAGGAAGTCTGTATGAGTGACAGTTTTTTTTCTAACAGTAAGATTTTGCTATTGAAGCGTATTCGTGCGGATTTCGCCGTCGAGGTGCTGTTGGCTGAACGCCTGGGGAAACTCGGAATCAACCCGCACAAGACCTATCTGAATACGCTGCTTGATATTATTGGCACTGACGTCAGCGAATCCAGGACGTTATTCGATGAGACACTGGAGTGGGTTGAGAAAGAGACACTGCCTGATTATGTCCAGGGTATCAATGGGGTTTTCAATCGGCAGTATTCTTTCAAACCGGAATATCGGGTTAAAGGGCTGAACCTGATAGAGTTTGAACGGCTTATAATTGATATCGTCCGTTGGTTAACCGATGCGCCCTCAATCAATCTTTCAAAACGCTCGATCAAGGTATCTGGCATCGAGGAGGTCCATGCTGCGTTGAAGTATCGGCTCCCGGAAATCAATATCGATAACCTGTACTTGACCAGCTTTGTCACGCAAGCGGACGGGCGAAAGATACTTCAATCCCGAAGCCTGGCCGAAGATATCTTTGCTCATTTCCAACAGAATGAAATTCCTTACTATCACGGCGAAGGCGTTGGTGTTTATTCGGTCGCCTACAGTTCCCGGGAATTTCATTTGCATCCGCAACTTACGATCAAGGATATCAGTGACCTAGTGATCGAAATTGCTCCGCAGTTCCTGATCTGATACGGAAGGACTTTCGTAGCCCATCCGCCAACTGATGGCCCGTGTCGCAGCCAGTAATCGCTGCGCCGCCGGGCCATTTTCGTCGGCATGAAACAGCGACGTCGGCCCCACCACCGTCAGCACTGCCGCAATCTTGCCCATCGCGTTGAAGACCGGCGCCGACAAGGCATCCACACCGGGCATCAACAATCCATGCACATGATGCAGGCCCCGTTGGCGGATCTGTTCGCACATCGTCGTGTACGCCTGCTGATCGGCCAAGGCGTGGGCGGTGCTGTTCTGCAATTCCTGATCGCGCAGGTCCACGGTTTCACGCGCAGGCAGGTAAGCGCCGAAGACCAGTCCGGTGGAGGAACTGAGCAGCGGCAACACCGAGCCCAGTTGTGTCACCACCGTCACCGCACGCACCGCCGGTTCGATATGCACCACGGTCGCGCCCTGATTGCCCCACACCGCCAGAAAACAGGTTTCGTTCAAGTCATCGCGCAATTCAGCCAGGGGCAGGGCGGCGACTTTCAGCACGTCCATACTGTTGAGTGCCGCCAGGCCGACGCGCAGGGCTTCGCGGCCGAGCCCGTAATGGTTGGTCGCGGCGTTCTGTTCGGCGAATCCGCTGGCGATCAAGGCCTGCAAATAGCGATGAACCTTGCTCGCCGGCATCTGCACGTGTTCGGCCAGGCGCGACAGCGAAGTCGAAGGCGACAACTCGGCCAGAGCCTTGAGGATGTCGGTGCCAACCTCGGCCGAGCGGACTTTCTGTTTACCGTTGTTGTCGCTGGTTTTTTCCATGGTGGCTGGGATCCCGGGACGAATGGGCGTCTTTATAGCTTGACGGTCAATACCAATCAAATTACGTTATGCGTAATTGAATTACGATAAAAATAACCCAGGCATGCCACGAACTCTGCAACAGAGCGACCGGCCATTGCCGACTCCCTGTTCAGGAGGCTCCATGAACCCCGATTCAACGACGCCAGCGCGGGCTTACCTGTCAGGCTTCGGCAACGAATTCAGCAGCGAAGCGTTGCCCGGCGCACTGCCTGTCGGCCAGAACTCCCCGCAAAAAGCCCCGTACGGCCTTTACACCGAACTGTTCTCCGGCACAGCGTTCACCATGGCGCGCAGCGAGGCGCGTCGTACCTGGATGTATCGCATTCAGCCATCGGCCAATCATCCGGCGTTCGTCAAACTCGATCGGCAACTGGCCGGCGGTCCACTGGGTGACGTGACCCCCAATCGCCTGCGCTGGAACCCGCTGGAGATTCCCGCCGAGCCGACCGATTTCATCGACGGTCTGGTGAGCATGGCCGCCAACTCGGGCGCAGAAAAACCGGCCGGGATCAGCATCTACAACTACCGCGCCAACCGTTCCATGGAGCGTGTGTTCTTCAATGCTGACGGCGAGATGTTGCTGGTGCCTGAACTGGGGCGCCTGCGCATTGCCACCGAACTCGGCGTGCTTGAACTGGAACCGCTGGAAATTGCCGTACTGCCACGCGGTCTTAAATTCCGTATCGAACTCATTGACCCGCAAGCCCGCGGTTATGTCGCCGAAAACCATGGTGCGCCGCTGCGTCTTCCGGACCTGGGGCCGATTGGCAGCAATGGCCTGGCCAACCCGCGGGACTTCCTGACCCCGGTGGCCGCCTACGAGAACCTGCAACAACCCACCACGCTGGTGCAAAAATTCCTCGGCCAGTTGTGGGCGTGCGAACTCAATCATTCGCCGCTCAACGTGGTCGCCTGGCACGGTAATAATGTGCCGTACAAATATGACCTGCGCCGTTTCAACACCATCGGCACCGTCAGTTTCGATCACCCTGATCCGTCGATCTTCACAGTGTTGACCTCGCCAACCAGCGTCCACGGCCTGGCCAACCTCGACTTCGTGATCTTCCCGCCGCGCTGGATGGTGGCCGAGAAAACCTTCCGTCCACCTTGGTTCCATCGCAACCTGATGAACGAATTCATGGGCTTGATCCAGGGCGAATACGACGCCAAGGCTGAAGGCTTCGTGCCCGGTGGTGCTTCGCTGCACAGCTGCATGAGTGCCCACGGTCCGGACGGTGAGACCTGTACCAAAGCGATCAACGCGGACCTCAAGCCGGCGAAAATCGACAACACTATGGCGTTCATGTTCGAAACCAGCCAGGTGTTGCGCCCAAGCCGTTTCGCCCTCGATTGCCCGCAATTGCAAAACACTTACGATGCCTGCTGGGCTACGCTGCCCGCCACTTTCGACCCGACCCGGAGATAACCCATGACGCAGACTTCCATCACTCGCAGCTGGGTTGCATCCGCCAACGGCCATGCTGATTTCCCACTGCAAAACCTGCCGTTGGGCGTGTTCAGCCTCAACGGCTCGGCACCGCGTAGCGGCGTGGCCATTGGCGAGCATATCTTTGATCTGCAAGCGGCCCTGGAGGCCGGGTTGTTCGATGGCGCCGCGAAGGCTGCTGTCGAGGCCACCCGTGGCGGCCAGTTGAATGCCTTCTTCGAACTGGGCCGCGAGGCCCGTGTGGCCCTGCGTGAACGCTTGCTGGAACTGTTCGCCGAAGGCAGCACCCTGCATGGCAAGATCGAAGCCCAGGGTGCGAAACTGCTGCCACTGGCGGCGGATTGCGAGATGCACCTGCCGGCGAAAATCAATGATTACACCGACTTCTACGTCGGTATCGAGCACGCGCAGAACGTCGGCAAGCTGTTCCGTCCCGACAACCCGCTGCTGCCGAACTACAAGTACGTGCCAATCGGCTACCACGGTCGCGCATCGACCATTCGCCCGTCCGGTACCGATGTACGCCGTCCGAAAGGCCAGACCTTGCCGGCCGGTCAAACCGAGCCGACCTTTGGTCCTTGTGCACGCCTGGACTACGAACTGGAACTGGGTATCTGGATCGGCCAGGGCAACGACATGGGCGACTCGATTGCCATTGGCGACGCCGCTGATCACATCGCCGGCTTCTGCCTGCTCAATGACTGGTCGGCACGGGACATCCAGGCCTGGGAATACCAGCCGCTGGGACCATTCCTGTCGAAAAGCTTCATCACCAGCATCTCGCCGTGGGTTGTTACCGCCGAGGCGCTGGAGCCATTCCGTCGCGCCCAGCCTGCGCGTCCGCAAGGCGATCCGCAGCCGCTGCCGTACCTGCTCGACAAGCGCGATCAGGCCGCTGGCGGGTTCGACATCGAACTGGAAGTGTTGCTGCTCACCGAAGCCATGCGTGAACAGAACCTGCCAGCCCATCGCCTGACCTTGAGCAACACCCGGCACATGTACTGGACCGTGGCGCAAATGGTCGCGCACCACAGCGTCAATGGTTGCCAATTGCAGGCCGGTGATCTGTTTGGCTCGGGCACGTTGTCGGGCCCTGAGAGCGGTCAGTTCGGCAGCCTGCTGGAAATTACCGAGGGTGGTAAAAAACCGATCGAACTGGCGTCGGGCGAAGTGCGTAAATTCCTTGAGGACGGTGACGAAATCATCCTGCGCGGCCGTTGCCGTCGTGACGGTTTCGCTTCCATCGGATTCGGTGAGTGCCGCGGCAAAGTGCTGCCGGCGCGTTAACAGGAGCGGGGCATGGAACTCTATACCTACTACCGATCGACTTCGTCGTACCGGGTGCGTATCGCATTGGCGCTCAAGGGCCTGGATTATCAGTCCTTGCCGGTCAACCTGATCGCACCGCAGGGGGGCGAGCATCGGCAGCCGCCTTATCTGAGCGTCAACCCGCAAGGCCGGGTGCCGGCCTTGCGCACTGATGAAGGCGAGTTGCTGATCCAGTCTCCCGCCATCATCGAATACCTGGAGGAACGTTATCCACAGGTGCCACTGCTGTCCAGGGACCTCGCCACCCGCGCCCATGAACGCGGTGTGTCGGCAGTGATCGGCTGCGATGTGCACCCGTTGCATAACGTCAGCGTGCTCAATCGTCTGCGCCAGTTGGGCCACGACGAACCGCAAGTGGTGGAGTGGATCGGTCACTGGGTCGGCCAGGGGTTGGCCACGGTGGAGCAGTTGATCGGTGATGACGGTTACTGTTTCGGCCCCGAACCAGGGCTGGCGGACGTCTACCTGATCCCGCAGTTGTATGCGGCCGAGCGCTTCAATGTTTCCCTTGAGGCTTACCCGCGGATTCGTCGAGTGGCGGCGTTGGCGGCAACGCATCCGGCGTTCATCAAGGCGCATCCGGCGAACCAGCCAGACACGCCTTGATGCCTCACACCGTTCCAATGTGGGGGCGAGCTTGCTCGCGAAGAAGGCGTGTCAGTCAACAATAATGTGGCTGACACACCGATTTCGCGAGCAAGTCGGACCGCCGCACCGCCGCTCCCACAGGCTTCGGTGGTGTATACAAATGCTCGCCACAGCGCAAAACAAAGGTGGGAGCGAGCCTGCTCGCGATAGCGGTCTGGCAATCACTTCATTGGTGGCTGACACACCGATTTCGCGAGCAAGCTCGCTCCTACAGGGGGGGCAGTGATCAGTGAACGATGGCGTTCGGCGGCAAATGCCCCAGCCGCTCCGTCAGGCGAATCCGCTGGATTGGGTCGTCGCTGAGCAGCAGCGCATGCTCCAGGTCAAAACGTTCGGCATTCGGACATTCCAGTCGTTGATACAGGCTGGCCCGGGACAGATAGTCTGTGGCACTGGCGTTGCCCAGTTCCAGGACGCGATCGGCGTCGATCAAGGCATTGATGACATCGTCGTGGGACAGGTACAACTGGCGCAGGTTGCGCGACAGCCGTTGAAGCATCTGCACCGGTTCAGCGGTCTCCAGGTGCTCGGCGCCGAGCTTGATGTTCGGGCCGTACTGGCGGTTCAGTAATTCCCGGCAATCGTTCGGATAAAGGCGACGGCCGCCGCAGGGGTCGAGCAAATGATCGGCGCCCGGCACCCGCAGCAGGAAATGTCCGGGGAAGTTGACCCCGACCATGGGAATCTCCAGGCCCCTGGCCAACTCCAGTGCAATCAGCCCCAGCGTCAAGGGTTGCCCTCGCCGGAGTTCCAGAACCTTGTCAAGCAGTGCCACTTGCGGGCGCAATGGCGTGAAATCGTCCTGGGCAAAACCAAGGTCGTTCATGCGCCGCAGCAACGGCTGGGCCAGTTCACTGACCGGTAACATCGGCAAGCCACCACTGACCCGTTGTTGCAACGTCTGGAAATCGGCCAGCAGTGCTTGCGGGTTCACCTCGCTGTCGTGCTCGACCGCAATCCACAGTGCCGCCTCGAACAGCGCGGGCGGTGAACGTTGCAGGCAGGCGAAAAACGATTGGCGCGGGGTCATCAGAATCTCCGGGCAATGCCTCGTTTTAGCCCCCTCTCCGGCATTCGTCCAGTGCCGCACCAGGGCGAATACAGGTTATTTCCGAAAGCTAGCATGGAGGCCGTGCTTATTCCTGTGCGCTTCTGCATTTTTTGGGCGCAAGCCTATACTGGCGACTACAAGAAGTGATTCGGGAGCCTTACGATGTTCGCTCTCATGCAAAGCACTCGCCTTGAATCGCTGCATCTGAGCGTTGACTCGGTCACCGGGTTGAAGGCGGTCATTGCCATTCATAACAGCCGGCTGGGGCCCGCCCTGGGTGGTTGTCGTTACCTTGCCTACCCCAGCGACGAGTCCGCGGTCGAGGACGCTGTGCGCCTGGCCCAGGGCATGAGCTACAAGGCAGCGCTGGCCGGCCTGGCCCAGGGCGGCGGCGTAGCGGTGATCGTGCGCCCGGCCCATGTGGAAAACCGTGCAGCGCTATTTGAAGCCTTCGGACGCTGCATCGAACAGCTCGAAGGCCGTTACATCACCGCCATCGACAGCGGCACTTCAGTGGCGGACATGGATTGCATCGCCCAGCAGACCCAGCACGTCACCAGCACCACCTCGGCGGGCGATCCCGCGCCACACGCGGCGATGGGCGTGTTCACCGGCATTCGCGCCACTGCGATGGCGCGACTGGGCAGCGATAACCTCGAAGGCCTGCGCGTTGCCATTCAAGGCCTGGGCAATGTCGGTTATGCCCTGGCAGAACAGTTGCACGCCGCCGGTGCCGAACTGCTGGTCAGCGACATCGATCACGGCAAGGTGCAACTGGCCATGGAGCAACTCGGTGCGCACCCGATTGCCAACGACGCGCTGCTCAGCACACCTTGCGACATCCTCGCGCCCTGCGGGCTGGGCGGTGTACTCAACAGCCATACCGTGGCGCAATTGCGCTGCTCGGCGGTGGCCGGTTCGGCGAACAATCAGTTGACGCATCTGGACGTCGCCGACCAACTGGAGCGGCGGGGCATCCTGTACGCACCGGATTACGTGATCAACGCCGGTGGGCTGATTTACGTGTCGCTCAAGCACCGCGGCGAAGAACTGCCGACCATCACCGCACATCTGTCGAAAATCAGCTCGCGCCTGACCGAAGTGTTCGCCCACGCCCAGGCGGAAAAACGCTCCCCCGCACGGGTGGCCGACGAGTTGGCGGAGAAAGTGTTGTACCGGTGAATCAGGCATGAGTTTTCCACAGGCATGAAAAAGGCCCTGAGCCATTCGACTCAGGGCCTGTTCAATTTGGGCTTTGCTTACTTGGCGGCTTTGGGGACCTTGGCAGGCTTGGCCGGGGTGATCGGCTCAGCGGCTTCAACGACCTCGACCGTTGCAACCGGTTCTGCGACTTCAAACGGTGCGCTGAGCAGTTCGGACAGGGCGTCCGGCTGGCTCTTGAACGCCTTGGCGAACACATCGCGATTCTTCGCCATGTAGATCCCGGCTTCTTCCACTTGCTGCTCGGTCAGCGACGGAACGGCTTTCTGCAACACTTCAGCCAGCAATTCGGCCAGTTCGAGCATTTTGTCATGACGGTCAGCTTCGGCTTTATCCATGAACAAGCGCTCCAGATCTCGGCTGCTGCGGTATACCACTTCGACGGCCATTCACCACCTCACATGCCTTCACATTGGTTGTCGGTTTCGACTACTGTATCTATATACAGCGAAAAGGATAAGCGAATCCCTGCCTTTTGGGTAGTGGCTTTTTAATGTAGACCGGTTTCGACATTTGTCAGGTGAGGCGCTGAGCAGGTGCGACCAAACGCCACGGCGCGCAATCCAGAGCGTCTCGCCATCATGTGCTGGCCTTTTTTCTGCATGCAGAAAAACCTTCACGTCCAACCCGCATCATCCGTTCGAACCGACCTAAGGAAGCAGCATCGTGAAAATCAACTGGGCCGAAAAATTGCGGCAGAACGTCCATGAGCTGGCCGAGTCCCTGGGCAATCTGTTCGTTGAAACCTTTCACTACCTGGCGCTGTTCGCCATTGGTGCGGTGACCGCGTGGGCGGCGGTGATGGAGTTTCTCGGAATGATCGAAGAGGGACACATCAAGATCGATGACATCTTGCTGCTGTTCATCTACCTGGAACTGGGGGCGATGGTCGGGATTTACTTCAAGACCAACCACATGCCCGTGCGCTTCCTGATCTACGTGGCGATCACCGCGCTGACGCGGCTGCTGATTTCCAACGTTTCGCACCACAACCCGCCGGACCTGGGAATTATTTACCTGTGCGGCGGGATTCTGCTGCTGGCGTTTGCGATTCTGGTGGTGCGTTACGCTTCGTCGCAATTTCCTTCGGTGAAGATTGAAAACCCACACCGCAAAACAGGTGCGGGCTCCAGTGAACATCCGGAAGTAGAAAAGGGCGAGCTTTAAAGCCCCATGGCGGGTCGGGGCCGGCCGTTGGCGGGTGGTGGCGGCAGGCTGCGCGTGCCGTCATCGGTCATGGATTCGAGGATGGCCACGGCACTGTGGCCTTGTTCGATGGCAATGCCGAATTGAATGCTTTGAACCAGACGCTTGAGGCGTTGGGGGTCATTGCGTTGTTCGGCGCTGATCATGCGTTTGGCCACCACGCGGCCACTGTTGGAGAGGGTCAGCATGATGCTGCCGTCCAGTCCCTGAATGCTCAGGTTGATCTGATAATCCGCTGCAAAGGCATCGGTAATGAGCTGGAAAGGGTTGTCCATGATGCGTCACCGCCTGATTGAACGTGCAGTTGTTGACCGGCCGTGATCGGGTTGGTTCGCAATGTCAGACCACCGGCCATCTCGCCATCATTGTTCCAATCAGGATGTAGCAAGGGGCATGCCGACAAAATTGTCGGACAAAAAACAGGTTCTGTAGGAGCGAGCTTGCTCGCGATGGTCGTCAACGATAATGCGTAAACCCAGACACCCCACGGTGCCTTTTGGTTTTTCGCGAGCAAGCTCGCTCCTACAGGGGGGCGCGTTTTCTGCACGTTTCAGGGCAATAAACCTCGACGTGCCTCCAAAGCGATCAACATTCCACCCAGTTCACCGCCAGTCCGCCCCGCGACGTCTCTTTGTACTTGTCGTGCATGTCCGCCCCAGTGTCGCGCATGGTGCGGATCACCCGGTCCAGGGAAATGAAGTGTTTGCCGTCGCCGCGCAGGGCCATTTGCGTGGCGTTGATGGCCTTCACCGCTGCGATCGCATTGCGCTCGATACACGGCACTTGCACCAGTCCGCCAACCGGGTCGCAGGTGAGGCCGAGGTTGTGTTCCAGGCCGATTTCGGCAGCGTTTTCCAGCTGTTCCGGGGTGGCGCCAAGCACCTCTGCCAGGCCCGCGGCGGCCATGGCACAGGCGGAACCGACTTCGCCCTGGCAGCCGACTTCGGCCCCGGAGATCGAAGCGTTTTTCTTGCACAGGATGCCGACGGCAGCTGCGCCCAGGAAGAACGCGACCACATCGTCGTCAGACGCGTCGGCATTGAATTTCATGTAGTAGTGCAGTACCGCCGGAATGATCCCCGCCGCGCCGTTGGTCGGTGCCGTGACCATGCGCCCGCCGGCCGCGTTTTCTTCGTTCACGGCAAGGGCGTACAGGTTGACCCATTCCATCGCTGACAACGTGGAGGTGATGACATTCGGCTTGCCGATTTCCTGCAGGCTGCGATGCAGTTTCGCAGCTCGACGCGGAACATTCAGCCCGCCGGGCAGAATGCCTTCGTGGCGCAAGCCCTGTTCGACGCATTCGCGCATCACCGACCAGATATGCAACAGGCCCTCGCGGATCTGCGCGTCAGTGCGCCATGCCCGTTCGTTGGCCATCATCAGTTCGCCCACCCGCAGCCCGTGCTCGTTGCAGAGTTTGAGCAGTTCGGCGGCACTGGAAAAGTCGTAAGGCAGCACCACATCGCCGGTCGGTGCGATCCCGGATTCGGCTTCGGCCGCTTCGATGATGAAACCGCCGCCCACCGAGTAATAGGTTTGCTCGAACAGTTCGCCGGTTTCACCGAAGGCTGTCAGGGACATGGCATTGGGGTGGTAGGGCAGACTCTCGTTGAGCAGCAGGAGATCGCGTTGCCAGTCGAAGGCAATGTCGGCAATGCCTGCCAGAGGCAACTGACCGGTTTCGCGCAGGGTGTTGATTCGGCTGTCAATGGTAGTGGGGTCGATGCTGTCGGGCCATTCGCCCATCAGACCCATGACGCAGGCACGGTCCGTTGCGTGGCCGACGCCGGTCGCCGAAAGAGAACCGTAAAGGCGAATCTCCACTCGTCGCACGTCAGCCAGAAAACCCTGTTCGACCAACTGCCGGGCAAAGGTCGCGGCGGCGCGCATCGGACCGACGGTATGGGAGCTGGACGGGCCGATGCCGACTTTGAAGAGATCGAAAACGCTGATAGCCATGCTAAAGCCTGTACATGCAATGGAAGGGAAATCGCCGCCATTTTTGTAGGACAAGCGCAATGTCGGCGATACTGCCCGTCAAGGTCCTACGTGACCAACGAAAATTCCTAAGACATCCTTTAGCGGGACTAAACGATGAGTCGTCAATTGCACGGCCAGACATACGTCTGGCTGAACGTGTTTGCCTGTGCCGCGCGGCACCTGTCGTTCACCCGATGCGCCGAAGAACTGCACATCACACCGGGCGCCGTCAGCCAGCAGATTCGCCAGTTGGAAGAACGCCTGGGCTTTCGCCTGTTTCACCGCCGCGCCCGCGGAGTGGAACTGAGCGCTGAGGGCCAGCGCCTGGCCGTTACCGTCAACGAGGCTTTTGGCAGCATCGACGCCGAATTGAGGCGACTGGATGCAGGCATGATCAGCGGGATTCTGCGGGTGCGTTCGATTCCGTCATTCCTGAGCAAATGGCTGACGCCGCGCCTGCCGCGTTTGCAGCAGCGTTTTCCGGACATTCAGTTGCGTCTGGTGGCCGAGGACAGCAGCGTGCCCTTGCATGAAGGTGACTTCGACCTGGCGATCGATCTGAATGACGGCAGCTACCCGGGGCTGTTATCCACAGCCTTGCTCGATGAACAGATTTTTCCGGTGTGCGCGCCGAGCCTGTTGCGTGGTCGTCCGCCGCTGCACGGTCCGGCAGACCTGATGCACTTTCCCTTGCTGCACGACATCACCGCCTGGCGTGGCAGCTACGAGTACGCGGAATGGGAGTTTTATCTCAATGCCATCGGCTTCGAGGGGGCGGATGTGCGACGCGGGCATACCTTCAATCGCAACCACCTGACGATCGAAGCGGCCATCGCCGGGATGGGGGTGGCGATTGCCCGACGAACGCTGCTCAACGATGAACTGGAGCGTGGGGCGTTGATCGTGCCTTTTGGTCTGGCGGTGCCTAACCACAAACGCTACATGCTGCTCTATGCACCGGGGGCGCTGAGCCATCCCGGCGTACGTGCGGTGCATGACTGGCTGGTGGAAGAAGCGGGGATTTTTCGCAGCTTGCACCCGTTGGGGGAGCGGCAAATGTGAGCAAATATTACGTAAGAGCAGGGCGACCCAACTCCCGACCTTAACAGCGCTTTTACCGGTTGTCCGGCTTTTTTTGCGATTGAAAATTTATCTTTTTTAGGGGGTTGAATTGTTCAGCGTACAGACCGATTGTGTAACCAAGAGGTCACGGTGATGACGCCCAAGGGCTTAGCTGACCGGCCTCTCGCGAGCTAGCTGAAATAAGGGATGAACTATGCAAATCCAAGTCAATAGCGATAACCATATTCAAGGCAGTAAACGACTGGAGGAGTGGGTACGTACGACCATTGAGAGCACGCTCGAACGCTACGAAGAGGACCTGACACGAGTCGAGGTTCACCTGCGGGACGAGAACGGCGACAAGCCGGGTCCCCACGACATGCGCTGCCAGCTGGAGGCGCGGCCAAAAGGCCATCAACCGGTTTCCGTCACTCATAAAGCCTCCACCATGGAGCAGGCGATCGACGGAGCGGCCACCAAACTTGAACATGCGCTGGAGCATATGTTCGGCAAATTACGCGGCAAACGAGCCAATGTGGTGCCCATCGAGAGTGGCGCCCATGCCGACCAGCTGCTGGAAGAAGAGTTTCTGGAAAACGAACAGGCGGCGCTTAACGGCTGACACCTGATTCACTTTTTACCTTCCCATGAAAACGGGCCTGCATTGCAGGCCCGTTTTCGTTTCGGTGACTTTTGGATTCCGTGGCCATTGGCATGGCTGCGGGGACAGCCAGCTTTGCGGTGCAACCAACGGGCGTAAGAGAGGGCTGCCCCCGATCCTTTTGCATATGAGAATATTTATCATTAATATTGCGGCCTTACCGGCCCCCTGACGCTGTCGTGGCCTCACCGGTTTTCAGGTCGAAACATGAACGATGATCACTCTCCCACCCGACCCCCGCGATATCGAGCACGACGAACAGCGCGGCGACCGTGCGCATTTTCTCCAGGTGTTTCTTTCCCAGCGTTCGCAAATGGAGGCGTTGGTGAGTCGTCGCGTCGGTTGTCGGGCGACGGCGGCTGACCTGGTACAGGATTTGTTCCTGCGTTTCTGGCGGCGGCCGCTGGTGCAGGTCGAGGAACTCAGCACCTACCTGTTGCGCTGCGCCGGCAACATCGCCATCGACCATTTGCGCAGTGAAGGCACACGAGTCCGGGCCAGCGAAGGCTTGATGGTCGAGCCGCCGGACAGCCATGGCAGCGGACCGCAAGCGGCACTGGAGGCGGGCAACGATTTGCTCCATGTCGAAGCGGCGTTGCGCGCCTTGCCGGAGCGTACGCGGCAGATCTTTTTGCTCAATCGCATTCACGGCCGTAAGTACGCCGAGATCGCCAAGGCCATGGGTTTGTCCCAAAGTGCCGTGGAAAAACATATGATGCGCGCCCTCGAAGCCTGCAAGGCCAGCCTTCGGGAACCCGAAACGCGTATGCCAGGGAAAGCACCGTGAACCACTTCGAACGCGTCATTCCGACGCCCGCGCAGGAGCAGGCCGCGCTGGCCTGGTTGAGCCTGTTGCATGACCAGCCAGGCAGCGGTGACCAGGCTACGTTCAGCCAATGGTTGCAGGCCGACCCCGCCCATGCCGAGGCGTATGCCCAGGCGCTAGTGCTGTGGGAGTTGAGCGAAGTGCCGGCGCGCACTCTCGCCCAAGAAGACGCCTTTGCCTTGCAGGGGTACCTCAATGCGATGAATCGCTCGCGGCGCAGCACCGTCGGGCGCTGGTCCGGTGCCTTGGCCATGGCCGCTTGCCTGCTGCTGATGATCAGCCTCGGCACGGGTTGGCAGCCGATGCGCTGGATCGACGACCTGGGGGCCGATTACGTCTCGGCGCCAGGGGAAATTCGCACCGTGACCCTGGCCGATCAATCGCAAGTCACCCTGGATGCCGACAGTGCCATCGCGGTGGACTTCAGCCGTGGTGAGCGCCATGTGCAGTTGCGCCGCGGCGCCGGGTTTTTCAACGTCACCCACACCGGTGAACCGTTTGTGGTGGACGCCGAGAAAGGCTTGACGCGGGTCCTGGGCACGCAGTTCGAAGTCCGTTTGCAGCCCCATGGCGCGCAGGTCACGGTGTTGTCGGGGCGGGTTGGCGTGTCGACGGACAAGAACGCCGAACAGCAAATTCTCACCGCCGGCCAGCAAGTGGCCTACGGCGAAGGCTCGATGGAAAAACTCCACTCGGTGGACAGCGAAGCGCATTTGGCCTGGCGCCAGGGCTGGCTCAATTACTACAAGGCGACGTTGGCCGACGTGGTACAGGATTTGGCGCGCTATTACCCCGGCCGGATCGTGTTGCTCGACGATGAACTGGCGGCACGTCGGGTCAGTGGCAGCTTCCCGAGCAAGAACCCGCAGGCGGTGTTGAGTTCTTTGCAGGGGGTGATGGGGTTTGAGCAGCATCAGGTGCTGGGGCATCTGATTATTTTGCGTTGAAGCTGCCGGCCCCATCGCGAGCAAGCTCGCTCCCACAAGGTTCTATGTTGTCCCCAATTTGGTGACCGACTCAAAACCTGTGGGAGCGAGCTTGCTCGCGATGGGGCCAGTTCAAACACCACATCACCCTGAATAAAAATATTTTCAAATTTTTGCTGAGGTAAACCCGATTGCCATCCGTGTAGTGACTGAAACTGCGAGTCATTCGCATCCGTAGCGGTTCTACACAGGTCGTGAGTAATGAAGTCCAGGGCAAAATCGGGTTCGGTCAAACAATGGTTGAGTGTGTCTGCGTTGAGCTTTTCGGTTTTGGCGTTGTTGCCGCTGAGCGTGGCGCTGGCCGCTGAGACAGGCGGCAGTCAGTCGCGTGAGCAGTTCAGTTTTTCGCTGGCTGCCAAACCGCTGCCCCAGGCCCTGAGTGATTTCAGCCGGGTGACCGGCATCAGCGTCGTCTACACCGATGAAGCGCCGTACGGCCTCAATGCGCCGGCCATCAATGGCCAGATGAGCGCCGAACAGGCCCTGCAACGTCTGCTCACCGGTTCGGGTTTGACCTTCCGCCGCACCGACGGCCACACCATTGCCCTGGAACCACGGCCGACTGAAGGTGCGTTGAACCTGGGCGCGACCACCATCACCTCGGTGATGGATGACTCCATGAGCTACCAGCCGCCACCCACCTCTTCGGTGATGCGCTCCTCGGCCCCGGTTCAGGAGATCCCGCAGACCATCAATGTCGTCCCGGCCCAGGTCATCCGCGACCAGGCACCGCGCAATCTTGATGACGCCCTGGCCAATGTCAGCGGCATCACCCAGGCCAACACTCTGGGCAGCACCCAGGACTCGGTGATGGTTCGCGGCTTCGGCGACAACCGTAACGGCTCGATCATGCGCGACGGCATGCCGATCGTGCAGGGCCGTGGCCTCAACGCCAGCGTCGACCGGGTTGAAGTGCTCAAGGGGCCGGCCTCGTTGCTCTACGGCATTCAGGATCCGGGCGGTGTGGTCAATATGGTCAGCAAGAAGCCCGAGCTTGAGCAGTACAACGCCTTGAACTTGCGCGGTTCGAGCTATGGCGACGGCAAGAATGGCAGCGGCGGCGGTCTCGACAGCACCGGCGCCCTCGGCGATTCCGGGCTGGCCTACCGCATGGTGCTTGACCACGAAGACGAAGATTACTGGCGCAATTTCGGCGTGCATCGCGAGAGCCTGATCGCGCCATCTCTGGCCTGGTACGGCGAAAGCACCAAGCTGCTGTTCGCCTATGAGCACCGCGAATTCCTCACGCCGTTCGACCGCGGCACGCTGATCGATCCACGGACCAACCATCCGCTGGATATCTCGCGCAACGAGCGCCTTGATGAGCCGTTCAACAACATGCAAGGGCGTTCGGACCTCTATCACTTCGAAGCCGATCACCAACTCAACGACAACTGGAAAGGCCATTTCGGCTACAGCTGGAACCGCGAAACCTACGACGCCAGCCAGGTGCGCGTGACCGCCATCGACACCCAGAAGGGCACCCTGACCCGCAGCATGGACGGTACCCGGAATGCGATCAGCACCGACCGTTTCACCACCGCCAGCCTTGAAGGCAATGTGAACGTGCTCGGCATGCAGCACGACCTGCTGTTCGGCATCGACGACGAATACCGCAAGATCTTCCGCGAAGACCTGATCCGCCAGAAAAGCCTGACCACGTTCAGTTACGTCAATCCGGTCTATGGTCGGGAAGTGGCGGGCACCACCGTCAGTGCGCCCGACAGCGCGCAGACCGATGAACTGCGCAGCGATTCGGTGTTCCTGCAAGACTCCATCCACCTCACCGACCAGTGGATTCTGGTGGCCGGCGCGCGCTTCCAGGTGTACGACCAATATGCTGGCAAAGGCGTGCCGTTCCACGCCAACACCGACAGCAATGGGCAGAAATGGGTGCCGCGCGCTGGCCTGGTTTACAAATACACCGATGCCTTGTCGTTCTACGGCAGCTACACCGAGTCGTTCAAACCCAACTCGACCATCGCGCCGTTGAGCGGCAGCAGCACCGTGCTTGACGGCGGCATCGCGCCGGAAGAAGCCAAGTCCTGGGAGCTGGGTGCCAAGCTTGATCTGCCGGGCCGCGTCACCGGTAACATCGCGCTGTTCGACATCAAGAAACGCAACGTGCTGGTGGCCAACGCCGAAGGCCCGACCACTATTTACAGTGCCGCCGGCGAAGTGCGTTCCCGTGGCCTGGAAGTGGACTTGAGCGGTCAGCTCAGCGATCGCTGGAGCATGATCGGCAGCTACGCCTATACCGATGCCGAAGTCACCGAAGACCCGGTTTACAAAGGCAATCAACTGCAAAACGTGGCGAAGAACAGCGGCTCGTTGTCGGCCGTTTATGACTTCGGCACCGTTATTGGCGGTGATCAGCTGCGGGTCGGCGCCGGCGCGCGTTATGTGGGAGAGCGCGCGGGTAACGCGGTGAACGATTTCGACCTGCCGGGCTACACCGTGGCCGATGCATTCGCCACCTACGACACCAAGGTCGAAAGGCAGAAGGTCAAGTTCCAGCTCAACGTGAAGAACCTGTTCGACCGCACTTACTACACCTCGGCGGCGAGCCGCTTCTTTGTGTCGATGGGTGACTCGCGGCAGATTTCGCTGTCCAGCACGCTGGAGTTCTGAGGACAGACCGCGTCATCGTTCTTCGTCGGAACGCCGCCCGGAGCAAGCCCGCTCCCGCAGGGGAATAGGGTGATTACAAAACAGGTGAGCACCGCCAAACCTTGTGGGAGCGAGCTTGCTCGCGATGGCGGCCTGAAAGGCGCCGAAAAAGCTCGGAACTAGCGCAAAAACGCCTGGCGATACTCGCCGGGCGTTCCCCCCAGGGCCTGGCGAAATCGGTTGGTGAAGTGGCTGGCACTGGAAAAGCCACAGGCCAGTGCAATCTCGCCCAGAGGCTGCGAGGTCGTGCGCAGCAATTCCCGCGCCCGGTTCAGGCGTCGCGCCAGCACGTACTGGTGGGGCGGCAAGCCGAAGCTTTCGCGGAACATCCGCGCGAAGTGGTATTCCGACAATGCACACAACGCCGCCAGTTGACCCAGGCTGATGGCGTCGTCCAGATGGCTGTCGATGAACTCCACCAGATGCCGACGCTGATGCGCGGCCAATCCACCTTTAAGGCGCAGTCCTTGCCGGGCGTTGACCTGGCTGAGCAGGGCATGGCTGAGCAGTTCGTGGGCCAGGCTGCTGGTGAGCAGGCGCTCGCCCGGCTCGTCCCAGTTCAAGGTGATCAACTGCCGAAAGCGCAGCGCCTGCTGCGGATCATCGAGAAAGGTTTGCTCGCGCAGCTGCATTTCCCGTGGTTCGCGATCGAGCAGGGTGACGCAGCCGAGGGCAAATTGTTCGGGGCTGAAATACAGGTGTGCCAGGCGAATGCTGCCATTGATCACCCAGCCTGACTGGTGGTCGGCCGGCAGGATGCACAGTTTGTCCGGGCCGCCCTTGTTGCCGGGCTGTTCGCGACGGAAGGTGCCGGTGCCGCCGGCTATGTAGCAGGACAACGTGTGGTGGCTGGGCGCTTCGTATTCCTGGGCGTCGTGGTGATTGCTCCACAAGGCTGCGGACAAGCCGTCACCGAGCTCGGCACTGTGCTCTAGGCGAGCATTCGGCGAGCGGTTGAGGGCTTGAAAGACTTGTAGGGAATCCAGTGCAGCCATGATTGTTGCTCTCTAACACCTGCATCCAACGCCCTGCATCCTACTCCGTAGACGTGCGTATGCCAGCCTGTCGCCAGACAAAAGCGCAAGTTTATGCAAGTGCGTCCAGGCGTGGCGCCGGACACTGGGCACCTATCGAGGAGCCTTAGTCATGAACCTTTCTTTGTACCTGCTGACCGTGCTGATCTGGGGCACCACCTGGATAGCCTTGAAATGGCAACTGGGCGTGGTGGCCATTCCCGTATCGATCGTCTACCGCTTCGGCCTCGCCGCGCTGGTGCTGTTCGTGATCCTGCTGCTCAGCCGACGCCTGCAAGTGATGAACCGTCGCGGGCACCTGATCTGCCTGGCTCAAGGTTTGTGTCTGTTCTGTGTCAACTTCATGTGCTTCCTCACCGCGAGCCAATGGATCCCCAGCGGTCTGGTGGCCGTGGTGTTTTCCACCGCCACCCTGTGGAATGCCCTCAATGCGCGGGTGTTCTTCGGTCAGAAAATCGCCCGCAACGTGCTGATGGGCGGTGCGCTGGGCCTGCTTGGGCTGGGGCTGCTGTTCTGGCCGGAACTGGCCGGGCATACCGCCAGCCCGGAAACCTTGCTCGGTCTTGGTCTGGCCCTGTGCGGCACCTTGTGCTTCTCGGCGGGCAACATGCTCTCAAGCCTGCAACAGAAGGCCGGCCTCAAGCCGCTGACCACCAATGCCTGGGGCATGGCTTACGGTGCGGCGATGCTCTCGGTGTGGTGTCTGGTCAAAGGCATTCCCTTCGAGATGGAAATGAGCGCGCGTTACATCGGGTCGCTGCTGTACCTGGTGATTCCGGGATCGGTGATCGGTTTCACCGCCTACCTGACCCTGGTCGGCCGCATGGGGCCTGAGCGGGCAGCGTACTGCACAGTGCTGTTTCCGGTGGTGGCGCTCAACGTATCGGCGTTCGCCGAGGGTTATCAGTGGACGATGCCGGCCCTGTTGGGGCTGGTGTTGGTGATGTCGGGGAACGTACTGGTGTTTCGCAAACCCAAAGTGCCGCAGGTGCTGGGCAACGGCAAGCTGGCCTGAGGGGGGCGTCGAGTGCTGAGTGATTCAGTGCTCGATTTTTATCGCGATGTATATCAATAGCGGAAAGATGAAATCAATAATATGTTGAGACCTGTCCTTGTAACTCCAAGTTTTCGATTCGTCCATGTTGAACCATTCGATGCCGATCACTTGAAAACCAACGTAATAAAGAAACAGGGCGATCAGTAATCCTATAAGTGCAGGTTTCTTGGCTTCGTGAAATTGTTCGGGGCTGGTGTTGATATTTTTGTAAAGGTAATAGGTTCCGAGTAGGCAACATATGGTGTAAACCACTTCAAGTGTAATGATCAGCCAGTAAATACGGTGGTGCAGCATGGCAGAAGTAATAGCCCTGTAGCTGTATTTTTTGCGACCATTGGTGGTGTCCATGCTCAGGATGTGGCTGATGTATTCATAGCTTGTCGAGTAGTCCGTGAAGTTGTTGTATAGCATCAGCAATCCAAAGAAGCTGACAAATAACATCAATGTGGCTTTGCTGAATCGAATGACTCGACTTGTTGTGAGTTGGCTCAAGCTGGTGATCTCCGTTGCTGTTCCCTTAGTGTCTGGGTAGGAAGGAGAGTCTATCGAGTGGTTTTGTTATTTGGTTGTTGACTGAATTGCAGGGTGTGTATTCAGAGAGCTGTTTAAGACGTTGAGAGTGACTTTTTTGTATTAAACGGGCAGGCGCTTTTGGCACCTGCCCGTTTTTTTTAACCCTTCCAGACTTGCGGGTTGACCAGGTCCTGCGGTCGTTCGCCCAACAGGGCACTACGCAAGTTGGCCAGGGCACGGTTGGCCATGGCATCGCGGGTCTCATGGGTGGCCGAGCCGATGTGCGGCAAGGTCACGGCGTTTTTCAGCTGGAACAGTGGCGATTCGGCCAGCGGCTCTTTTTCGTATACGTCCAGCCCGGCACCGCGAATGCGGTTGTTTTGCAGTGCTTCGATCAGCGCCGGTTCATCCACCACCGGGCCGCGAGCAATGTTCACCAGGATGGCGCTTGGCTTCATCAGCGCCAGTTCGCGATGACTGATCAGGTGCCTGGTTTTTTCGCTGAGCGGCACCACCAGACAGACGAAGTCGGCTTCGGCCAGCAATTCATCCAGGCTGCGCAACTGTGCGCCGAGTTCCTGTTCCAGCTCGGTCTTGCGGCTGTTACCGCTGTAGATGACCGGCATGTTGAACCCCAGGCGACCACGGCGGGCGATGGCGGCACCGATGTTGCCCATGCCGACGATGCCCAGGGTCTTGCCGTGGACATCGCAACCGAACAACGGCGCACCGACGGTCGCTTGCCATTGTCCGGCCTTGGTCCAGGCATCCAGTTCGGCAACGCGGCGCGCGCTGCTCATCAACAGCGCAAACGCCAGGTCGGCGGTGCTTTCGGTGAGCACATCCGGCGTGTTGGTCAGCATGATCCCGCGTTCGTTGAAGTAGCCGAGGTCATAGTTGTCGTAGCCCACCGAGACGCTGGACACCACTTCCAGCCTGGCAGCGTTTTCCAATTGGGCGCGGCCGAGTTTGCGACCGACGCCGATCAGGCCGTGGGCATGGGGCAGGGCTTCGTTGAACTGGGCGTTGATGTCGCCGTTTTTCGGATTCGGCACGATGACATCGAAATCCTGTTGCAGGCGTTCGACCATTGCCGGGGTGACGCGGCTGAAAGCCAGGACAGTCTTTTTCATGAGAGGCGGGCTCGTCGGGCGGTGAAGAATGCTTAGCAAGCTACAAGTTTCAAGAGGCAAGCTGCAAGTTTAAAAGTCGCCCCCATCGTTTTTAACTTGAAGCTAGCCGCTTGAAGCTTGTAGGTGCCGTTCCGCTATACTGCCGCACTTCTTATACTGTGGCATGCGGCTCGCTCACCGGGCCCGACACTTCATGCATCACCCGGAGCTTTCATGACTTCCCCGAAACAACCGCCGGTCGCCGACGCCATGCGCGACGAGCCGGCCGCACTGCCAGACAGTCTCGAGTCCAGTGCCGAAGGCGAAACCAAAGCCGAGATTCCGGCTTTCAAGTTCCCGTTCAAGCCGGGCGAACTGGCGTCAGCCAAGGGCTCCAACCAGCCGTGGTATAAGAATGGCGCCAAGAACGGCCACACCAAAACCCCAGGCATGGCGCCGCCGGGGACTCGTCGTTCGATGGGCAAGCGCTGACCCTCCGAGATTGCTGGCGGTTTTTTTCTCTCATTCATCAAGATGTTTCCCACAAGAGTTGGCGATTACGCTGCTGGGAAATGCAATGGCTATTCGTTGAGCATTCCAGGCTCATGAATTCCTGATGAAGGCCGTCAATATGTCTCTGGTGAAATCTTTTTCGCTACTGTCGCTACTGGTCATGACCGCTGGTTGCGTGTCGTCCGCACCAGAGCCACAGATTCGTTTCGGTATCGAAGCCATTGTTCCACCGTTTGAAAGCCGTGACGACAAGGGTGAGTTGGTGGGATTGAACGTTGAGTTGGTTCATGCGCTCTGCGCCGAACTCAACACCCGCTGTGTCTGGATAGATCAGGATTACGCCTCCAATATTCAAGCCCTTGAAGCTGGCCGCTTTGATGTGATCCTGCCGATGACCGCCACATCGGCGCGTAAAGAACGGGTTGATTTCACCAACGATCTCTACCCCCTGAGCAGCCGCCTTGTGGCGCGCAAAGGGGCGAATCTGCAAGCGGATGCGCAATCGCTCAAGGGGAAAACAGTCGGCGTCCTCGCGGGTACCAGCCGCGAGGCGTTCGCCAAGGCCCGTTGGGCTCCGGCCGGGGTAACGGTACGCAGTTTCGATTTCAACCAACAATTGATCGAGAGCCTGCTTGCGGGGGGGATCGATGCCACCCTGCAAGACTCCATCGAAATCACTTACGCATTACTCAGCCAGCCCCAAGGTAAGGCGTTCGATTTTTCCGGTCCGGCCCTCGAGGACCCCATGCTGGGCAGCAGCGTGGCCATGGCCTTGCGCAAAACCGATACCCAATTGCGCGACAACCTGAATCTGGCCCTTGAGCGGCTGAAGCAAGATGGCCGGTATCAGGCGATTACCCAGCGGTACTTGCCAGCAACAGCCCCCGATTTCCCTCGGTACTTCCCAGGTGGAGAAGGCCTGCCGTTTGCCGATGCGGTACAGGTCGGCGAGATGATCCATCTGTCAGGTGTGATTGGCGTCAGCGCCGGTGACGAACTCGTCAAGGGTGGCTTCGGCCCGCAGATGGTCCAAACCATGGAGAATCTGAGCAGCGCCCTGCAACGCAGTGGTTCGTCTTTGGAGAACGTTGCCAAATGCACGGTCATTCTTGCGGACATGAAGGACTTTGGTGCGATGAACGAAGTCTACAAGCGTTACTTCCCGACAGATCGACTGCCTGCCCGGACAACGTTCGGTGCGAAAAAACTGGTAATGAATGCGCGGGTGGAAGTCGAATGCATGGCGGTTGCTACCCGCTGACATAACGCTGGAATCGCTCTGACGCAGATCGGGTTTGCGTCAGAGTCAGGCGTTCAGGCCGTGCGTAATGAAATAAACGCATAGTTCGCCGGCGTATCCGTCGCCACTTGCGCACCGGCCGCAAGTACCTGCCCGGCGACATCCTCAGTCGAGACATGGAACAGCCATTCGCTGCTCCATTGCGGCAGGGCCTGCCCGGTCAATTCATCGACGATCGTGGCGAACTCGTTCATGTCCGGCAGATAAGCGGTGAAGCCATCGCCCTTCAGCGCGGTTGTCCGAATCCCCAGCAACGCGCAAATCGCATCCTTCATGTGAATGTCATTGCGATCGGCCTGACGGGAACGCTGGATCAATTCCGATAGCTCCCGGTCTACCAGTTCACCGCCTACAATCAGATCCGGTCCTTTTTCCCACGACTCGGGCGGACATTCCTTCAGAGTGATGTTCAGGGGAATGTGCGGATTGATTTCCATCGGATAGATACGGCACACCAGCGGCCGGCGTTCGTAGATGCGGCAGAGGTTGTCTTCGTCAAGATTCCGGCAGGGGCCGGCATTGTAGGCGGCGAAGGTGATGGCCACGTACGCCTCGGATTCGCCGCTGCGCACGGCCGCCGAACGGCGTTCTGCGTGTTCCCGTTGTTGCACCGGCAGACCCAGGCCGTTGTCCAGAAACGCCTCCACCAGCACGATCACCTGACCGCCATCGGCTGCCCACATCCGGGTTTCGCTCAGGGTCAGGGGTACATGGTGGTCGTTGCAGCATTTGCCGCAGCCTACGCAGGAAAACGTCGTATTCATTGAGCGTTC
Source organism: Pseudomonas sp. GM49 (assembly GCF_000282355.1). Lineage (GTDB taxonomy): Bacteria > Pseudomonadota > Gammaproteobacteria > Pseudomonadales > Pseudomonadaceae > Aquipseudomonas. Next base: position 46,896 of record NZ_AKJL01000225.1, read on the forward strand.
ACTCGCATCACAGGGCATGAAGCAGCGACAGAATGCCGCCGCAAAGGCCGCTACCGAGGCAAGTTATGTGCCACTCAGTTTGTCTTGCCGACCGGGCGGATGGAGTCCCATTCGCTGACGTACGCGGTTTTGCTCTTTTTGTTGTAGAGGCACAGCTCGGTGCCTTGCGCACCTTTCATGTGCTTTTGCGGGTACTGGCCTTGCAGCAGTAACGCGGTGTAGCCGACCCGGTCATCGAACTGCGCGGCGTTGCTCACTGGTTTGGCGTCTTTCAGGCCGCTGGCTTTGGTGCAACTGGCGAGTACGGCTTTGTCGTAGGCGGCCCAGGCGTCAGGGCTTGAGGCGTGGGCCTGAGAGGTGAGGGCGGTGAGGCAGAGGAGGGTCAGGGTTGTGGCTTTCATTGGTCAGGCGTCCTTGGATATGCAGTGGCCAAGGGTGGAGTATGCCTGAAGGATTTGGGGCGGTTGTGCCGGCCCTTTCGCGGGCAAGTCGGATCGCCGCACCGCCGCTCCCACAGGTTATGTATCGTGCACAGAGTTTGTGGTCGTACTCGGTCACTGTGGGAGCGGGCTTGCCCGCGAAGGCGGCGTATCAGAGCGGAACCGGCTCCCGGCGGACTGCGCGCATCCCGACGCTTTCATACAGCCGCCGCGCCCGAAGGTTGTCCTCCAGTACCTTCAGGTCCACGAAGCCTTCACGCCGTTGCTGGAACACCTTGAATGCCTGCAACAACAAGGCACGCCCCAATCCACGGCCTTGAAACCGCGGATGCACCACCAGGTTCTTGATATAGGCACTGGTCCAGCACTGACATACGCCCACCACTTCTCCGGCATCCAGGGCAATCAAGCACAGGGCCGGGTCATATTCCGGGTCGGTTTCGAACTGCCGTTGCCACATGTCCAGCGCGGCGACGCGACCGCCGCCGTCGAGATAACCGAGCTCCATCAGCCGGTGCACGGCGGCACCCAGTTCGGGACGGTATTCACACAGTTGCAGGCCGGCTGGCCATTCGGGAGACGGCAGGACGATGGATAGGTCGCGCCGCATCAGCCAGCAGAATTCTCCGGTCAACACTCAGTAACCCTGTTCGGCGACAGCCTTGGCGGCGGTGATCAGACACTGGGTCAATTCAGGCGAAGAGAATTTGGTCAGCACCGCGTTCGCTCCCGCGAGTTGTGCTTTTTCAGCGTTCATCGCACTGTCCAGCGACGTGTGCAGCAGTACATAAAGATGCGCGAAATCCGGGGTTTCCCGCAGGGTGCGGGTGAAGGCGTAGCCGTCCATTTCCGACATCTCGATGTCCGAGACAATCAGGTTGATCTGCTGCGCGGTGCCTTGCAGGTCCAGCAGGCAGTCGATGGCTTCCTTGGCGCTGCGGGCCGTATGGCATTGCAGGCCAAGGTTACGCAGGGTGTGCACCGATTGCTGCAAGGCGACCTGGCTGTCATCGACCACCAGAATGCGCGCGTTGCCGAGCAATTCGGCGTCTTCCATGCTCAGTTCGGTCGGCGCCATTTCGATTTGTGCCGGGGCGATGCCGTGAATCACTTTTTCGATGTCCAGCACTTGCACCAGGGTGCCATCGACCGAAGTCACGCCGGTAATGTAGGCGCGCAAACCACCGGAGCCGAAGGGCGGCGGGCGGATGTCGGTGGTCAGGCAATGGACGATCTTGCTCACGGCCTGCACGTGCAGGCCCTGCTTGGAACGGCTGACGTCGGTGACGATCAGGCAGCCGCCGTTCGGATCTTCCAGCGGGCGCTCGCCAATGGCACGGCTGAGGTCGATCACCGACAGCGAGGCCCCGCGCAGGGTGGCGATGCCTTTTACGTGAGGGTGTGACTCCGGCAGCCTGGTCAGCGGCGGGCAGGGAATGATTTCACTGACCTTGAGCAGGTTGATCGCCATCAGCTTGCCGCTGCGCAAGGTAAACAGCAGAAGCGAAAGTGAGTCTGCGCGGGCTTTGTTGGAGGACATATGAACCTTCTCTGGAAAAAGGTGACGGCAATCTCGGGATCGCCATGACTTCGATGCCGGGTTATCGACTTGTTTGCAGCAGGCTTTAACTATAGCGGCGAACAGTAAGACGCCATCGCGAGCAAGCTCGCTCCCACAGGGATTGTCGCTGCCTTTGTGGGAGCGAGCTTGCTCCGGGCGGCGTTCCGACGAAGGGGCCATCACTTCATGCCGAGCCTTTTGGCCATCCGCCCCAGGTTCGCCCGATCCAGGCCTAGCTCACGCGCCGCGCTGGCCCAGTTGTTGTTATGCCGCTCCAGGCAGGCACCGATCAATTGACGCTGATAGCGCTCGGTGGCCTCGCGCAAATCGCCCGTCACCAATTCTGTCGCGACGACTGCGGGTTGCTCCACGACGGATTCAGCGCTGGCGTTGGGCAGGTCCAGATCAGCCGCGCTCAAGCTGAGTATCTTTGGCCGTTCCTTGCAATTGCCCAGCGCTTTCAAGGCGCTGCGGCCGATCAAATGCTCAAGTTCGCGCACATTGCCGGGCCAGTCGTAGGCCAATAGCGCGGCCTGGGCGTCGCTGTTCAGGCGCAGGCTGTTGAGGCCCATGCGCGAGCGGTTCTGCTCCAGGAAGTAACCGCTGAGCAGCAGCACGTCGCGCCCGCGATCGCGCAGGGCCGGCACCAGCAGCGGATAAACGCTGAGGCGATGGTAGAAGTCGGCACGGTAACGACCGCTGCGCACTTCTTCGGCGAGGTCGCGGTTCGTCGCCGCGATCAGGCGCACGTCGACCTGATGCTCCTGGTCCGACCCCAGTCGCTGCAATTGACCGCTCTGCAACACCCGCAGCAACTTGGCCTGCACCGTCAACGACAGCTCACCGACCTCATCGAGAAACAGCGTGCCGCCATTGGCCAGCTCGAACTTGCCACGGCGGTCGTTCATCGCCCCGGTGAAGGCGCCGCGGACATGGCCGAACAACTCGCTTTCCACCAAGGTATCGGGCAACGCGGCGCAGTTGAGGCTGATGATCGGTTTGTCGGCGCGGGGCGAGGCGGCATGGATGGCCTGGGCCACCAACTCCTTGCCGACCCCGGTTTCGCCGGTGATCAACACGGTCAGGTCGCTGCCGCCCACCAGACTGATTTCTTCGACCAGACGCTTGTGGGCCTTGCTCTGGCCAATCATCTCGCGATTCTGCTGGCCGCTGGCCTGGCGGTAGACTTCGGCGCGTTGATGTTCATCTTCGACCCGGTTGTTCAACCGCTCGATGCGTTCGGCGGCGTTGACCGTGGCGGCGGCGAGGCTGGCGAAGGCTTGCAGGGCATCCAGTTCGATCGGTTCGAAGCGCTCCGGATCGAGGGCGTCGAGGGTCAGCAGACCCCATGGACGCTCGTCGATGAACAACGGGCAACCCATGCAGTCGTGGACTTCCAGATGATCATCCAGGCCATCGACCAGACCGTCATAGGGATCAGGCAAGTCGCAGTCGACAGCGAAACGGGTCGGACCGGGGCTGCTGAGCAGCGCTTCGAAACGCGGGTGCTCACTGACCTTGAAGCGCCGACCGAGGGTGTCGGTACTCAAGCCGTCGACGGCCAGCGGCACCAGCCATTCGCCATCGAGGCGTAGCAGGGCGGCGGCATCGCACGGGAGCAGGGCGCGCATGGCTTCCAGCAGGCGGCGATATCGCTCGCCCTCGGGCAGTTCGCGGGACAGATCGGCGACCAGGGGCAGCAGGGCGGTGAGCAGGGGTTTTGCAGTCATAGTGACTCCGTGTAGTCGATATGACTATAAATCAGGTAGTGTCTAAATGACTATCTTGTTATTAACATATTGATTTATAACGATTAATTAGTTGGCATGGAAGCTGATAAGCATAGGGTAGTCCGTTAGCAACTCAAGAAGACCAGGAGTTACCTTATGCTGAGCGCTCAAGACCGTGCCATCGTCAAATCCACCGTACCGCTGCTCGAAAGCGGTGGTGAAGCGCTGATCACGCACTTCTACCGCATGATGCTCTCGGAATACCCGCAAGTTCGCCCGTTGTTCAACCAGGCCCACCAGGCCAGCGGTGACCAGCCGCGTGCCTTGGCCAACGGCGTTTTGATGTATGCGCGCCATATCGACCAACTCGACCAGTTGGGCGACCTGGTGGCCAAGATCATCAACAAGCACGTGGCCCTGCAGATTCTGCCGGAACACTATCCGATTGTCGGTACCTGCCTGCTGCGGGCCATCGCCGAAGTTCTGGGCGAGGAGATCGCCACTCCTGAAGTGATCGCGGCCTGGGGCGCGGCTTACGGGCAACTGGCGGACATCCTGATCGGTGCCGAAGCCAGCGTCTACGACCAAAAAGAACAGGCCCACGGCGGCTGGCGCGGGGCGCGGGAGTTCATCGTGGTGGACAAGGTCGAGGAGAGCGCCGAGATCACGTCGTTCTACTTCGAACCCGCCGACAAAGGCCCGATCCTGGCGGCAGAACCCGGCCAGTACATCGGCATGAAACTGATCCTCGACGGTGAAGAGATCCGTCGCAACTACTCGCTGTCGGCGCTGGCGAACAAAGGCCGGTACCGCATCAGCGTCAAGCGTGAAGCCGGTGGTCGCGCGTCCAACTACCTGCATGACCAGATGCATGTCGGCGCCAGCATCCAGTTGTTCCCGCCATCGGGCGAGTTCACCCTGACCGCCAGCGACAAACCGCTGGTGCTGATCAGTGGCGGCGTCGGTATTACCCCGACCCTGGCGATGCTCGAAGCGGCACTGGAAACCCGGCGGCCGGTGCATTTCATCCACTGCGCGCGCAACGGCAGCGTTCACGCCTTCCGCGACTGGATCGACGGCCTGGCCGAGCGTCACCCGCAACTCAAGCGCTTTTACTGCTATTCCGAGGACGACGGCGTGAGCCCGGCGGCACACAAGATCGGCTTGTTGAGCCAACAGCAGTTGCATGCATGGCTGCCGGAGCAGCGTGACCTGGATGTTTATTTCCTGGGGCCGAAAGGTTTCATGGCATCCATCAAGCGTCACCTCAAGGCACTGGGCGTGCCGGAGAAGCAAAGCCGCTATGAGTTCTTCGGGCCGGCAGCGGCGCTGGAATAAACAGTACTGGAGACCGAGTCGCCTTCATCGCGAGCAAGCTCGCTCCCACATTTGATCTGTGAACGACACGGGCCAATGTGGGAGCGAGCTTGCTCGCGATGGGCGCACCCCGGTTTCAATTCTTGAAAAAGACTGGAAAGTTAATCCCTTCTTAACCGCCCTGTCGTCTATTCCCCCCGAATCCCCCTGACATGCTCCAGACTCTCAAAGGTTCGGGTCAGCGTGTAGACTGGCGGGCAATCGATATTTTGAAGGGAAACGCGATGAGCGAGGAAACCATGCGGTTGGGGCGTGAGCGGCGCTATCTGGTGTTGCTGGGCATCATTTGCCTGGCGCTGATCGGCGGTGCGCTGTACATGCAAATTGTCCTGGGTGAGGCGCCTTGCCCGCTGTGCATCCTGCAACGATATGCGTTGCTGCTGATCGCGATCTTCGCCTTCATCGGCGCGGCCATGCGCAACCGTCGCAGCATCACAGTGTTCGAAACCCTGGTGGTGATCTGCGCACTGGCCGGCGTCGGCGTTGCCGGGCATCACGTCTATACGCAGTTCTACCCGGCGGTCAGCTGCGGCATCGATGTGCTGCAACCGATTGTCGATGGTCTGCCGCTGGCGAAGATCTTCCCGCTGGGCTTCCAGGTCGATGGTTTCTGCTCCACGCCGTATCCGCCGATCCTCGGCCTGTCGCTGGCGCAGTGGGCGCTGGTCGCCTTCGTGCTGATCGTGGTGCTGGTGCCTTTGCTGACGTCGCGTAACCGCAAAGCGCTGCGCTGAGGTCATCTGCCGCCACGCATTGTCGGACAAAAAAGCCCCGGTCCTCGCAGAGAGGACCGGGGCTTTTTTTGTCTTGCGGAGCGCATTTCAGGGGCCAGGTAAAATGACCGTGATGTGCGACAGCCAAGGGTGCGACACATGTGCGACATGTTGTCACAGAGTCGGTGTCGCAGGGCGTTCGAGGAGGCCGGATTGGTGCATGGAAACGTAACGAAATTGGGCTGTTTTGCAGGCTTCCGGTTTTTTCCGTTCCGAGCACAAGCAGGCAGTTTTAACACGGTCTGGCGAATAGCCAGAGCCCCCGTCATATCGGGCCTCGGGCACGCTCAAGGGCGGTGAAGAGGGACCCGATACTGTCTGAACTGTGGGTGGAAGACCTACTTATTTTGGTGTTTTTGTTGAGAATGAATTTCGATAAGATGCGCCACTTTTGCGAAAACGGTTAATGATTGTTGCCGGTACGGATAAAAATTATTTCGGGATGAGACATGGTTTATAAAACGTTACATATCTACAATCGCCCGCACTGAATTCCCGGCACTGCTCAAATCTTAACCAGGCGTGAGCAGAAACAGGGTGTCGAGAGGTCTGGTGGCTTCATGCGATGCCCAGGTGTCGGAGCCTCCAACTACCCGCACCAAATGGAATTGGTCTGTAACAAGGCCTTTGACCACGAATTCGAATAAGAACTCACCGCAGGCCCGGGATTTGTCGTAAAGCGTCTGACGCACGACGGGCATGCCCTTATTCAATCCAAGAAAAATGCCAACCCTTGGCAGGGTGAAGTGTTGGCGATCAAAACCCAACTGCATTGCGCAAGCTGCTTTAGAGGTCGTGAGATGAGTAAAAACAGGTACCCCAGACTACTAGGCTTATTGCCGCTGATCGGCACGTTGTTGCTGTCAGGCTGCAACATGACCTTGCTCAATCCCAAGGGCCAGGTTGGTCTGGACGAGCGAAACCTGATCATCACCGCAACGCTGCTGATGCTGTTGGTCGTGGTTCCGGTCATCGTCATGACCTTCCTGTTCGCCTGGAAATACCGCGCGTCCAACACCAACGCCACCTACACCCCGAAATGGAACCACTCCACCAAGATCGAGATCGCGGTGTGGGCCGTTCCAGTGCTGATCATCATTGCCCTGGGTTACGTCACCTACAAGTCGACCCACGCCCTTGACCCGTACAAGCCGCTGGAATCCGACGTGAAGCCGGTGACCATCGAAGTGGTCGCGCTGGACTGGAAGTGGCTGTTCATCTACCCGGAACAAGGCATCGCCACGGTCAACAAGATCGTGTTCCCGGCACACACCCCGGTCAACTTCAAGATCACTTCCGACGCCGTGATGAACTCGTTCTTCATCCCTGCTCTGGGCGGCCAGATCTACGCGATGGCGGGCATGCAGACCAAGCTGCACCTGATCGCCAACGAGAACGCTGAAATGGACGGTATCTCCGCCAACTACAGCGGCGCTGGTTTCACCGGCATGAAATTCAAAGCGATCGCAACGACTCAGGAAGAATTCGACGCCTGGGTAAGCGAAGTCAAAAAGGCACCTAAACAGCTTGAACAAGCTGAATACGCAGCCCTTTCCAAGCCAAGCCAGAACAACCCAGTCGAGCTCTACTCCTCGGTGACGCCGAACCTGTTCCAGACCATCGTTGACAAGTACGAAGGCATGAAACCGGGTCCTAAGGTGCACCACGAGAAGAAAGAGAAAGAAGTGGCCGCTACGGACATGAACTCGCATTCAGCTGCCGGGGCAGAGGAGTAAACGATGTTTGGTAAATTAAGTTGGGAAGCGATCCCGTTCCACGAGCCGATTGTCATGGTGACCATCTCCATGATCGCGCTCGGTGGTCTGGCGTTGTTCGCTGCAATCACCTACTTCAAGAAGTGGACCTACCTGTGGACCGAGTGGCTGACGTCGGTCGACCACAAGAAAATCGGCGTGATGTACATCATCGTCGCCATGGTCATGCTGCTGCGCGGCTTTGCCGACGCCATCATGATGCGTACCCAGTTGGCCATGGCCACCGAGGGTTCGCCTGGCTACCTGCCACCTGAACACTATGACCAGATCTTCACCGCTCACGGTGTGATCATGATCATCTTCATGGCGATGCCATTCTTCACCGGCCTGATGAACCTTGCAGTGCCGCTGCAGATCGGCGCGCGTGACGTTGCCTTCCCGTTCCTGAACTCCCTGAGCTTCTGGCTGCTGGTTTCCGGTGTGGTACTGATCAACCTGTCCCTGGGCGTCGGCGAATTCGCCAAGACCGGCTGGGTTGCTTACCCACCACTGTCGGGCCTGCAATACAGCCCTGGCGTGGGGATGGACTACTACATCTGGGCGCTACAGCTATCGGGTCTGGGTACGACGCTGACGGGGGTCAACTTCCTGGCCACCGTGCTGAAAATGCGTACCCCTGGCATGAAGCTGATGGACATGCCGATCTTCACCTGGACCTGCACCTGGGCCAACGTCCTGATCGTGGCTTCGTTCCCGATCCTGACCGCTACCCTGGCGCTGCTGACGCTTGACCGTTACATGGATTTCCACATTTTCACCAATGAACTTGGTGGCAATCCGATGATGTACGTCAACCTGTTCTGGGCGTGGGGTCACCCTGAGGTGTACATCCTGATCCTGCCAGCGTTCGGTATCTTCTCCGAAGTCATCTCGACCTTCACCGGCAAGAAACTGTTCGGCCACCACTCGATGATCTACGCATCGGGCGCAATCTCGATCCTGGGCTTCATGGTTTGGCTGCACCACTTCTTCACCATGGGTTCGGGTGCCAGCGTCAACGCCTTCTTCGGTCTGGCGACGATGCTGATTTCCATCCCGACGGGTGTGAAGCTGTTCAACTGGCTGTTCACCATCTACCAGGGCCGTCTGCGCTTCACCAGTCAGGTGCTGTGGACTCTGGGCTTCATGGTGACCTTCGCCATCGGCGGCATGACCGGCGTACTGCTGGCCATCCCGGGTGCCGACTTCGTTCTGCACAACAGCCTGTTCGTGATCGCGCACTTCCACAACGTGATCATCGGCGGTGCGGTATTCGGTTACATCGCCGGCTTCGGCTTCTACTTCCCTAAAGCGTTCGGCTTCAAGCTGCACGAAGGCTGGGGCAAGGCTGCATTCTGGTTCTGGATCTCGGGCTTCTTCGTCGCGTTCATGCCGCTCTATGCACTGGGCTTCATGGGCATGACCCGTCGTCTGAATGCCACCACCAACCCTGAGTGGGTGCCGTACCTGTACGTCGCCATGTTCGGTGCGGTGATGATCGCCGTGGGTATCGCTTGCCAGCTGATCCAGCTGTACGTCAGCGTGCGTGACCGCAACAAGCCGGAAAACATGTGCGAACACGGCGACCCGTGGAATGCACACACCCTGGAATGGTCGACCTCGTCGCCACCTCCGTTCTACAACTTCGCCGTGCTGCCAAAAGCCGACGTTGTCGACCCGTTCACCGAAGCCAAGGAAAACGGCACCGCGTACAAGGTTCCGGCCAAGTACGAGCCGATCCACATGCCAAACAACACCGCTACCGGTGTGGTGATGGGCGCGCTGCTGACCGTGTTCGGTTTCGCGATGATCTGGCACATCTGGTGGCTGGCGATCGCGAGCCTGGCTGGCACCGTGATCTACTTCGCGATCCACGCGGCCCGTGATGATCAAGGCTATATGGTGCCGGTCGACGTGATCGAGCGCATCGAAGCCGAGCAGCACAAGCGTCTGGTCGCGGCAGGGAAAATCCCGGCCACCGCCACCCGTGTTGAAACCTCGTTGGAACAGGCTTAAACCATGTCGAACTTAGTGACCAATGCTGGACACACCCATGTCGATGGACATGGGCATGATGACCATCACCACGACTCGGGCGAGATGACCGTATACGGTTTCTGGCTCTACCTGATGACCGACTGCATTCTGTTTGCATCGATCTTCGCGGCGTACGCGGTACTGGTTAACAACGTAGCGGGTGGCCCGTCGGGCCACGACATCTTCGAACTGCCATACGTACTGGGCGAAACCGCTCTGCTGCTGTTCAGTTCGATCACCTACGGCTTCGCCATGCTGGCGTTCTTCCGTGGCAACAAGAAGCAGGTCCTGGGCTGGCTGGCCATGACCTTCCTGTTCGGTGCCGGCTTCATCGGCATGGAGATCAACGAGTTCCACATGCTGATCTCCGAGGGCTACGGCCCTAACCGTTCCGGCTTCCTGTCCGGGTTCTTCACCCTGGTCGGCACCCACGGTCTGCACGTGACCAGCGGTCTGATCTGGATGGCGATCATGATGTACCAGGTGCAGAAAAAAGGCCTGACGGCGACCAACAAGACCCGTCTGAGCTGCCTGAGCCTGTTCTGGCACTTCCTGGACGTAGTGTGGATCTGCGTATTCACCGTTGTTTATCTGATGGGGACTATGTAAATGGCTAACGCAGCTCATTCCCACAATGGCCATGACAGCCACGACGCCGGACACGGCAGCGTCAAGTCCTACGCCATCGGCTTCATCCTGTCGGTGATCCTGACCCTGATCCCGTTCGGTCTGGTGATGTACCCGACGCTGCCGAAGTCGATCACCCTGATGATCGTCGTCGCGTTCGCAGTCATCCAGGTGCTGGTGCACCTGGTGTACTTCCTCCACCTGGACCGTTCGGCCGCGCAGCGTAACAACGTGATTGCGTTTGTCTTTGCCGCGATCGTGATTGTCCTGCTGGTTGGCTTGTCGCTGTGGATCATGTTCAGCATCCACACGTTCATGATGGCGAAGTGAGGTAAATCCGCATGTCCCTCAAGCACTTTATCCAAATCACCAAACCGGGGATCATTTTCGGTAACGTGCTTTCTGTGGCAGGCGGATTTTTCCTGGCCTCCAAAGGGCATGTCGATCTGGCCATCTTCCTGGCCGCCATGATCGGCACGTCCCTGGTGGTTGCCTCCGGTTGCGTGTTCAACAACTGCATCGACCGCGACATCGACCTGAAGATGGAACGCACCAAGAACCGGGTGCTGGTCCAGGGCTTGATCTCCCTGAAACTGGCCCTGATCTATGCGACCGTCCTGGGTGTCGCCGGCGTTGCCCTGTTGTACAAGGTGGCCAACCCGTTGGCCGCGCTGTTCGCGGTGATCGGCTTCGTCATCTACGTCGGCTTCTACAGCCTGTACCTCAAGCGCAAGTCGGTTCACGGCACGCTGGTGGGCAGTCTGTCGGGCGCCATGCCGCCGGTGATTGGCTATGTCGCAGTAAGCAACACCTTCGACATGGCCGCGCTGACCCTGCTGGTGATGTTCAGCCTGTGGCAGATGCCGCATTCCTATGCCATCGCGATCTTCCGCTTCAACGATTACCTGGCCGCATCGATTCCGGTGCTGCCAGTGAAGCGCGGCATCCAGGTGGCCAAGAAGCACATCCTGATCTACATCCTGGCCTTCCTCGTGGCGACCTTGATGCTGACCTTCAGCGGCTACGCCGGCATGAGCTACCTCGCCGTCGCCGCGGCCATGGGCATGTACTGGCTGTACATGGCCTGGACCGGCTACAAGGCAGTGGATGACACGGTCTGGGCACGCAAGCTGTTCGTGTTCTCGATCTTCACCATTACCGCGTTGAGCGTGATGATGTCCCTGGACTTCAAAGTGCCGACGGAGTTGCTGCTGACGTACGCGCCGTAAGCGTCGGATGCTGAATTGAAAAGCCCCGCCTTCGAGAGAAGAGCGGGGCTTTTTGTTGGGTACTTTCTTGTGGACCGAGTTGCTGCCATCGCGAGCAGGCTCGCTCCCACATTGGACTAGCGTTATCGCTGGTATCGAGCGCGACGCTGAGACCTGTGGGAGCGAGCTTGCTCGCGATGGCGGCGCCGCGGAATACCTGGCTCATCGAAATTACAGCCCATCTCAAAGAGCACTCTTGGTTTGCTTAGCTATAAGCAAGTTGCCTATAGTTACAAGTCGATACCACGAGGTACCCCATGAAAAAACGCGACCTGTTTGCAGAGTTGATGCAGGGCGTTGATGAGATGGTGGCTCAACGCGAAGGCAAGATTACATTGCGCAATACGGTTGTGGAGGACATCCCTGCACCAGAGGTGGGGGCGCAAGAGATCGTTGCGCTACGGGAAAAGCTGCACATGTCGCAGGCTTTTTTTGCCAAGCGAATTCGAACCAGTCCCAGCACCCTGAGAAACTGGGAGCAGGAAAAGTCGAAGCCCAATGCTCAGGCCGCCTTGCTGATCAGGTTGGTGGAGAAATTCCCGGATATGGTTGATCGACTGGCAGTCGTTTGATCACATCGTCGAATATCTGAAAAGCCCCGCATTCAAAAAAATCGCGGGGCTTTTTCATTCACGCGCGGTTGTTACACGGCGCATCGAGCGCCTTCACCACATCATCGATAATTGCCTTGCTCATATCCTGCAAAAAGTGCGAGGCCCAGGCGTGCCGGTCGGAGTCGCGAACCATGGCGGCGTCTGAGGCGAGCAGTTTAGCGACGTGGAGCAGGTCGGAGGCGTGGTAGAGGGCTTCGATCACCGGGACGCCGGCGTTGATGCGGAACAGCGGTTCGTTGGCGTGGTAGGAGAAGGGGGTGAGGCCGATGGTTTTGAGGTCCTGGGGATTGGTCATTGGGCTTCACCTCTTGTTGGTTGGGAGGTGGAGGGGCATGACTGGTGTAGCAGACGGATCAATAACGTTCATTTGTAACTCCTGCATAAGTGAAGCTGTCCCGTTCGTTCTCAGGCGAATGGGTGGCAGCTGTGCGCAGGCTGAGAAACCGGAGATGCAGGACCCGGCAGACCCTAAGGTCTCCCACACACAGCCGCCATAACACGAAATTTCAGGCGTAAAAAAACGCCAATAATCGTGGGGCGCAGCTGCGGGGCATCTTACCCGGGTTCTCAGGCCCGGTCGCTGAATTGGCAGCGACGGGGGGCGAAGTTAGCCGGCAAGGATGAGGTCGGCAATCGTAGCGATCTGCTGGCCGGGGATGGCCGGGACACCGCAATCCCTGTGGGAGCGGGCTTGCCCGCGAAGGCGGTGTGTCAGGCAACATTGATGCTGGATGTGACGGCCTCTTCGCGGGCAAGCCCGCTCCCACAGGATTGAGAGCAGTCAGTTACTTAAGTGGTTTATCGAGCAACCGGAAAAACCGCTCGCGCACCTGCAAGCTGTCACTGTGCGCCACGTTGAAGCGCAGGAACTGACTGGCATTCGGCCCTTTGCTCAACAAGGTGCCCGGCGCCAATACCATGTTGTTCTCCAGCCCCTGGCGAGCCAGGTTCTCGGCATGCAATCCATCCGGCAACCGGGCCCAGATAAACACGCCTTCGCCGGGTAGCGACGATAGCGAACACCCGGCCTCCGCCAGCCAAGTGGCCACTCGGCTGTTGGACTCATACAACCGATCCACCGTGCGCCGCGCATGCTTGGCATAGCTGCCGTCGCTGAGCATGGTGCAGGTGATCTGCTCCGCCAGTTCCGACGTCACCCCGCCGCAGGCCATTTTCAGGGCGACCATGCGTGCCGCCAGTTGCGGTGACAGTACGGTGTAGCTGACGCGGCTGTTGGCGGTCAGGGTCTTGGAGAAACCGGAGACATAACTCACGTTGTCCAGCCCGCTGGCGGCCAGGCGCGGGGTGCGGCGTTGCTGGATGTCGCAATACAGATCGTCTTCGACGATGTGGAAACCATGGCGGTGGCTCAGCTCCAGCAAGCGGTAGACCTGGGCCGGGGTGAACGAGTGGCCGGTGGGGTTATGCAGTGTGCTGTTGGTCATGTACAGCACGGGTTTGTGGGCGATCAGCAGTTGCTCGAAAGCGTCGAGGTCCATGCCGTCGCAATCCCGGGCGATGGTGATGACTTTGGCCCCGTGCAGCGCCAGGTTGGCGTGCATGTTGAAGTAGCAGGGGTCGTCGAGCAGCACGGTGTCGCCGGGTTTGACCAGCAGGCGCATCAGCAGGTCGATGGCCTGCATGGTGTTGGCGGTGGTGATGATCTGGTCCACCGGCGCTTCGATGCCGAAAGTCGCCAGTTTGACCCGCAAAGCCTGGCGTAGCGGCAGATAACCACCGGCCACGCCGTACTCGCCCATGCGCAAGGACGTCGCTCGCAGGGTACTGCGCACGGCTTTCTGCAATTCTTCGGCGGGCAGCCAGGAGGTCGGCAGAAAACCGCAGCCGGGGCGCAGCGCGCCGTTGTCCAGCAGCAGTGCGCGGCGCACCACGCTGAGGGTGTCCTGGGGTTGCAGGTCCGGGCCGGTGCCGCTTTGCAGCGCGGCGCTGGAGCGATGCACGTAATGCCCGGAGCCTTGGCGCGACACCACCAGACCCTTGGCACGCAAGCGGTCCAGGGCATCGACCACGGTGGATTTACCCACGTTCATCAAGTCGGAGAGTTCACGAATCGGCGGCAGTTTGGCGCCGTGGGGCAGGCCACCCGTGCTGATGGCCTGGGTCAGCTGATCGACGATCTGCTGCACCAGCGGCACGCCGGGCTGGAATTCAATGGCGGCTATGACTGCACGTTGAACCTGCATTTTACTGGTCTCTCCGGCAGTAAAGTTCGTTGGATTCTATACGAACTTGCTCTGATCAGGACAAGCCTCTCTCTCTACCATGCCCTTACAGACTTTTCTGATGGTCGACCTTTGCCGGGCGGCAATCGCGTGGTTCATGAGGTGTTGCATGGGTGTCGAAACAACGGTCGCGGTCGCCAAACCGGTCATCAACCTGCGTTTGTTCACGATCCGGATCATCACCGCTGTCTCGCTGTTCGCGGTGCTGGGCAAGGCCAACGTCTGGCTCGACACTGCCACCAACAGCATTCTGGCCCTCGGATATCGCGCCTTGTTGCTGCTGTTGCCCCTGACTTTACTGGTGCTTGGCCGTCGCTCCCTGAGCGTCACGCTGCTGTGTGCCGGGCTCGGCCTGGTATTGCTGGCACTGACCAGCAATCAAGGCATGGTGATGTTTGCTGCCGCACTGTTTGCCTACGGCATTGCCATTGCCGGTTATCTGATCAAGAGCGAAGCGGCGCAGACCAAAGAGGGCGCGGCCTATAACCGCGTCGCGATGAACATGGGCAGTTTGGTGGCCGGTTTGATCCTGCTGTCGCCACTGCTCACCCCGACCATGTTTTTCCTCGGTGCGGCAGCCTTCGTGTTGTTGTGCCTGCCGATCGCCCTCGGTGCGACCTTCACCAGCGAACCGGTGGTAGCCCGCCCGGCCAGTCAGGCCGGCAGCAACTGGGGCAACAAACTGCCCTGGGTAATTGCCGGGATCATCATGGGCATCAAGCTGTTCGGGGTGTTCTCGATCCTGCCGCAAGCGATCCTGCTCAAGACCGGCGAGTTGCCGGCCTGGTACGGCTTGATGCTGATCCTCAACAGCGCCGTGGTGGTGTTTGCCCAGGTGCCGGTGATGAAGCTGATCGAGCGCACCGGGCGCTTCAAGGTCGTGGCGGTGATAGGGATCATCGTCGGCGGCTTTGCCGTGCTGTCTTCGCCCGCCGCGTTCCATGTCGAAACCCTCGCCGGGGCGCTGATCTGGGTGGCGCTGCTGTCCATCGCCGAATGCGCCTTCAGCTACCTCGATTACTTCTCGGTCAAGCAGAACAACATGTTCGTCAAGGAAGTGTCCCTGGGTGTCGGGGCCGGGTTGACGGTGTTGATCATGCGGGTGGTGCCTGCGCCCTACAACGCGCTGGTGCTGGCCGTTATCGGTACCGGAGGGATCCTGGCCTGGTACTGGCTCAACCGTAAATCCAATGCGTCGTTGCATGACTGAGTCATCGCCGTTGCGGTTTTCACTTTGCAGGTCGGGGGCATTAATGAATACGACTTCATGCGTGGTAGTGGTCGGGTACAACGGCAATCGGGTTCACGACATCCAGAAACTGCGCGAGCTGTGCAAGTCGCTCTACAACGCCAGGCTCATCCTGCTGGTCGAGAAAATTCAGCCCCATGACGACCAGGTGGCCGATCACGTCTGCAGCACTTCGCTGGCCGAAAAAGATGTGGCGGCGTCCCTTGAACTGGTGGTGGGGTGTCTGAATGCCGACAACTGGAAACTGATCGGCGTACTGCCGTTCTCCGATCGCGGCGTGCTGCTTGGTGCCGCGCTGGCCAGCCACTTCGGCCTGCCGGGCATTACCCCGGACGAAGCGCGGGCGGGGCTGGACAAGCAGATTTTTCGCCGGCTCGAAGCGGCGGCCGGCACCTCCCCTGAAGAATACCGGCCAGTGTTTTCCGCACGAGTCGAAAGCCTGCCGGAACTGCGCCAGCGCGTCGTCGAACTGGGCGGCAAGGCCTTCATCAAACCGGCCTGCGAAGGCGCCAGCCGGGGCTGTCGCGTCATCCATCACCCTTCGGAATGCGATGACGCCTGGCTCGCCCTGAAGCCTTATCGCGAAGGCGGCATCGTCCTTGAAGAGCTGGTGCAGAACGCCCGCGAATACAGCTGGGACTACGTGGCCGGCAGCACCTGGGTGACTGAAAAAACCACCACCGAAGGCGCCTACCGCGCGGAGATCCAGCAAGTCGTACCGGCACCGCTTCCGGCACAGGTACAGGCGCGTTTGATGGCAGCCGGTCGGCATATGTCGGGTTTGGTATCCCAGGACAATGGGGCCTGGCACAACGAGGTGTTCCTGCGCAGCGACAACCTGACCTCCGCTGTGGAAACCAACATGCGTCCTGGCGGCATGCACATCTGGGACCTGGCCAAACGAGCCTTCGTCAATTTCGATCCGTGGGAACGCTGGGTGCGCTGGGCGGTGGAAGGCCGGACCGAACAGCATGAGCCAGTGGCTCGCGGCTACTGCGGCATTCGCCTGCTCAGGGCACCGACCGGCGGGATCCTGCGTGCCACGCCTGACATCGGGGTCCTGGCCCGCGCACTGCGTATCGACCTGGTGGAAGGGCAGTACGCCAAACGTATCGGCGACTCGGTCAGCGCACTGGTCAAAGACAATTTCTCATTCATCGGCCACATCGTGTTGTTCAACGAGCACTACGGACAACTGAGCAACGACCTGTTGCGTCTGGCCGAGTCGATTGAGTCACGCATCGAGGTGACTTGCCTGGCACCGGCCACCCGCGCCGTGTGCTGAGCCCGCAAGCACCAGGTTTTTGCATTACTGATTAAGAGGGTTCGATCAATGATCCAGCACATGACCTGCGATGAACGCTTCATCGCCCTGGCCAAAGAGTTTGGTTATGACATCTACGGCGAAAACACCGCCGGCGGGCATTACGCACCGCTGATCCGTCATCACGATGAGCTGTACATCAGCGGCCTGGTGCCGCGCATGAACGGCAAGATCCACTACCCCGGCCGGGTCGGGCTGGACCTCAACATGGCCGATGCGCAAGCGGCGGCCAGCATCAGCGCGATGCGTGGCCTGGCGCTGATCGTCGATGCCATTGGTTCGCTGGACAAGATCAAGTCATTGATCCGGGTAACGGTCTATGTGAAGTCCACGGCGGACTTTGTCGATTTGAGCGAAGTGGCCAACGGCGCCTCGGATGTGTTCAGCCATGTGCTGGGCGATGCCGGTAAACATACACGCACCACGATAGGTGTGTATCAGTTACCCAAGAATGCCGCGATTGAAGTGGACATGATCGCCGCCTTGCGCCCATCGGTTTTATAAATTATTCCCCCGGCTTTACAGCGCTGAACCGTTAACTTAAGGTTCAGCGCTAAAGTATGGGGAATAAAAAGAAAGGACGTGCAAATGGATAACTTTCAAGGTGCGTTTTTTTCATATAAGGATTTTCGCCAGAGTCTGCATCATCGACCGCCAGGCCCCAAGGTGTGGAAAGGCACCGAACTGGCGGGTTTGCGTCAAACCCTTGAAGCCAGTGACGTTGATATTGTCGCGTTGGCTCACGACAAGAGCATTGAGGGCTGTGAAGTGACACCGGGGATGGCGATCGCCATGCAATGGCTGAATCCAGGTGTGACGCTCAACGGCCATGCCCATTCCTGGTGGCATCTGTTCGTCATCCAGTGCGGCAGCGGCGTGCTGACCCTCGGCGATGCCGATGAGGTCAACGTCAGCAGCGGCGACGTGCTGCTGGTGCCGGCCTGGACCCGGCATGGCTTCGTCAACACCAGCAAACACGAGCCTCTGGCAATGCTGAACATGAGCAACATGCCGCAAATGGCACTGCTCTCGAACTTTGCCGACAGCCATGGCCTGATCACCACCCAGCCGTAATTTCCCACCGTATCTGCCCAGGGAGCCAACCTTCGTTGGCTCCCTTTTTTGTTTTACAGGCCTGCCCCCGTATCCCCTTTTGCAGCGGTTTTGGCTGCGTGTCTGCCGGTAAATAACAACTTTCTGTATCGATTGAAACGAACAAATTCTGTATCTATTCAGACTTCATTCAACTAACTACGATCACTTCAAATGCACGTTAATCCCTGCAGTTGGTGAATGGAGTGTTCTATGGAAAACAGGAAGCTAAAACTGTACATCGGCGCTGATTATGTCAGCGCTTTTGCAATGTCGGCTTTTGTGGCGCTCAAGGAAAAGCAACTTTCATTTGAACTGGTTACGGTTGATCTGAAAGCTCGCGACAACTATCTGGCGAGTTATCGTGATCTTTCGCTGACATGCAAAGTTCCAACGTTGGTTCACGAAGGTTTTGCCTTGTCGGAATCGTCGGCGATTGCCGAATACCTTGATGAACTCTCCCCGGGGCATAAAAAACTTTATCCGCAGGACTTCCAGCAGCGCGCCCGTGCCCGTCAATTGCAGGCCTGGTTGCGCAGTGACTTGCTGGTGGTGCGCAAGGAGCGCCCGTTTGACCTGGTGTACTTCGGTAAAAAAGATGCGCCCCTGAGCGCCGATGCCCAAGCCGCCGTCGAGCGCTTGTTCTTCGTCGCCGACCATTTGCTGGAAGAGGGCGCCGAGCATCTGTTCGGTGACTGGAGCATTGCCGACACCGACCTGGCAATCATGCTCAACCGACTGGTTGCCAACGGCGATCCGGTGCCTGCCCGGCTCGCAGCGTATGTGCGTCGCCAGTGGGACCGCGACAGCGTCCGGGCGTGGATGGACATAGAGCGCAAAGCGCCGGCCATCGCGTAACAACTCTCAGGGCAATCACCAGGAGCGCGGTCATGCAAGGACTGTCGGAGCACGAACGCTACAAACCCTATAACTCACGCACCATCCGCGACACACCTTACTGGCACAAGCTGACGCCGGCGTTGCAGGAGGCCATGACCGTCGTGGCCCGGGTCATGCCATTTCGTACCAATGAATACGTGCTGGGCACGCTGATCGACTGGAACAACATTCCGGACGATCCGGTTTTCCGCATGACCTTTCCCCACAAGGACATGTTGCTGGCGGAGGAATATGCCTCGCTCAAACACTTGATCGAGCAGGATGACAGCGCGGCGATCAAGCGCCGGATCGAGGCGATCTGGCTGCGCATGAATCCTCATCCGGCCGGGCAATTGACCCACAACGTTGCCATCCTCAACGGAAAAGTCCTGTCGGGCATCCAGCACAAGTACCGCGAAACCGTGCTGTTTTTCCCCGGCGCGGGTCAGACCTGTCACGCGTACTGCACCTTCTGTTTCCGCTGGGCGCAGTTCATCGGCGAAGAAGAGCTCAAGTTCAACGCCCGTGAATCCCGGGAGCTGGTGAGTTACCTGAGGGTGCACAGCGAAGTGACCGACGTGCTGATTACCGGCGGCGACCCGATGATCATGAATACCCGCTCGCTGGCCGGTTACATCGAGCCGCTGCTGGATTTGCCACACCTGAAGAGCATCCGCATCGGCACCAAATCCGTGGCGTACTGGCCGCAGCGTTTTGTCAGCGACAAGGATGCGCCTGAGTTGCTGGAGCTGTTCCGGCGCATCGTCGCGGCGGGAAAAAACCTGTCGATCATGGGCCACTACAACCACCCGGTGGAGATCCGCCAGGCCATCGCCCGCCACGCCATCGAGCGCATTCGCTCGACGGGCGCGACGGTGCGCATGCAGGCGCCGGTGATCCGCCACATCAACGAAAACCCCGCCGATTGGGCCGAGCTGTGGACCGAAGGTGTGCGGCTCGGGGCCGTGCCTTATTACATGTTCGTCGAGCGTGACACCGGCCCCAGTCACTACTTCGCGATGCCGCTGGTCCGGGCCTACGAGATCTTCCAGGCGGCGTACCGCACGGTATCCGGGCTGGCGCGCACAGTGCGCGGGCCGTCCATGAGCACCTTCTACGGCAAAGTGTTGATCAACGGTATCGAGACCGTCGCCGGGGAAAAGGTCTTCGTCCTGCAG
The DNA here is from genome assembly GCF_000282355.1 of Pseudomonas sp. GM49. Lineage (GTDB taxonomy): Bacteria > Pseudomonadota > Gammaproteobacteria > Pseudomonadales > Pseudomonadaceae > Aquipseudomonas. The sequence continues at coordinate 67,042 of NZ_AKJL01000225.1, forward strand.
TTCCTCCAGGCGCGCAATCCGTTATGGGTGTTGCGCACGTTCTATGCGCGCTTTGATCCGCAGGTGACCTGGTTCGACGACTTGCAGCCGGCATTCGGCGAGCGTGCGTTTTTCTTTCAGAGCGAGCCCGCAGCGGTGCCCGAATTGATACCCGTGTTGCTGGAAACGGCGTAGGAAAAATCATGAGCAATGGGGAGATATGGACATGAGCAGTATCCCGTTTGATCAACGCCAGGGCGTTATCTGGCTCGACGGCGAGTTCGTCGAGTGGTCCCGGGCGCAGTTGCATGTGTTGACCCATGGCCTGCATTACGCGAGCACCGTGTATGAAGGCGAACGGGTCTACAACGGCAGGATTTTCAAGCTGCGCGAGCACAGTGAGCGGTTGTACCGCTCGGCGCAAATGATGGACTTTGCCATCCCCTATGAGCTGGCTGAACTGGAAGCGGCGAGCCATGAACTGCTGCAACGCAACCAGGTCGTCGACGGTTATCTGCGCCCGGTGGCCTGGCGCGGCAGTGACATGATTTCCACCTCGGCGCGTTTCAATCGTGTGCATGTGGCCATCGCTTGCTGGCAGTGGCCGAGCTATTTCGACCCGGCGGCGCGGATGGCCGGCATCCGCTTGAAAACCGCGAGCTGGCGCCGCCCGCCGCCGAGCAGCAGCCCATTCGAAGCCAAGGCATCCGGGCATTACCAGATCGCCACGCTGAGCAAGCACGACGCCGAGAACAGCGGTTATCACGATGCCTTGATGCTCGACTGGCGCGGCCATGTCGCCGAAGCCACCAGCGCCAATGTGTTCTTCGTCAAAGGCCGGACCCTGCATACCCCGATACCGGATTGCTTCCTCAACGGCATCACGCGGCAGACCGTGATCGAGTTGGCCAAAGCGCTGGACTACCAGGTCGTCGAACGCGCGATTTTGCCTACGGAGCTTGGCGACTTCGACGAGTGTTTTCTCACCGGCACCGCCGCCGAAATCACCCCGGTGCAGAGCATCGATGAGCAGCGCTATCGGCCGGGCGACGCCTGCCGCGACTTCATTGCCGCTTACACCTCAACCGTAAACGCCTGATCACCTGCCAGGAATCTCACCATGTCAGATCAAGGGATTGTTGCGTCTCAACCTTACATTTCGCTCGGCCATCGTCATGAAGAACTGTCGACGTTGGGCTGGACGGTGCTGACCCCCGACGAATTTACCGATGATGTCGTAGGCACCTTGCAAGAGTTCGGTCCGATCATTCCGCAGTTCAACGGCCAGATGGCTTTTCCCATTACCCGCAAACCGGGTTACGAAGACTTGCCGTACTCCCAGAGCATGAACGGCATCGGCCCGCACACCGAGGCGCCGGTATACGGGCCGCCGCCGCGCTACCTTGCGTTGCATTGCCATAAACAGGCGACCTGTGGCGGCGGGCACACCGGCCTGGTGGACGGTTATGAGTTTCTCCGCGTCCTCGAACGCAGCGAGCCGCAGCTGCGCGAATGGCTC